>NZ_CP066339.1:2445225-2750878 GCF_016406125.1 Alicyclobacillus sp. SO9 | reverse complement strand
AACTCACATTTATTTCTGACTGAGGGAAGCAGTTGGACTCGGGTCTGGCCCGGATTGAAATGACCCAGTGCGGTCGCCGTCTCTCGATGTCAGCCCCTTGCATACATTGTGGCCAAAGAGCGACGAGCCAACGGTGTGAAAAAGGGGGGCGAACTTGTGGAAGCGAACGACGAAAGACCGGGTACGACTATGCATGACCGGATGATGCAGCTGGTTCGAAAGTATTTGGATAGAGGCTTACAGCAGGCTACAGGTGTACAGGGGATGATGATGCGCGATGCTGCAAGTCGCATGTTCCCGCGCATTGAAGCGACAATTCGCGGCATGACGGAAGACGAATTGAAGTCAGAATTAGCAAAGTTGCAGTCACAAGTCCACAAAGTCATTGGTGAACCTGAGAGACCAGTCAAACTCAATAAGTCCAGAAGACGAGGTGCCAAAGGCCGCAAGCGACTGAAGGCGAAATCACCAGTCTCTGAGTCCATCAGTTCTTTTCGGAATTAGTCAGTGAGGCACAGTGAGGAAAGATTGGGTAATATTGGGTAATATTGGGTAAGATTGAGGCGATTGACACTACGCATCTATGCTTTGGTAAAGAGGATACTCCACTTCAGGGTAGCCTCTTTCTGCATTTTGAGGAGCGATTCCCATTTCACCGACACAATGTAACACTTTCCCAAACCGTCTTTCTCTCGCTTCAACTTAGTCGGTCTCCACAAACTCTCCATACCATCTTCAATCCGCCTCCATAAATGCCCTGGTCGTAGCAACTAAACTATAGTCGGAGAAATTATTTCAAGAACATACTATACTGAGGCAGGTGTAAAATTTTGCGACGAGTCCTAACGTGGCTGCTGACAGTGTTTTTGGCTATAGCTTTCAGTCCGTTTTTGCAAACGGCTTATGCGGCGAATTCTACAGCATTTGGTCCTTCCAGTTGGACCATGTATCGAGGAAATCCACAAGACAATCCCGTCTATAACACCGGTAGCGCCAACATTAAGGCAACGATGAGAATTTTTAAAACAGACAACCAGATACGTGCTACACCGGTTGTCGCAGGCAACAGCCTCTACATCGGAAATCACCTTACTGGCACTTTGAACTCCTTTAATCTAAAGACTGGGAAACTGAATTGGCAAAATAAGGCGCCTAACTGGGTTCATTCAGCGATGGACTATTATCAAGGCCAAATATTCGTCGGGTACGGTAATCGAAACTTTCAGCAAAATGGACTGCGGGGTACTGGAAAGAGCGGCGTGTTGTCTCTCAACGCTCAGACAGGGAAAATACTATGGGATTTTCCGACTAGCGGGGAAGTCATGCCCACCCCAGTCGTATATCAAGGAAACGTTTACGTAGTCACCGGCGGCAAACATCTCTATGAGTTGAATCGAAGTACGGGAAAAGTTGAGTGGCAACTCGCTTTAGGATCATATGTGAGCATGTCATCACCAGTTGTTTCCAACGGGGTGCTGTATTTTGGGGGTGCTAATGCATATCAGTTCTTTGCAGTGAACCTGAAGCAGCGAACAATCCTATGGAAGCATCCATTTCCTCATGTGTCAGCAGGAATGGACGATGTACCTCCAGCGGTCAGTGACAATATCGTAGTCACCACGGGCCTGCTGCCTGTACCTGGCAGTGAGACTGAGGTGACACATGAAATATATGCTATGAATGCTGAAACAGGGCAGTTGATTTGGCAAGAAAAACTGGGGAGCGGAAGTCTAGTTTCCAATAACAAATCTGGTGCACCTATGATTTACAATGGTAAAGTCTTTGTTGGTAGTCCCATCACGAAGACGTTTTACGCACTTGACTTAAAAACCGGAAAGAGACTCTGGACGTTTAACAGTGGAATGATGAAGGCGCCGCCGGTAGCGGACAATGGAATTGTTTATTTTTCAAATGCACAGGGAAACGTGTATGCATTGAAGACAAAGACCGGCAAGGAATTGGGGACAAAGCACATTGGGGGCGTTTTAGCGCCGGCCGGCCCAATTATTATTAACCACTACTTGATTATTGGGAGTCAGGACCACAATGTCTACATGATGCCCACATATGAAATTTCCGGCGTGAAACAAAAGCCGGCCCCTCAGCCTCAGTCTGCATCAGCGAAGTTGCCCAATTCCCCGGTGAGAACCGCAGGCTTTTCCAAAGCCGCCGTACTATCCATTGCAGTCGGAGGTCTCATACTGATTTCACTGCTTACTTGGGTGTGGAGATATCGCCGGAGCCGCTGATAAATAGAGGATTCACCAGCACCGATGTCGAGAGAGTGGTCTATGTTCTCGCAACGGTGCTGTCCCACTTTTCCCAACCGATTTCTTCAAAAGCCTAATTCACTTTGGAGACTAATTTAGCGGAAGTCATGGTAAAATGTGTGTAGAACCGGATAATAGGGTGTTATAAACGGAGTAGGGGGACGAACATGGGTCTTTTTTCGAACTTATTCAAGAAAAATTCTCAGCCCGCAGAAAGGAGGACTCTTTTTAATCTACAGCAGGGTGACATTATTTATTTCGACTTGGAGAACTATGAGGTTGTAGGAAAACTGACGTACAATGACTCTGGCTACAAGTGGTATGACTACCACCTGCAAAGTCCGTCTAAGGACCTCTGGCTGTCTGTGGAGTTAGACGACGAGTTGGAGTTGGGTGTCTATGAAAAACTACCTACAACAATGGGTTCGCCCAACGACAATAAGGTTGATTATGATGGACGCAGGTACTACAGGGACGAGAAGGGTACCGCAGTCATCGATGAGGTGTGGGGGAAAGCCGGAGCTGTGGTCGGTCAGCGAGTCACATACTGGGATTTTGAAACGGAGGACGAAGAGCATTTTTTATGCTTTGAACAATGGGGTCCAGACTTTGAAATCAGCAAAGGATATGAGGTAACTGAGAAAGAAATTGAGATTATCTCAAGGACGTGATGACTTGAAGAAGTTTCTGCTTCCAGCTGTGCTTGCAGTAGTACTGCTCGTATCCGGCTGCTCTCCCCACAGTACAATTTCAAATAAGTTCCCACTTGTAAACGTCGTTCAGGACAATCAAGGAAATACGTCGAAGGTTTATGAAGCGGCAAATGAGACAGTTCCTCAGGTTGCACAATGGTTAAAGAAAAAGAACAAACCCAAGGAAATAAGTAAAGTGGACGCCAAGCGGATGTTTTTGTTATACAGATCGGATTTGGTTCAAATCGAACAGGATCCAAAAAGTCCACAAAATAGTCTGATAGAAGTGTCTTCACAGCAGTTTGTGAAAGACCATTACGACCACTCGTTCCTAGCTGGATACTTAACAGCTTCTATCTTAGATAACATGTTTGGCTGGCATCGTTATCGATCTTATCCAGCTGGAATGGGATATGACGGATATGTAACGAGATCGGGAAGATTAGCCAAAAATGCCGGGAATTCTGGCGGTATTCGGATTGAGTCCGCGAGTACATACAACAGTCGTGTGCGAAGCGGAGGGCCTCATGCAGGAAAGTAAAAATCCTTTAACGGTTATGGAGGAAGATGATTATGAGTAATCCTTTTGTGGCAACGCTGGTATATTTTATAGCTTGCGGCGCATTTCTGCTGGTTTCATTTTTCGTAATAGAGGTGACGACGAAGTACAACGATTGGGAAGAGATTAAAAAAGGAAATGTGTCTGTGTCTATCGCCACCAGCGGAAAGCTACTTGGCATTGCCAACATTCTTCGGTTTGCTATCTCCGGGAATGATAACATTGGACAAACCCTGCTTTGGGGACTCGTAGGCCTCGTCTTATTAATTTTCATCTATTTCCTGTTTAATGCAGTTACGCCCAAAATCAACCTAGATGATGCCATTGCAAAAGATAACCGGGCAGTCGCCATTTTAAGCTTTTTCATATCCCTCTCGTTCTCATTCATTATTGGTCCGAGTATCACTTAAATGAGAGGCAAACTGCCTCTCTCTCTTCTTGAGGTGACTGCACTGTATGATTATATTTCACATAAGACGGCTCTACTTTAAAATTGCAAAGTTAAACAATTGGATTCTACTGCTGTCCACTCTTTGCTTAGTTGCATTCAGTTCCGTTTTCGTCCACGCGATTGAGCCAAAGGAATTTCCTACAGTGTTCGATGGACTGTGGTGGACATTAACGACCATGAGTACAGTAGGCTACGGCGATTATGCTCCCAAGACAACCGAGGGCCGCATTTATGCAATGTTCTTGTTTGTAGTAGGCATTGGCCTGCTTGGAGTAATCATTGGGAAGTTTCTGGACTTGTTTTCTGTGATGAGAAACCGGCGGGAGCGTGGTCTTTTGGATTACAAAGGTACCAATCACATCATTATTATTGGATGGTCTCAGAAGGCCTACTTTGCCATTCGGGAGATTTTAAGTAGAAACAGCAAACATAAAATTGTACTGGTCGATGAAATTGAATCGAACCCTTGCTCCGAGAACGGAGTTGTATATGTCCAAGGACCGCCAGCCCTCGACGAGACCCTGCTGCGGGCAAACATAACACAAGCAAAGGCCGTGCTCATATTTTCTGACGATAAGATTCAGCGATCGACACTTGCAGATGGTAAAACACTGCTGATTGCCACCACGGTGGAGCGGCTGAACTCTAGTGCACATTCTACTGCCGAAATTCTGGACGAGTCTCATCTCAAGAATTTTACCGCAGTACATGTTGACTCCTACATTTTGTCCCAGCAATCGATTTCCAAGATGGCAGTAGAGAAAATTGGGCTGTAGTAAGCCGAGTTTTAAACGACGACTTTGTATGAAAGATGAGGGCTTGGTACGAAATAACCACGACAGCGAATGGACCTTTTGAGACTAGATTTTGAGACTAGAGAGGATTAAGCAATTGATGGATAAAACGACAGGCAGGACAATTCGCAATGTAAGTATTGCCAGTGCGGCCGTCAGCATTTGCGGCATTGTCTTTCAAGTTTTGTTTGGCGCTGTTGGATCGTACGCTTTCGGAGACAGTGTAGCTACATACGCATGGACCATTGGTCTGTTCCTGAGTGGCATGGGGTTAGGGTCACTTGCCAGTGAAAAAATTATCAAGAATTTGGCTTCACGGTTTGTTCAGGTTGAGTTTGGAGTCGCTTTGACCGGAGGTACTTCGTCGTTTTTTATGTTTATGATTCTCGCATACTTTGGCGTTCCCACTGCCGAGTTTTACTTGAGATTGGTAACCTTTGGGGTCGGTGCTTTAACTGGTCTAGAACTTCCTATCCTAATACGAAAGGCACAAGAGATGGGTCAAACTGTGAACAAGAGCACGTCGCGCATCCTGTTTGCAGATTACGCCGGCAGTTTGGCAGGAGCCATCGCATTTGTTCTTATTTTACGTCCGTGGCTGGGTATGGTGAAGACTGCGTTCCTGATAGGAACAGTAAATGCACTGATTGCCATTTGGGTGACATACCTATTTCGTGATGAATTAAAGCTTCGCCGGTGGGTGTACCAGGGAACCGGCATTGCCATCGTTGTGCTTTTAGTCGCAGGGTTTCTCGTCGGAGATAAGTATACTGCAGGTTTTGAGCAGAAAATGTATGCCGATCCGATTGTGGCAAGTATTCAGACCAAATATCAGAAAATTGTTTTGACCAAGAGAGCCAACGATGTTCGCCTGTACTTAAACGGGAATATACAATTTTCTTCAAGTGATCAGTACCGTTATCACGAAGCATTGGTCGATCCCATAATGAGTCTGACTCCAAGCCATAAAAGCATTTTGGTAGTCGGAGGTGGAGACGGTATCGCCGTGAATCGTCTGTTAAAGTATAAAGGCGTCAGACATATCACTTTAGTTGACTTGGATCCCAAAATGACCCACTTTGCGATGACGAATCCGTATATGACAAAAATTAATCACAAGTCGCTGCTGAATCCGAAAGTTACGGTGATCCACGAGGATGCATTCAAGTATCTAGGAACTCACCATAGCCATTTATACGACGATATTATTATTGATCTTCCGGACCCGAACAACGAGTCCCTCAATAAGCTTTATACTCGTACTTTTTATACGTTTGTCCGCAATCATTTGGAGCCAAACGGGTACATGGTCTGTCAATCCACCAGCCCATTGTTTGCAAGGAAGGCGTTTTGGACAATTGTCGATACCGTGCACAGCGTGGGTTTACATGCTCGGGGGTACCACGTAGATGTCCCAAGTTTTGGCGATTGGGGATTTACAATTGCGTCCCGACAACCGATTGACATTTCGAAGATGCACCTGGAGATCCCCACGAAGTTCCTAACTCAGGCCTTGTTGCCGAAAATGTTTGTATTTGGAAAAGATGAAAACAGTCATATGTTGGTAAATGGAAAACCAGTGCGCTGGGTACCAAACACATTGAATCACCCGATTTTGCTCAGGTACTACAATGATGCATGGAAGTATTATCACTAACCAACGGCAGCGTATCTGCTTCAAATGGCCGGATCAAGTGGCCGGATTAAGTGGCCCGAGCCGTGGAGTATCGACCAGATACGCATGCCGGAGGCACTGCTGTTTGGCTCAAGTGCCCGGATGCGGTCCATCCCGAGAGAGTGTGCGAATTTTCGCCTCGGTAGAACTGCGTATTCCCAGTATGCTGCACTACGTTGCGGTTCCTTTGTTCATTGATCATCTCTGCCGGCCGGACCGAGCGGGCAAGGTGGCAAGGTGGTTAGTGCCTGGAAAGATCCCTATCGTCGAAGGGGCCATGCAATAGTGATCGCAACGATCACTATTTCCTCCTCACGTGATGCATTAGTGTCATAAATGGACACTAACCTGTGGAGCGTCAAAATGGAGCGTGGTTGATAGGGATCATAAGGATCGCTATTTTACACGACAGGTCGGTGATAGTGATCGAATCGATCACTATTATGTGCCGGGTATCGTGATAGGGAGCAGAACGATCACTAAGCAACGGGACTACAACGAACGCGGCGCAGACTGAGTGCCTAGTTGGCTGTGTCCGCCGCACCTTCCACCAAGTTTATCCTATTAGGCAAACTGAACTAGAATTGTAATGGACAAGTGGAGGATTTCCGCTGGTTTTTCGCTCAATTCCGTTGATCTGCGGCTCAAGTGGCCCGATTTAGGGTGGCCGGGCCGGATAGGCACTCCAGAGGAGCTTATTTCGGTGGTTTCCGGTGCAAATAGCAGAATAGCGATCCCAGAGGAGCTTATCTGCGGTTAAAATGACCGGATTTAGGGTGGCGGGCCGGATAGGCACTCCAGAGGAGCTTATTTCGGTGGTTTCGAGTGTAAATAGCAGAATAGCGATCCGAGAGGAGCTTATCTGCGGTCTAGGCTCAAAGAGTCTGAAGGTTAAGTAGCCTGCCGCTTAAGCAGCCCCAGGCACGGGGATTGGGTCCGGCTCAAGCTCAAGCTTCGCGGTTGTGATAGATCCGAGGGGACTCTCCGTAAGGTTAGAACCAAACCCTTGTGGGATAGCCCCGCCGAACTTTTCCGTCGTTAGAACTTTATCGTTAGAACTTGAAAACCATCTCCAAAACTGGAGACTATTCCTTGGCCTTGTTCATTTTAGCTTTGAGTGCGGCCAGCTCGTCGTCGACGTTGGACTTATCGAGCGCATCCAGTTCGTCGTCTAACGACTTATTTGAATCCATCATGGATTCGCTGGCTGAGGCTTCAGCTTCCATCTGCGTAATTCTGTCTTCCATTCTACCAAATCCTTTAACGGCATTATCACTGCCGATACCGGACATGGATTGGTTAATTTCCTTCTCTGCTTTGGCCGTTTGTGCACGAGCTTTTAGGATATCTCGTTTGTTCAGCATCTGTTGATAGTGGTGCTTCATTTCCTGTAGTTGGTGTTGCAATTTATCCGCACTCGCTTTTGTCGTTGCGTACTGATTTTCATAAGAGGTGAGGTTGTCTTGGTGCATCTTCTTATCTTCTAATGCTCTGCGTGCAAGGTCCTCATTTCCTTGTTCCAGTGCCTTCATTGCTTGCTGCTCACGCTTTTCTACCATTTCTTTTTCATCTTGAACTTTCTTTTCAAACTTCATTTTGTTGGCGATAGCGGTTGCAACTGCTTTTTCTACATCGACGAGATCGTCTTCCATATCGCGCAAATACTGATCTACCATCTTTTCTGGGTCTTCTGCTTTATCCAAAATAGCATTAATATTAGCCAATGTGACATCTTTAAGCCGCTTAAATAGTGCCATGAACGGATCACCCTCCTAGTATTATGCTATTCAATTATATAATAATTTTCGGTGATAATACACCCAACACATTTTGTGTCTCAATTACATTTCTTCCAATTTCTTTGCAGAGCCGCTGCGTAGTCGTGTGTAAGATGTAAGACAAACTCCATCAAAACGCTGTCTGGTTTCACCTTCACAGCATAAGCACAGAGATGTTCGGCTGTGAATACAACTGAGGTGCCGGCGGTACCCCTTCTGGGCCATTGCCTTCGTTCTGAGCCTTTGCCTTCGTTCTGAGCCTTTGCCTTCGTTCTGAGCCTTTGCCTTCGTTCTGAGCCTTTGCCTTCGTTCTGAGCCTTTGCCTTCGTTCTGAGCCTTTGCCTTCGTTCTGGGCCATTGCCTTGGTTCTGATCCTTTACCTTGGTTCTAGGCCTTTACCTTTATTGTAAATTGCTTTTGAATCTGCCTCGGTCCTATGTTCATGGTCACCGTAAGCGTGTAGGTCCCGGCTTTGGACAGACTTGTCTTTCCAGTAAATTGTCCTTGGTTGGATGTAAGAGTGACATTCTTCTTTACGGACGGACCCGTGATAACCGCAGACATATTGAAGTTTCTGCCTGGGCCGCCTCCTGGTGCCTGGTTACCGGACTTTGCGTAGTTGCCGGTCCTTGAGGGCCGCTGGCCCCCAGTACGATTGGAGAAATTACCGGATTTATGAGGGCCAGAGCTGCTTTGACCAAGTCTTCCATTTCGACGCTGCATGGAGATGGTCATTGTAAACTCCTTGCCCGCCACTGGAGACGAGGGACTCGTACTTAACTGAAATGACGGCTGGAATCGTTTTGCGTTTTGCTGAGAACTGGTGTTTTGAGTTGCCGCTTTTGCGGTACCTTGACCTAAAGCGGCTGACTGGGTACCGCAACCGGAGACTAAGGCTGCAATAGAACCCATGGCTATCATAGTTATGAGGTATTTTGCTGAATAGTTTTTCGACATGTATTATACTCTCCTTATTTCCACTCAATTGGAGGGAATTGAATCATTGTTCAAATTGTTCTATTGCATGATAGACGCCCAGCACATGGCGTCCTCGAACGACGAAAGAGCAAGCTTATGCTTGGTGTAAGTATTGTCGAATAAAGTCTCATCCTGCTCATCCTGCTGGTCCTGCTGGTCCTGCTGGTCCTGCTGGTCCTGCTCATCCTGCTGGTCCAAGTTGAGTAACCTTCTTTCACATTTGGAACGCTTGAGCCTCGTGATGTGAGTGAATGGCCCCCGTTTTTAGTGCCTGGCGCTGTACTTTCCCGGTTGCACCGATGGGCAGCGCGTCGACAATTCGAATCTCGGATGGACACTTGAAGGCCGCAATTGTACGCCGACATAACTCGAATATCTCCTCAATTACCTTGTCTTGAGGTACAAGTCTGTCCTTGAGAACAGCAAATGCCACAACCCGTTCACCATAGAGTGCATCAGGAAGACCTACGACGGCAGCGTCGGAAACGTCGAAATGCCGCCGAATGACGTCCTCGACTTCGTAGGGGCTAATCTTCTCCCCGGCACGGTTGATGATCTCTTTCTTACGACCGGTGAGAAATACGTAGCCTTCAGTATCCATGTAACCGACATCTCCGGTGTTAAACCATCCGTCAACAAAGTCATTTAAATTGGATGTTTCCTCATAGCCGTCAATCACGTTCTCCCCCCGGATGAGGATATTGCCCGTCTGTTGCGGAGCGAGGGGTACGCCGCGATCATCGACTATCTGCAGTTCGACTCCAACAGGCAGCCCGACTGACCCTAATTTTCGTTTATCCTGCTGTAATGGATTCACACATATTTGGCTGGCTGCCTCGGTCATACCGTAAGATTGGACGACCGGAATACCAAATAACTGTTCGAATCGCCGACCGTGAAGTACCGAAAGCTGGGCCGACGCAGAGCGAACAAACCTGAGCCCTTGAGGCGCGGTCTGCGGACCTGGTGTGTTCAAGAGAATTGTAATGATGGTCGGAACCACAGAGACCCAACTGATGTTATGGGTTTCAATTGTCGGCCAAAATTCTCTGGCGCTAAATTTCTCCGCAAGGACAAGCCTGCCTCTGGAGAGGCAGGTCGACAGGAGCACGACCACTTGAGCATTGATGTGAAACAGGGGAAGAACACAGTAGGATGTATCAGCAGAAGAGAGTTCATGAGCTGACGCCACATTTTGGGCTGCAGCAAACAAATGCCTGTGCTTCAATCCTACGGCCTTGGGCGCGCCGGTTGTTCCGGACGTAAAGAGCAGTACTCCTACATCATCTTCGTCAGGCACGGGTATGGTGAGATTCTCATTCTCTGAAGAGCGGACAATGCTAGACTCCCAACGGCCATTGTTGTTGGTGAAAACTGTATGTGGACGTTCGGAGTCAGCGTTCGAAACAAATACCGTATTCAGTTTGACGGCAGCATGGGCCGCATCGTCATGATCCGGAATTCCGAACAACAGGTTCCATTTTTGTACGGTCATAAATCCAACCCGAACGTTGCTGCGTTCAATAAACCCCTGTCTCTCCGCTACAGGCATGCTAGGGTTTACCGGAACTGCAATTGCTCCATAGCTTAGGATGGCTAGATACGTAATGAGAAAGGAATAGGAATTGGGGTACTCTACGAGTATGCGTTCGCCTTGCTTCACACCGGAGGCGGCCATGGTGCTGCAGAGCCGCTGAACATCCTGATGCACTTGTTGAGCAGTGTACCAGTTCCCACTGTCGTGTACGATTTCCTTATTCGAATCGTGCAGATAATTCGCAATTGCGTCCGTCAATCTAGACATAATCAGGCTCCTCTCATTAATCCAAATTCAAGATGCCGTTGCAGAGACAGATTGTTCAATCCGCTTTCTCAAGTTGACCTTTCGCCCTACGGAATACCCCAGGATTGGCACTTTACCAATCCAAAAGGCTGCGAACATTGACGAGAAATAGACAAACAAGACCGATACGGGAATTAAACTAAAATGAATCCAAGGAGGAACTTTCATGTGTTTAACAGTCGTCTCCATCAACCACAACGGAAAGGGCTGAATCAGAAAAATTCCGAACGAGGTATCGGATGCAGTCTGCACAAACTTGCTAAATGGCCGCCATGATATTCGAGTTCGTCGCGCGGCCCATCTGAGTCCTGTGAACCAGATGACCAACGTGATCAATAGGCTGTATGGAACCATTACCGGTTGCAACACCGACTCGGCAAGACCGCCTTCCTTGAATACGACCCAATCCAACACAAAGTGAGCGTAAAACAGTGCGATACCAATCCCAAAGGTCATCCACACAAGGCGACTTCGCTGCTCGAAAAACTCCACGATTGTACGATAGTGGCATGCGACAATTCCCCCTGCCATGAACCAAAATTGATAGGTTAGGATAAATGTTGTGCGGTCAATCGTCATATACGACACCGGAACAGGAAGGTTTGAAAGATTTATGTGCGGCAAAACAAACTTTGTGAGATACATCAAGAACAGTTGGAGCACAAAGGAACCGATGAAAATATGTGAATGCCAGCGCTTTAGCCTCCGGAGCGCATACAGCAAAAATGGAAAGACAACATAGAACTGAATCGTAACGAGCACATAATAGAGATAAAACTGATTTCCAAACATCAAAGCGTGAGTCCACTCATGGAGCAGTGCACCCACAGACCAGTCAAAGTGTGTACGATACGCCCCTTCAAATAAAATGTAGACAATGTTCCAGACAAGGTACGGTACAACAATCAGACTAAATCGTTTTCGCCAGAACCTTAGTGGACGAAAATCACTGTGATAGTAAGTGACAAAAAGGACCAAGCCCGTAATAAACATGAAAGACTCTCGTGTAAAATGCAGGGAACTGATGACCGCGCCCATTGTGAATAGAGACTTTTCCATCGATGCAGGCTCCATCTCAATGTAGCGCGCTATAGTGTGTACGGAGAGAACACAGAGCATAATGAAACCCCGCATCAAGTCTATTTCATACAGGTGCTTCTTTTTCTCCATTCCCGCAACCCCCTGAACGCCACAATTTACTTTGACTGAAGCATTGCCACCTCTAACTGCTCTAAAGTCGCTCCTTTGGATTCTTTCGAAAATCCGACTTCAAACACAAGTGCGACAAATGCGACTGCAGCAATGACTGCGGTACCGTCTGATAATCCGCCGTTGCTTAAAATAATGGGCATGGCATAGGAACCGATGACACCTCCCAAGAGTCTGCCAATTGTTTCAACAGTCGCAGCCCCTGTAGTTCGCACATGCGTGGGATATTGCTCAGCGTATGACATCTTTAAAGCGGGGAAAGCGCCGGTCCCAAAAAACGACATAATACACGCATAAAGGACCATTGAAGACGGTGTGGATGCAAGTCCGAAAAACAAAGAAGCAATTCCAGCAATCCCCATGAACAGTACGTACACGACCTTGCGGCCTAGACGTTCAGCAAAATAGCCATTCAGGATTTTTCCTGGAATGGCAGCCCCCGTTACAATTGCCGTAAAGATAAGTGAGTGAGCGAAAGAAAACCCGTGGGATCTGAAAATGGTGGGCATGTACGTCATGACGATATAGAACATAAAAAAGGTACCTGTTGCAGCAATGGACCGAGAGATGGTTCGGGTAATGAAGGGTCGGGTCCATGGTGTCCGAACGCTGACCTTTGGAACCGTCCCTGCAGAGGTCTGGCGCTCTAACTCCGGGTCAGGCAGCTGTCGTTGCGTCAATCGCTCGATAGAACGTTCAATTTGCGAGAGTGTTCTTTCCGCTTGCTCCGTGCGTCCCTTCTTGGCAAGCCACCTGGGAGATTCCGGCAGCCATCGCTGAATAACAAAGGCATAGAACAACGGTGCAGCTGACACTACAAAGAAAATTCTCCAACCGATAGAGAAATTAAAATGTGGGAGTATCATCATACCGAGCAGCGGCGCTATAAAATAGCCAACGGACAGAAAGGCGTCCATCATCCCGTTGAACAGTGTCCGCTGTCGGCTGTTGACAAATTCACTCACAATAGCATATGGAAGCGGAAATACAGCGCCCATGCCAAGTCCGGACAGAAATCTGAGAAGTAAAAGGACTTGATAATTCGGGCTGAAAGCACAAGCAAGCGTCAACAAGCTGTATTCGACAATTCCAAAAACCAGCAGTCTCTTGCGTCCATATTTATCCGAGAGGAATCCAGCAGGAATTAGTCCCAAGACAATCCCAAAAGTGGACGCCGCAGTGAGGAGTCCTACGTTGCTTGGCGTCAAGTGCATGACTTCTTTAATAGGATTGAGTGCAACTCCAAGCACGCCAATATCAAGCGACTCAATAAACCAGGCGAAACCTGCCAAAAACACAATGTGCCAAGTGATACGAGTTACAGGTAATCGTTCCATGCGACCGGACACGTTCAATGGCTTGAAGGAGCTGCTAACTGAGGAACCGCTTCCTGACTGAAACATGGGTCCATCTCCTTAGAAAATGTTGTAACTGAGAGCAGCGAGACTTTTGTTGGCGGTGATAGATTTTTAAAGCAAATTCAGTGTATTGCATTTCTTCATCCGGAATATGGAGAAAGTATGGTGATTTGTTAGAGAAAACATGGAAGAAATGTGGAGAAAACCGTGTGACAGATGTGACATGCGGACGGTGTGCTCGCTTGTAAGTACGGATTCTGCTACCCTTGTGACAGGAACCTGGCTTCACCGTTTGAACTGATAATTGCGAAACTTTTGAATTTACTCCATGGTCAAGTGCATGCATCTCGAAACTGGAAGACGGTTAGTTGAACGAGTTGGGAGTGGGAGATTCATGAATACTCGTTATACGATGTGCCCGATGAATTGTCACCCGACCTATTGCGGTATGAAGGTTAGCGTAGATGAAACTGGGGAAGTTCATATCATTTCGAATCGTGATCATCCAGAAAGTAAGGGGTTCCTTTGTCAACGTGGAAGGAATGTTCATGAAATCATCGATCATCCACGAAGGATTCTCCATCCATTGCAAAGAAACAGCCGCGAGTCAGCATGGGTTCAGTCAAATTGGGATACCATTATGGAACGCCTTGGGGAGAATCTGAGACGACCGGAACGAAGTGCGATTTGGATGGGGCACGGTGCAGTTGTTTCTGATGTGAATCGCCCGTTGCTGTTCCATTTCGCGGATACCCTTGGGATAAAGATTTGGAATCCTGCCGTAGTGTGTTGGGGTGCCGGGGCGTACGGACTGGCAGCCACTGGTGTTGTAGAAACGAACACAAAGGAAGATGTAGCGGCAAATGCGGAGTTTATCTTGATGTGGGGTTGGAACGTAGCCAGCCAGCCTACGTCGGCACCTTTTGTTGTCCAGGCAAAGAAACGGGGCGCACAGGTGACAGCTGTTGATTGCAGGCGGTCAGAAGTCCAACAAATTGCAGATGAAGTCCTGCTTGTGAAGCCGGATTCTGATGCGGCTTTAGCCCTTTCAATGGCACATGTCATCATTCGAGAAGGGTATCTGAACCGTGAATTCATCAAGAAACACACAGTTGGATTTGACGAGTTTGCAGAATCTATAGAATCTTATTCTCCTGCTTGGGCATCCAAGGTTACGGGTTTGTCGGAAAGACAAATTGTTGAATTAGCAAAGCAATATGCCTTGTCACCGGCATCTATCATATTCATGGGCGCAAGTTCCATGTTTAAGGGCCAAAATGGTTGGCTTGCCAGCAGGGCCATTGCATGTTTACCGGCTTTAACCGGACATGTAGGAAAACCAGGTGCCGGATTCGGTCCTAGGCATCGAGGGTTTGTCAAAGCCCTTGACTACGCGGGATTGGGTCCTGTCCCGCCATCAAGAGAAAGTCTGCCCTCGCATATGGAGAACATGCTAAGAGTCCTTCAAAGCGGCGAAATAGATACGCTGTTTCTGTTTGGTACCAATTTTCTGTCTTCCTTTGCAGATGCCCGGCGTGTAGAAGCCGCACTCACCCACGTAAAATGTATAGTCGCTCATGATATTGTTATGAGTCGGACCATGAAACAAGTTGCGGACATCGTATTGCCTGGGACAGTCTGGATTGAAGAGCTTGGTCTGAAGGCAACAGATACCTACGTGTATTTAATGGATAAGGTTCGGGAGCCTGTAGGACAGGCCCGTTCGATCGCCGATATTCTTTCTGAGCGCCTAGGTAACCCGCAAGCGTCCTTTCAGACTCAGAAAGACGTAGTCAATCAACTCTTGAAAGGTTTGGGTAAAGACATAACCGCAGATTCACTCCGTGAAAATGGTGGGAAATGGCCCCGACAAGCTGAATCTGTGGGGCATTCAAGTCTTCTATTTCATACACCTTCGCGCAAAATAGAGTTCGCGTCGGACTTGTTAGAATCCTTTGGCTTGGCCAGGCTTCCAGTTCCCCAGTTCCATCGCTCCCACAAGACAAATCAGGAGGAACGGTATCCTCTGAGTTTACGCACCGGACGTTCGGGGACGGCATTCCACTCCTTTTATGATGAAGGGAGGATGTTGGCGAAAGTGTATGAGCGGGAACGAACACCGGTTCTATGGCTGAACACCAATGATGCCAATGCGCGGCACATAGAAGATGGAATGGATGTCGAGATTTTCAACGAAAAATCTTCGTTTCAAGCAAAAGCATTTGTATCGAATTCCATTATTGAAGGAGCGGTTTGGATACGAGACGGCTGGTTTGGTATAAACCATTTAACCGACGGCATCTCGCCATTACCAGTCACAGCTTCCGAAGGCTTATTACCGATTCAAATGCCTGGAGGTGTTAAACGAATTCCTGGTGGTCAATCATCGTATGTTGCGAAGGTTGATGTACGGCTGAGCGCACCCTGGACAGTGATGAAATGATCTCGTTATCGCTGTGCGGTTTGGTGACTGTCGCCGTTGCCCGAACCCCCGCGCGAAATATCAGATTGTTTCGTGAAAATGGTTGACATAGAGTCTAAGTAAATGTACATTAACAACCAAGCGCTTGTTTTTTGGAGGCGTCAATAGCATAGAGGGGTTAACTGTGAATAAAAACCGACCAAAAGAAGAACTTTTTCAAGTAGCTGGAAGGCTCTTTAGTCAAAAGGGCTATCACGGGACAACGATTCGAGAAATTGCTTCAGCCCATGGCATCCTGTCAGGGAGTCTCTACGCACACATCTCTTCAAAGGAAGATTTGCTCTTTTACCTTGTAGACGACGGGGCCGAAACGTTCCTGAGCGCTTTGAAACCAATTCTTCGACAAGAAGGGGATGCTCTCACCAAAATACGCGATGGGCTCGCTGCACATATTCGGGTGGTCACTACTCAAATGGACATTGCAAAGGTCTTTCTTCACGACTGGACCGCACTGCGGGAAGAGCGGAGAAAGTTGATACAGGAAAAGCGCGATGTCTATGAAAACCTATGGAGTACGCTGCTGAACGAAGGAATAGAACAGATGCGCATTGCGACTGAGGACGCAAAATACCTTCGAATACTGTTGCTTTCAGCAGGAAATTGGGTTTATGAGTGGTACAGTCCGGAGGGTGAACTGAGTCCCGAAGAGATTGCAGACAAGTTCATTCAAATTGTGTTTCACGGTGTAGCTGTCTCAAAGGAAAAACTACCTAGGCTCGAGCAATGAATGTGAGTCGGGCTAGACGAAACACTGTTCACATAAGTCTGTCGGAGATTTGAACTATTTTGAACTAACCTACAATGAGAGGGGCTGCTGTAGTGTACAAACTCGTAGCGCTGTACCGTCAGCCAGAAGACAAGAAGGCATTTGACGAACACTATGAAAGCGTTCACACACCGTTGGTAAAAAAGATACCTGGGCTGGTGAAACTGGAAGTTACAAAAATCGACGGGGATGCAATGGGAAAGGCCTCAAAATTCTATCTCCTTGCAGAGATGTATTTTGAGGATGAAGAGAGTTTTCAGAAGGCTATGACTTCGCCGGAAAACCGCGCTACGGGAAAAGACTTGATGAGTTTCGCAGGAGACATTGTGCAACTCATGACTGGTGAAGCCTCTGTGGAGTGATGAAAGCCAAGGGTCTGTTCGAAGTCGATGATGGCGCGACCAACAACTGCCAGGTCAAGGGAGTGAGAGTCAAATGAGTGACACGTATCGCCAATTCATACACCGCATTGAGAATGGTGAAAAGGTTGAATCAACGGACTGGATGCCGGAGGATTACCGCAAACTCCTTCTCAAACAAATCCATATGCACGGTATCAGTGAAATTATGGGAGCGTATCCAGAAAAGGAATGGGTACCCAAAGCACCTACTCTGCGCCGAAAGCTGGCTCTCATTGCAAAGGTTCAGGACGAAATCGGACATGGTCAATTGTTACTGAGAGTAGCCGAAGACTTAGCGGTTCCCCTCGGCAAACGACGCGAAGAATTGATTACAGATGTCTTTATGAACCGGGTCAAATTTCACAATGTGTTTCACATGGAGGCGCCTACTTGGGCTGATGCGGGCATTATTGGCTTTCTTGTTGACGGAGGAGCCATCATTACCCAAGCTTCTTTACTCGACACTTCGTACGCCCCCTATGCACGGGTACTGCAAAGGATCTGCGCAGAAGAGAGTTTTCATATGCAGCACGGCGAATCTGTAGTCCTGGCTTTGGCCGAAGGTACGGATGAACAGCGGGAGATGCTGCAACAAGCCATCAATCGTTGGTGGTCCGCTATGATGTTCTTCTTCGGTCCTACGCAAATGTCCGAAGCTGCACAGAAGATGATGGAATATAGAATTCGAACGAAAACAAACGAGGAACTGCGACAGAAGTTCATCAATCGCTATGTTCCCAGGGTATGGGCATTAGGTATGACACTGCCTGATGAGCGATTGAAACAAAATCCGGTAACAAATCTATGGAGTTACACGGAACCCGATTGGGAGTGGTTTGGCCACATGGTTCGAACCAATTCAGGACCTAAGTCTCAGGAGCGAATTGCCTTGCGCCGTGAAGCTCATGAGGGGCAAGCGTGGGTCAGAAAGGCAATGGTAGAGGCCACTATTGTTCGCAGCAGCTAACTATGCGGTTGTATGACAATGCACGATGAGCCGTCAGTGGGACGGAATCAAGGTCTGACAAGGAGGAATAGGGCAGATGTCAACAGCACAAGACTCTGTTCACTACGATGCTTATGAAGTTTTCATCCAGCGCCACGTCCTCGCGCACCACGAACACATCGGAAGTCTGGTGGCGCCGTCTCCTGACATGGCGTTGCAAGTGGCCAGAGAAAACTTTCTTCGGAGAGATGAAGCTGTAAGTATATGGGTTGTAAGACAGGACGATGTCCACGCCAGTGCCTCCGAAGACAGAGACATTCTTGCAAACAAAGTTCTTGACAAAAGTTATCGAGAAGTAGCCGGTTATTCGGAGAATGCACAGAAATGGAAGTCCTTTAAGCAGAGGGCTATCACCGTTGACGATCTCGTTGACGACATGAAGACCAATTCCTGACACAGCTACTGTACGTTGGCTTAACCCTGCGGTACGTGATGAGAAAAGATGTGTTGGTTGAATTGAGGAAGTTGGTTGAATTGAGGAAGTCTGAAAAATAGAGGAAGTTGGAAAATAGAGGTGTTTCAAAAGGAGGGAGACGAATTGAGAGATTCAACTGAGGTGTCCGTGGCAAGCGACGGTAAAGTTGCGCCGGATTACAAACATGCACTGACTGCGCTCCTGTTGCAGATGGGGGATGATGAACTTATATTTGGGCATCGCTGTTCAGAGTGGCTCGGTCTTGCGCCAGACTTGGAAGAAGACATTGCATTCAGCTCGATGGCTCAAGATGAAATTGGGCACGCATCACTGTTCTACAGCATAGCTGAATCCCTGTCCGGGACCAGTGCTGACAGGTATGCGTTTTCGCGCGGCAAAAACAGTCGCTTAAATGCAATGATGTTGGAAACAAAAAACGGAGATTGGGCGGACACAATTGTTCGGTCCTACCTATACAACGCATTTGAACAGGTGCGGTTAAAGGAGTGTCTAAAGTCTAATTTTGTTTCGCTGCAGCAGGCAGCGGCTAAGATTCTGCGTGAAGAACGCTATCATCTGCTGCACATGGAAACGTGGTTTGAAAAACTTGCCAGGTCACAAGGAGAAGCCCGCCAGAGGCTTCTGCGTGCGCTGCAAGACATTTGGCCAAACATTAGTGACCTGTTTGACTTGGGTGTTCATGCCGACAGCCTTGTCCGTCACGGGATTATCTCAAACACAAGCCTAGGCATTTACAGCCAATGGGAATCGATTGTAAGACCGGTATTTGCCAAGGCTGCAATTGACTGGCCGGGGAAACCTGTTCAATTTTCACAGAGCGGAAGGGTCGGTCAACATACATCGGCCATGGACGAGATCTTGCTGACAATGACTGAGGTTCTAAGTCTTGATGCACAAGCCGTTTGGTGAATCTTGTGAGTGAGGAGTGTCACAATTGATGTCGACATTCAAAGCAACAAGCGACATGACGCGAAAACAGAAGCCAATAGTCAACGAGTCTGATGGTGAGACTTCCGACCGAAACACGGCCGATAAAGCCTTCGAGGTACGGGTGGCCCTGAGAGAGGTGAAGGACCCTGAAATTCCGACGCTGAGTCTAGAAGACCTTGGTATGGTATACGACATCATCGTGGACCATCAAACTGTTCATGTTCAGTTGCTTCCTACCTTTGTTGGATGCCCTGCCCAAGAATTTATTCGCAACCAAGTCTTAAAACGACTAGATGAGATAGATGGTGTGAATCATGCGGATGTCACATTTGTGATGGACGTCCCTTGGACATCAGAGCGCATCACGGAAACAGGGAGGGCAAAACTGGAGGAGTTTGGCATCGCTCCGCCGCCTGCCCGCTTTGCTCCCGACTACAAGCCGCAATGCCCATATTGCGAGGCGCACAACAGCGATGTCGTCAGCTTGTTTGGGCCGACAGCCTGCAGAGCAGTCTACTACTGTAAGAACTGCAAGCAACCTTTTGAAGGGATGAAATTTGTTTAGTCTATCTTGGAAAACAACAGAAGTCGTAACCTTGTGATACGAACTTAGGATGAGGGAGGAAGACAATGTACCAGCCCGGTATAGAGGCCATGGATAGAAGGTCACTGGAACGATTGCAACTGGACCGCCTTGGAGAGACATTGGTACGGGTATATGAGCGAGTCCCCTTCTACCGCCAGGCATTTGACAAAGCAAACGTCAAGCCGGAAGACATTCGTAGTCTGGACGACATTCGCAGACTTCCATTTACAAAGAAAGCAGATTTACGTGATAACTATCCTTTTGGTCTATTTGCCGTAGACAGGAGAGAAGCAGTACGTCTTCACGCTTCTTCAGGAACTAAAGGTAAGCCTACGGTAGTCGGTTACACGAGACGGGATATCGCCAATTGGTCAGACATTGTTGCGCGAGCTATCGTCACCGCTGGAGGCAGACCTGAAGATGTGTTCCACAATGCTTACGGCTACGGTTTGTTTACAGGAGGACTCGGATTACACTACGGTGCCGAACAATTGGGTATGACACTGGTTCCGGTCTCCGGTGGCAACACACCTAGGCAAGTAACACTCGTAGAGGACTTTAAGCCGCGGGGAATTGCAGGAACCCCTTCCTATGTGCTCAATCTCGCGGAGTATATGGAAGACCAAGGTAAGGATCCGCGGAAAACCAGCTTGGAGTACGGCATATTTGGGGCAGAACCTTGGTCTGAAGAGATGCGGCAGACCTTGGAGGAAAAGCTTGGGCTGTCAGCAGTGGACATCTATGGTCTATCGGAAGTGATGGGACCAGGTGTGTCCATCGAGTGTGCAGCGCAGCAAGACGGACTTCACGTTGCAGAAGACCATTTTTATGTGGAGGTGATAAATCCGGTCACGCTTCAACCGGTTCCCGCAGGAGAGACCGGTGAACTCGTCTTTACGTCCCTTACAAAAGAAGCGTTTCCCATCATTCGTTACCGGACGGGCGACATGGCATTTCTGTATCCTGAGCCTTGTGAGTGCGGCCGAACGCATACCCGCATGTCTCGGATTAAGGGCCGACTGGACGACATGGTAATTGTCCGGGGTGTCAACGTCTTTCCATCAGAAATTGAATCAGTTCTCATGAGTCATCCCAACCTGTCGCCGTATTACCAAGTGCATATTCACCGCGTTGGTACAATGGATCAAATCAGCGTTGTTGCTGAAGTCTCCGAAGCCTTTGTAGACACTGCCGGAGGCTTTAATATCGACTCCGATTTATTTCGACAAGTTAAGCACGAAGTCATGCACGAACTGCGCAATGCACTCTTGATATCCACCCGGGTTCATCTTACAGAACCAAGAAGCCTGCCGCGCAGCGAAGGAAAAGCAGTGCGGGTGATAGACCAACGAAATTTGTACCAAGGAGAGACAGCAAAAGACAGGGTGTAATCATAATCAGCTTGAAAGCGCTTCACACCACAATGACTCAACACTACAATCCACAGAAGGGGAGTTTTGCAAGAAATGGAGACATCGAAAAAATACCTGCTTCTCATTAACGGAGAACACACAGAAAGTGTTGGCGATGACTGGTTCAATACCTACAACCCCGCTACAGGAGAAATCATAGGGGAGGTTGCAAAGGCAAATCGGACGGACGTTGACAACGCTGTGGCAGCGGCAAGGGCAGCACTGGAAGGTAAGTGGGGACGCACACCGGCCGCAAAACGCTCCCGAATCTTAAATAAAATCGCAGGTATTTTGCGCAAACGCTTTGACGAGTTGTGTGAGCTTGAGGTCATCAACAGCGGCAAGTCACTGGCCAATGCCCAGGGACAAGTGATGCAGGCAGTTGAGGACTTTGAACTGTACGCTGCAGCGGCGTTGGCGCACGAAGGCAAGACGAAACCCGTTCCAAACGGCTTTTTGAATTACACGACGAAGGAGCCCGTTGGCGTCTGTGCGCAAATTGTTCCGTGGAATTATCCATTTATGATGGCGGCATGGAAATTGGCGCCAGCTCTGGCGGCAGGATGTACGATTGTCTTGAAGCCTGCCAGCTTGACACCCGTCACTGCACTGGTATTGGCTGATATCTGTGAAGAGGCAGGGGTGCCGCCGGGTGTGGTGAATGTGATTACGGGTAGTGGAGCAGATGTGGGCGCCTACTTAGTGGAGCACCCTGGCGTTGATAAGGTGGCCTTTACGGGGGAAACGACGACGGGCAAAGATATTATGGCGCGAGCTTCTCAAACCTTAAAGCGGGTCACGTTGGAACTCGGGGGAAAGTCCCCAAACATTGTCTTCTCTGACGCCGATTTTGACGCGGCCATCGACGGTGCTTTGTTCGGAATCTACTACAACACGGGTCAGTCCTGTGAAGCACGGTCACGTTTGATTGTACAGGAAGATATTTACGAAGAGTTTATCCAAGCTTTTACGGAGAAAACAAAAAAACTTGTCATGGGAGATCCTCTGGATAAAGAAACACACATCGGCGCCATCATTTCTGAAAATCAAGTAGAAGTGATTGACGGGTATGTGCAGTCTGCCGTCAGAGAAGGGGCTCGTATTGTCTACGGCGGTGCTCGCCCGCAGGGTGATGCCTACAGACACGGTCATTGGTATCTGCCAACGGTGATTGCGGATGTTTCCAACGACATGAAGGTGGCGCAGGAGGAGATCTTCGGACCAGTCGTTGTGATTAGCAAATTTAAAGATGAAAAAGAAGCCGTCCAATTGGCCAACGATACGGTGTACGGACTCGCGGCTTCTCTGTGGACAAACCACTTTGCCAGAGCGCATCGAGTGGCGGGAAAGCTTAAAGCCGGCATTGTTATGATAAACAATCCCTTCTCCGCGTTTCCCGGTCTGCCGTTCGGGGGCTATAAGCAGTCCGGGTTTGGCAGGGAATTAGCCATGGAGTCGCTCGATTTGTACTCGGAAACGAAAAGTGTTTTGGCGTATATCGGAGGAAAACCTCTAAATCCATTTGGCGTATAGAGTCCCATCTACGCGTCTTGGGTCAATTGTCATAGTCAATCATCTTGGTCAATCGTGTTGGTCAATCGTCCTGGTCAAGAATTCAAATTTATCGATGATGGAGGCATGAGTCTATGGCCATGGAAATTGAAAGAAACAAACAGAAAGAGACAGAGGCATCTACAAACGGTATTTTTGCACAAATGGAGAAATACGGACATGAGCAAGTTATCTTTAACTACGACAAGGCCACGGGCCTAAAGTCCATCGTGGCAATCCATGATACCACCCTTGGTCCGGCCTTGGGAGGGTGCCGTATGTGGCCATACGAAACAGAACAAGAGGCACTACAGGACGTTTTGCGCTTGTCCCGGGGCATGACCTACAAGTGTGCTGTGTCGGGAGAGTCGTTTGGAGGCGGAAAATCCGTCATCTGGGCTGACCCTCACAAGGACAAGAGCGACGAATTATTCCAGGCATTCGGGTCTTATATAGAGACGATGAAAGGCCGGTTTTACACTGGCACGGATGTCGGGACCGTTTCCATGGACTTTGTATCCGCGAGGAAACAAACACAGTACCTTGTGGGTTTGCCTGAAGAATACGGCGGAAGCGGGAATTCCGCAATTATTACGGCTTACGGGGTTCATAAGGGAATGAAGGCCACAGCAAAAGAAGCTTTTGGAGACGAGAGCTTGTCCGGTAAAAAAATCGCGGTTCAGGGGTTGGGTAAAGTTGGGAAACGGCTTCTGGACCACCTTTTTGAAGAAGGAGCTATTGTCACTGCAACGGATATTTTTGACGACAACATCCGGATGGCAAAAATGGCGCATCCAGATTTGAAGATTGTACCTCCAGAAGAGATCTACGGTGTTGAGTGCGACATCTTCTCACCAAACGCGCTTGGGGCCGTATTGAACGATAACACCATTCCCCGGTTGACCTGCAAGGTGATATGTGGTGCTGCCAACAACGTTCTCGAAGACAAGCGGCATGGACGAATGCTGTTTGAACAGGGCATCTTGTATGCCCCGGATTATGTCGTGAACGCTGGGGGGTTGATTGAAGTAGCCGAGGAGTTGCACGGCTTCAACAAAGAGCGGGCGTTTAGCAAAGCCGAGCAGATCTACGATACGTTGTTGCAGATCTACAGCTATTCAAGAGACAAAGGCATCCCCACCAGTGAAGCTGCAGACGAGCTTGTGGAGCGCAAACTCGATGTAATTAGCAGAATTCAAAGCAAGTACATGTGCTAAGGGTATTTAATCACCAGGCATTAAATAGCCTCCGCTTAATGCTAGCGTGTTAATTTACATTAAGCTAGACTCATAGAATCTAGATACGTAAGAGCGAGAATCATAGAATCAAAACACTTTGATCTAGACAGATAGAGGGATCGCGGTTATCCGCGGGTCCCTCTATGGCGTTTCGGTGGCTGTGACGGTTGCTCAAATGGCAGTCAGTGTTTCAGTGTCGTACATGAAGAGGAAGACTAGCCTCCGTAGTACATACCCGTTTCCTGGAGTGTCAAGGGTTTTCCTTCGCGGTTGACACCGGCGTCAATGACCTCGCCTATGTAGATTACGTGATCACCTTCGCTGTACTCATGCACGACTTTACATTCGAACCAAGATAAGGCGTCGCTCAGAATCGGACTTCCCGTCGTGTGCGTGGAAAATTCAATATCCCCAAACTTATTCCCAACCCTCGACATTGGTTTGAAAAATGCGGTTGCCAGGTCTTGCTGCCCGGTTTCCAATACATTAACCGAAAATACGCCGCTCTCATGGATACCTTCACTGGAATTGGTGCCCTTTTTCACACCGATTGCGACAAGCGGCGGCGTAAATGAGGTTTGTGTGACCCAATTGCCGGTAAAGGCGTTCACGTCGTCACCGACTTTTGTTCCGATGACATACAGTCCATAAGAGATGCCTCGAAGAGCTGTCTTTTTTGCTTGATTATCCATATCAACCGTCTCCCTTTTCAGTTTTGGTTTCTTCAGGAAGGCTCGTTTGCAAATTGACAAGCCCTTTCTCATTTTATAGCGAAATCATTTTTGGGCACAAATTTGTCTTGCTCTCATTACAGCGAAATATCATGCATTTGGAAAGAAGCACGCGAATCCTCAACAAGGACGATACAATATATAGTTACAGTGATAAAATATAGTTAATTTAGCACTCAAGTGCGCGGGGAGATGTTCATAATCATGACTTGGACGAGCAATCTATCCGTCAAAGAGTGGCTCCTGTTAAAACAGATTGGAATGGAACCCATCACTCAGGTTATGGGAAGTTGCGTTTATCACACGGGTTACATGATAAACAAACGATTCAGTAATTCATGGGGCAATGAGGAACTGGATTACTTAATGGAGCCCTATGAAGAGGCTAGAAAAAGCGCACTTGACCGCATGTCAAAGGAAGCGAGGGCGAGCGGCGCAGATGCGGTTGTCGATGTGAAGTTTCTGGCAACCCCAGGGCCCGCTGGAACACATCCCCACCTGCTGGAATTTAGCGTCATAGGAACAGCCGTTAGAATCAAAGGATTAGACCGTTCCTATTCTCAGCCCTTGTTATGTACAGTAAGCATGCAAGAGTTAGTGCAGTTGGTACACGCAGGTGCAATGCCTGTTGGACTGGCTATGGGCTTATCAATTTACCACCATTTTGCATCCGAGTATGAGGAACGAAAAAGTAGAAGTTTCTACAATCAAGAACTAACGAGCTTCTCCAGTATTGTTAACCTGACCAGACAAAGCGCGTTGCGAAGACTAAAAGAAAATGCCCACCAATATGGAGCAAATGTGGTTCTCGCACACAGAACAGAGTTTAGAGTCATTGAAGCTCCAGTCACACGAGCATCTACGCTAACCGGGGAGTTGGAAATTGAAAGAAAGGAAGATAAAATATTTGAATTTACGGCCCTTGGCACGGCGGTTCAGTACGATAAAAATTATCGATTTACACCCCCGAAGGGTATTTTAGACTTGCGGCGAGTCATAAATGAACCGCGCTCCAACGACGACATCGAAATTTAAGAGGGGGGAGAAGCATGTCGTACGATAACGAGGAATTGTCGGAGCAAGTGCTGGACAGGCTCAAACACCTAAAACACGAAGACAATGTTGACCAGGTCGTTTCGTCAGACTTGTCAGTGAATGAATTCCTGTTACTCCGGGATGCTGGCTTTGAACCCGCAGGGATGGTTGTAGGATCATCGATTTACCATATCGGGTTTCAGTGGCAGAGATGGAGTAAGAGTCAAGAACTCGATATGCTGTCGCAGGCTATGTACCGGGCAAGAGAACTCGCCATGGGCAGGATGGAAGAAGAGGCCAAGACACTTGGCGCAGACGGAATTGTCGGTATTCGGCTAAGAATTAACCGGCACGAATGGGGAGAACATCAGGCAGAATTTGTTGCCATTGGTACGGCGGTCGTGGCTAGAGAAGATAATTGTGATTGGAAACGAAAATATGGAGATCCGTTCACCTCAGATTTAAGCGGACAAGACTTTTGGACTCTGCTCAAAGCCGGATATCAGCCAATCTCTCTGGCTATGGGTACTTGTGTATATCACGTCGGTCATCAGGGAGTCAAACAATCCTTCGGAAATCTCGGTAGAAATGTGGAACTGGCGAACTATACGCAAGCCTTGTATGACGCAAGAGAACTGGCGATGGAAAGGATGCAAAAGGAGGCACATGCTGAAGGTGCAGAAGGAATTGTCGGTGTCACAGTCAAGGAAAAAAACCATGGCGGTTGGGACAAACATGTTATAGAATTTTTTGCAATTGGCACAGCCGTCACGACCCGGACAAAACTTCAGGAAGTTGAAAAACCAGAAATCGTTTTAAGTCTGGACGACTGAAGGATGAAGAACTTCAGCTGATGCATCAGAGATGTGTCTCGAATCGATGATAAAGTCTTACCATGATAACATCATAACCCATGATATAACTCTCGCCTGAGGATGGAGGCATGAAAGTTGTTGAACCGAAGTTCAGAAAGCACGGCAATTCAGGACTACTATCCAGACAATTTTTCTTGGTGCTACGGGTGCGGCAGATTGAATGAGAAGGGACTACATGTCAAGACGCGCTGGGATGGGGATGAAACCCTGACGGAATTTGTCCCTCGGCCCGAACATATCGCCATTCCCGGATACGTCTACGGAGGACTGGCCGCGTCTTTGATAGACTGCCACAGTACGGGATCGGCATCTTTAGCACTGTACCGCAGAGAGGGTCATGAACCAGGGGACAGCGAACCGGTGCCAAGGTGTGTCACAGCCTCACTGCACACGGACTTCATCAAGCCGACTCCGCTTGGGCAGCCCATTGTCATTCGCGGCCGCATTAAAGAAGTGGGTAAGAAAAAAGTCGTTGTCCAAAGTGAACTGTTCGTTAATGATGAATTGTGTGTTCGGGGTGAAGTGACAGCTGTACTAGCCCCTGCCGCTATGCTTGGAGACGAAAACTGAAGCGAATCTTTCCGACACAACTCTTTGACATCGCCAGTTTGTACGAATGATTTGCTGACAAGTGTATGAAACTCTCTGCCTTGTGCAAAGTAAAAGTTAATTCTTTTGGTTTGCATGGAATTTGGAGGTAGATAGTTTGACCACAATTTCAGATACAAACAAGACACCGAAACTGATGGACATTTCCTTGAACGGGCAACACAAGTCAGTTGCAGAGCATCAGAGTGTTCTGGAGGCAATACTGACTGAAAACCCAGCGTTTCCTCACATATGTCATCACGAGGCCCTTGGCCCCATTGAAACCTGCGATACTTGTATCGTTGAAGTCGATGGAAAAAGGGTCCGGTCGTGTTCCACGGAAGTCACACCCGGAATGGACATCCAGACAGAAAGCAGCAGGGCAAAATCTGCGCGGAATGAAGCGATGAACCGAATTCTGGGGAATCACGAACTCTATTGTACGGTGTGCGACAACAACAACGGGAACTGTACGGTTCACAACACAGTTGAAGCTATGGGAATTGAACACCAAAAGTATCCGTTTGCACAAAAGCCCTACGAAGAAGATAACTCCCACCCATTTTACCGCTATGACCCGGACCAGTGTATATTGTGCGGCCGTTGCGTAGAGGCCTGTCAGAACCTTCAGGTGAGTGAAGTTCTGTCGATTGATTGGGAACGAGAAGAACCCAGGGTCATTTGGGACCATGATGCGCCCATCAACGAATCTTCCTGCGTCTCTTGCGGGCACTGCGTAACGGTCTGTCCGTGCAACGCGTTGATGGAGAAGCCTATGCTCGGAGAGGCTGGCTATGCCACTGGCCTGGGACCTGAACTGCTCGAATCGATGATCCATTTGACGAAGGAAACTGAGCCCGGTTATTCTCCCATTTTCACAGTTTCTGAAATTGAAGCCAAAATGCGCGAGTCCCGGATAAAAAGAACAAAAACAGTGTGCACGTACTGCGGCGTAGGCTGCAGCTTTGACATCTGGACCAAGGGGCGGGATGTCCTGAAAGTAGAACCCCAGATGGATGCGCCTGCGAATCAGATATCTACTTGTGTCAAAGGAAAGTTCGGCTGGGATTTTGTCAACAGCGTTGAGCGATTGACAAATCCTCTTATCCGGCAGGGAGACGAATTTGTTCCTGTGGATTGGGACACAGCATTGAATTATGTTGCAAAACGGTTGAAGGAGATACGTGATGCAGACGGTCCTGATGCGATTGGCTACATCTCTTCTTCGAAATGCACGAATGAAGAAAACTACCTTATGCAGAAGTTCGCCCGGGCCGTGATGGGTACAAACAACATTGACAACTGTTCACGCTACTGCCAGGCCCCCGCTACAACAGGGCTCCGGAGGACGATGGGTTATGGCGGAGATACGGGATCGATTGAAGACATTGGCGCCGCACAACTCGTCATCATCGTTGGAGCCAACCCCGCTGAGTCTCACCCTGTTTTGTCTACAAGAATCCGTCGAGCACAGAAAAAGCGCGGACAAAAGCTGATTGTGGCCGACCTGCGTATGAATGACATGGCCAAAAGAGCAGACATATGGCTGCACCCGAAGCCAGCGAGTGACTTGGTCTGGCTGTCAGCAGTTGCAAAGTACATGATTGACATGGGCTGGCATGACGAAGGATTTTTAAAGAACCATGTGAACTTTCTTGACGACTACGTCGCCTCGTTGGCACCATACACACTGGAATATGTCGAAAAACATACAGGGCTCTCCCAGAATCAGATAAAGAGTGTTGCAAAGATGATTCGTGAGGCCTCGTCCACCTGTATTCTGTGGGCCATGGGCATCACACAGCAAGTTGGCGGAAGTGATGCAAGTACGGCCATCTGCAACCTGCTTCTGGTAACTGGAAACGTCGGCCGTCCTGGTACCGGTGCGTATCCGTTGCGCGGGCACAACAACGTTCAGGGAGCCGGTGACTTTGGGTGCGCACCGGATGTTTTTCCAGGATACGAATCGACGGATGTGGCGGAAATTCGGGCCAAGTATGAGGACTATTGGGGAGTAAAACTCCCTGCCAACAAAGGATTGAACAATCACCACATGGTCGAAAAAATTCACGAAGGCTCTTTAAAAGCCATGTATGTGATGGGTGAAGAAATGGCAATTGTAGACTCCAACGCCAATCATGTGCAGGCTGCGTTCGAGAAACTGCAATTCTTTGTTGTGCAGGACATTTTCTTCTCAAAGACGGCACAATTTGCCGACGTTGTGCTCCCTGGATCTCCAAGCCTGGAAAAAGACGGGACATTCACCAATACGGAACGAAGAATTCAGAGACTTTACAAAGTGATGGAGCCAAAAGGGAATTCACGTCCAGATTGGAGGATTGTTCAGGATTTGGCGAATCGTCTTGGGGCTGACTGGAACTACCATCATCCCTCGGAAGTATTTGCTGAGGCCACGGCAAAGGCAAACTTGTTTCATGGACTCACATATGATTCCCTTCAGGGCTACCAATCGGAGCAGTGGCCAATTCAGGAAGACACACAGGGAACGTCACTTCTATACACAGACGGATTCCCGTTCCCGGATGGAAAGGCGCGACTCTATCCGGTGGAATGGAGCAGACCTGTACTGACTCCCAATGAAGAGTATGACCTTCACCTTAACAACGGCCGGATGCTTGAACACTTTCATGAAGGAAATCTCACATATAGAATTGCCGGCATTGCCAAAAAAGTACCAACTACTTACATCGAGGTATCTCCAGAGTTGGCCAAAGCGCGGGGGATTGAAGACGGAACGCTAGTGCGCATTGTGTCTCCCTATGGAAGAGTCAAGCTTCGCGCTGTTGTCACAGACAGGGTACAAGCAAACGAATTGTACCTGCCTATGAACACCCCGCGGGACGAAGAAGCCGTGAACTATTTGACGAGCAGTTATCATGACACCTACACGCATACACCGGCCTATAAGGATATTCATGTACGAATGGAAATCCTGGAGCAGCATGGACCGGGGCCGCTGGTAAAAGGGAATTTCAGACTCGGGCATCCCAATCCCCAAGACGGTGTATTGGTGGAGAAAAAATGGAAGCGCAGCGATTATCGTTCGCTGGTTGACGGAGAAAACAGGTGAGGAGGACTGTCAGAGATGGCAAGGTCGATTGCAAAGATACGTGAGACGCAGAGCAGCGCAGAAGCTGTGAAAGAAGCACAGATTGCGAAAATCGAGTCACTTTTCGTGGAGTATACACAAGACATTGAGCAAATGATGAGGCTGCTGCGGCTGTTGCGGGAGAAAGGGATTTTGGACGCCGGGGCAGCTGTGCTGGAACAAGGCCACGACCTGTTGGAAATTCTCGTACATCAGGCAAATCATCCTGGAAGTATCGGCGGTATCAAAAACATCATAGCTGTTGTCCAAGGCATGACAAAGATAGATGCCAAACTGGTCGCAGCAGTGTTCAACGGCGTAAGTGACGCCAGTCGGGTGATTTCCAGCGGAGATGCAGACGACATTGGTGATTTGTGGGACATCGTCCGAGTCCTGCGCGATCGCGATGTGAACCAAGGACTAACTGCCGTCTTTGCCGTCTTAAAGTCGGTTGGACAACATGTGGATGGAAGCAGTTCTACGCGGACCTCCGGTCCTGCAGGAGAAGGATTGGAGCAGAATCGAAATCCCGTGGCTACCTAAATGAAGACTGCCACTTGCGGGAATGCGCTATCATCGTCTAATTTCACGGAAAGAGCCCGTTTCCCCTTGTAGAGACCGGGCTTTTCTGATTGAATTAGTTGTTGTTAATGCCGGACATCTACTGTAAGCGAGGGATTGTATGCAGACAGCGCAACGCCGTGAGAGAAAACAGAACAAGCCATCTATTTATCCATATGATGAGTGGAGAGTGGTGGAGGACAGTTTCGATGTAGAGACAAACTACAGAGATGAAACGATTTTTGCTACAGGCAATGGATATATAGGGTACAGGGGAAACTTCGAGGAAGGGTATCAAGGGCCCGTCGGTACTTCATTGCAAGGGACATATTTGAACGGGTTCTACGAATCTCATCCAATCCAATACGGCGAATCTGCTTACGGATACGCTAAAAATGCCCAGACCATGCTAAACGTCACAGACAGTAAAATCATTAACGTGTTTGTTCAGGGCGAGCAATTTAGCCTGTTCGAGGGCAAACTGCTGAAGTATCAACGCGTGCTCGATTTTCGCACAGGGATTATGCATCGGGAGATGACCTGGGAATCTCCCGCCGGAAATAGGGTTGAAATTCATGTGCAGAGAATGGTGTGTCTGGAGCGAAAGCATCTGGCCGCTTTCTCCTATGAGGTAACGCCGGTGAACTTCAGCGGAGAAATCACACTGGTATCAGCACTCAACGGACAGGTTCAGAATCAAGTGACCTTAGGAGACCCCAGAGTCGGTTCAGCCTTTCATGGCCAGGTATTGACCACTGAGGACGTCGTACAGGACGGTTCGCTTGCGGCCATCCGCCAGAGGACACAGAACAGCAGGTTCACACTGGTTTGTGCTATGGAGAATGCCATTGAAACCGGGAACCAGTACCATCTTGAAGTGGGTACAAAGGAACAAATGGCATCCGCGGAGTACACTGTTGACGCGCTCGAAGGTGTCCCTGTGCGTCTACACAAATGGGTGGCTTATTATACGTCGAAGGATTATGACGAACACGAGTTGGTCCAACTGGCTAGAGCTGAAGTTGCAGAGGCAAGGGAGTTGGGATACGACAAACTCACTGCGGAGCAGAGAGATTTTCTTTACGAGTACTGGAAGCACACTGATATCCAAATCGAAGGAGATCCCGCACTCCAACAGAGCCTCCGCTTTAACGCGTTCCATCTGCTGCAGTCAGTAGGACGTGACGGAAAAACGAACATTGCGGCAAAAGGCGTTACCGGTGAAGGGTATGAAGGCCACTATTTTTGGGATACGGAGACGTACATTTTTCCATTCTTTCTATACACTCACCCAGATATCAGCAGAAAGCTGCTGGAATACCGCTATACTACACTGGACAAGGCACGCATGCGCGCCAAGGAGTTGGCACACAAAGGGGCATTGTACGCTTGGAGAACGATTGACGGGGAAGAGACATCCCCTTATTTTCCAGCGGGTACCGCAGCGTATCATATCAATGCGGACATCATGTATGCACTGAAAAAATACCTGCACGCTACAAATGATACGGAGTTTCTGCTTAAATACGGTGCTGAGATGCTATTTGAGACAGCACGCTTCTGGGTAGATATGGGCGCGTACATTCCCAAGCATGAAAATCAATTCTGCATTAACGAAGTTACGGGTCCCGACGAATACACCGCGCTGGTGAACAACAATCTGTATACCAACGTGATGGCAAAAGACCACCTGGAGTTCGCTTTCGAGACAGCGAGATGGATGAAGGAAAATCATTCGCAGGTGTTCACCCGGCTGGCGGAGAAATTGAACCTGCAAGACTCTGAAACGACTGATTGGCAGTCAGCCGCAGACAAGATGTATGTGGCGTTTGATGAGGAATACGGTATTTATCCGCAGGACGATTCATTCCTGCAAAAAGAAGTCTGGGATTTTGAGAATACGCCCGAAGACCATTATCCTTTGCTGTTGCACTACCATCCGCTGGTCATTTACCGTTACCAAGTACTCAAACAAGCCGACGTGATGCTGGCTATGTTTTTACAGGGCAATCGCTTTACCACCGCGGAAAAGAAGCGAAACTACCATTACTATGAGGCTCTCACTACTCACGACTCATCGCTTTCTCCCTGCATCTACAGCATACTCAGTGCAGAGATTGGCGAAGTCAATCAGGCTTATGGCTACTTTATGCGTACTGCGCGCATGGATCTGGACGACTACAACGGAAATGTCAAGGATGGAATTCACAGTGCTTCCATGGCTGGTGCCTGGCTGTCAATCGTTCAGGGCTTTGCGGGAATGCGGGAATATGGCGGCAAGCTGATGTTCCGCCCGGTCATTCCCGAGCAGTGGCGACAGTACCAGTTCAAAGTCTCCTTTGCAGGCCGTTTACTGCGGGTTTCAGTAACACCAAAAGATACAACCTATGCGCTCGAAAGTGGTGATACATTAACGCTTTACCACGAGGGAGCCCCGATTGACGTTTCCACCGGAAAGCCTGTAACGGTGAGTACGGAGCCAAAACTGGAAGCGGTCTTATTTGACTTGGACGGTGTGATTACAGATACAGCAGAATATCATTATCTAGCGTGGAAGCAACTGGCTGACGAGTTGAAGATAGATTTTGACAGAAAGATAAATGAGCGCTTAAAAGGCGTGGGCCGCCTGGATTCTCTGAACATCATCTTGGAAAATTCTACTTTACAGCTGAGTGAAGATGAGAAAAAAGCGCTTGCCAATCGTAAAAATGAATACTATCAGTCCCTTATCGAAAAGATTACGCCGGACGATGTGCTTCCCGGTATTTTGAATCTGCTAAAAGATTTGCAGGAGAGGAACATCAAGATTGGTTTGGCGTCAGCAAGCAAGAATGCTGTTCTTGTGGTTGAGAAATTAGGGATTGGCGAATATCTCGATACGATTGTGGATGCGGCTGCATTGCAAAAGGGAAAGCCCGATCCTGAAATCTTCCTTACAGCCGCCGACGAATTACATGTCCCATACCGCAACTGCATCGGCATTGAAGACGCACGGTCTGGGGTGGAATCTATTCAAGGCGCCGGCATGAAAGCAGTTGGTGTCGGCACTCCTAGTGCAATGGATATTGCCGACTGGGCCGTGCAGGATACTTCTGAGTTGTCCGTCACGAAGCTGCTGCAATGGATTTAAACGGATTTTAATGCTGTGACAAGCGTTCATGACGTCGTTAGGGCAGGCGGGAATCCTTCGTGTTCCATGAAGGGTTCCCGCTTTTTGTCTTTTCGTCAAGGTGTGACTATTCTCTCTTGAGACAAAACGTAAATCTCACATCTATTTGGAATTCATCAATAATTGGTGGTAGTATGAATATAATGACTATTGTGTGTCCAAACTTTGATGGAAGTGTGTCCAAGTGTGGTGGAACTCGTGTTCGAAAAGATTGGCAGTAAAGGAGGCTTCACAGTTGAAAATTAGTTTTCAGTACACGTACCAAACAGAACGCGAGAGAGTTTGGGAACTGCTGCAAGACGAGAGGACATTAGCTGTGACACTGCCTGGATGTAAGCGATTTCACAAAATTGACGAAGGCGTCTATGAGACTGAAATGGGACTGAACATCGGTCCGATTAAAGGTGTCTTCGAAGGTCAGGTCCAGTTGTCCGAAAAAGATGTACCACGACGCTACAGGTTGAAATTACAGGGGCAAGGGAAGCCCGGCGAATTGACTGCAGACTCTGTTATACAGCTTCATGAAAAGGATGGAAGCACGGTTGTCTCATGTGATGCGGATGCACAGGTGACGGGGTTGTTGGCGTCCGTTGGACAGAGGGTCACCGGAAGCGTCGCCAGAATGCTTTTAGGGAACTTCTTCAAGAACATAGATTCACAATTGCGGAAGTCGGCAATCTAGTTCATCGACTTTAAGAACCGGTCCGCAAAGAGGTGTTTGGCGCCAGTACGGACCGTTGCAGATGGTGCCGCAGGTGAGCCAGGGCCTTTCCGGACACGGAGTCTGAATCCGGAGGTGCTGAGATGAGTGAAAAGCATAAGGTGACCGTGACTGTCAATGGCAAGGAACACTCCCTTGAAGTAGAACCGAGACAGCTTTTAGTGCATGCCTTGAGAGACGAACTCGGCCTCACAGGAACTCACATTGGTTGTGATACCAGTCAATGTGGTGCTTGCACAGTACAAATGGATGGAAAAGCGGTAAAATCTTGCACAACGCTGACGGTTCAAGCTCAAGGGAGGTCTGTCACAACAGTTGAAGGACTTGGCGATATGAGCCGACTTCATGCTGTTCAAGAGGGATTTTGGGAGAAACACGGGTTGCAGTGCGGATTTTGTACACCTGGAGTGATGATGACAGCGGCCTCTTTGTTGGAAGAGAACCCGCATCCCAGTGAACAAGAGATACGAGAGGGGCTCGAAGGCGTGATTTGTCGCTGTACCGGGTATCAGAATATTGTGAGAGCGATACAATATGCAGCGGACAAAAGCGAGCGTTCAAGTGAAGAAGTGGTCACTGCTCGAACGGGATCGGATAAATAAGGAGGACGACGGGATGGCAAATGTATTCGGTTCAACGCTGAAGCGGCGTGAAGACCCACGCTTGATTGTCGGAAACGGACAGTATACGGAAGATGTTCAGCTCCCTGGTATGTTATACGCAAGTGTCTTGCGAAGTCCGCATGCCCATGCAAACATTTCCAGCATTAACACTGAAGCTGCCAAAGCGCTGGAAGGAGTCGTTGCGGTTTATACGGGACAGGACCTGGAAGGGAAAATCGGAACGGTCCCGACCGCCTGGCTGCCTCCTGACAGCGACATGAAGACACCGCCGCACGAAGTGATTGCAGTAAACAAAGTACGATATGTAGGCGATGCAGTAGCTATGGTCATTGCGGAAAATCGCTATACAGCAAGAGATGCGGTCGATCTCATTGAGGTCAAATACGATGTTCTGCCTGCAGTCGTAGAACAAGAACAGGCAATGGATGAAAACGCCCCGCTTCTTCATGAAAGCGCCCCGCAAAATATCGCTTTCCACTGGCAAGCCGGGAATGCCACGGACGACGTATTCGACTCTGCCGAAGTCGTGGTAAAGCAGCGATTCCGTCAGCAGCGGCTGATACCCAATGCCATGGAACCACGGGCTGCTGTGGCTCAGTACAATGCAGGCTCTGGTGAAATGACACTCTGGGTAACATCGCAAAACCCGCATATCCACCGCTTCCTTCTTTCGGGTATTCTCGGAATTCCAGAACACAAACTTCGAATCTTGGCTATCGATGTCGGCGGCGGATTTGGTTCGAAAATTGCTTGCTATCCGGATGAAGCCATGGTTGCGTACGCTGCGCGCGACCTCAACCGTCCTGTTAAGTGGGTGGAAGACAGAAAAGAAAACTTTCTTGTCACCACCCATGGACGTGATATGGTCCTCGACGTTGAATTTGCCGGCAAAAAGGACGGCACATTCTCTGCCATCAGAGTACGCAACATGGCCAATATGGGCGCATATCTCTCCACAGCAGGCCCCGGCGTCCCGACCATTCTATTTGGCTTAATTGTTCCTGGTGCCTACAAAATCCCCTATGCGGGTGCGGATGTGTACGGTGTCTTTACTAACACGACCCCTACAGACGCTTACAGAGGAGCAGGTCGGCCGGAAGCCACCTACTTGCTCGAGCGAATGGTCGATTTATTCGCAGAGGAAGTCAATCTGGACGCGGTTGAAGTGAGACGCCGCAACCTGATTGAAGCGGATGAATTCCCTTATCACTCGGCCATGGGACTGGAATACGACAGCGGCAATTATCAAGCAGCCTTAGACAAGGCACTGGCCATGGTGGGCTACGATGACCTGAGGCAAAAACAGGCTGATGTGCGCAGCCAAGGAAAGTATCTTGGCATCGGTGTCACCACTTATGTAGAAATCTGCGGTCTCGGGCCCTCACAAGTGGCTGGTGCAGTAGGTTTTCAAGGCGGTCTTTGGGAAAGCGCCACCGTTCGGGTTCACCCCACTGGCAAGGTGACTGCGTTTACTGGCGCGTCTCCCCACGGCCAAGGTGAGGAAACCACTTTTGCGCAAATTATTGCCGAAAGGCTTGGGGTTCCGTTCGAAGACGTCGAAATTGTCCACGGAGATACCAACCGAATTGCCATGGGCTGGGGTACTTATGGTTCGAGAACAACTCCGGTCGGAGGCAACGCCATGGCATTAGCCGTAGACAAGGTGATTGAGAAAGCGAAGAAAATTGCAGCTCATCTGCTGGAGGTTTCACAAGACGACGTAAACTTCTCAGACGGGATATTCAGCGTGGAAGGCGCGCCAAGCCGGAGCACAACCATTCAGGACGTCACCCTGCAAGCGTATCTCGCATGGAACCTCCCGCCGGGTGTGGAACCGGCTCTCGAAGGCACATCTTTCTACGATCCCGCTAACTTTGTCTATCCCTTTGGCACCCACGTCTGTGTAGTAGAAGTTGACCCGGAAACCGGAGATATTGACCTAGTGAAATATGTTGCTGTCGATGACTGCGGCCGCGTCATCAATCCGATGGTTGCTGAAGGACAGGTACACGGCGGCATTGTGCAAGGCATCGGCCAAGCGTTGTGGGAAGGCGCAGTTTACGATGAACAAGGCCAGTTGGTCACAGGAACCTTCATGGACTATGCCATGCCGAAGGCGAGGTTCTTTAAGAACTTTGAAACCGCATTTACAGAGACGCCTGCTCCTCAGAATCCCCTTGGCGTCAAAGGCATTGGCGAAACAGGCACAATTGCCTCCACACCGACTGTGGTCAATGCGGTCATGGATGCGTTGCGGCCATTTGGGGTCAAGGATATTGATATGCCACTGACACCGGAACGAGTTTGGACAGCCATTCAAAAGGGGAGTGGTCAACAATGATACCCACCAGTTTTGAGTACGAACAAGCAGAAACTGTTGCACAGGCCATTTCAAAACTACTGGAGTCCAGCGGCGAGGCTAAACTGCTGGCAGGCGGACACAGCCTCCTGCCAATGATGAAACTTCGGCTTTCGAGTCCTGAAAAATTGATTGATATCAGCGGCATAAAGGAACTGCACGGTATTGTACGAGATCCCGATGCACTTGTTGTCGGTGCACTGACCACTCATGCAGAAGTTGCGTCAAGCCGCATGGTGAGGGATACACTGCCTCTTTTGGCGGATGCTGCCGGGAAAATCGGTGACCTGCAAGTGCGTAACCGCGGAACAGTCGGCGGCAATTTAGCTCACGCCGATATGGCGTCTGACCTGCCGGCTGTTGCTTTGGCCCTGGACGCTGAGATTACCGTCGAGACCCCTCATGGAACGGAAGTAATTCCGGTCGACGAATTTCTCTTAGGACCGTTAATCACCGCCCTGCCGGAGAATTCTGTACTGAAAAACGTGCGTTTCAAAATACCGCAGAAAGGTTTCAACAGTGTATACGAGAAGATTTCACACCCTGCTTCAGGCTATGCAGTAGTCGGAATTGCCGCAGTTATCGCTTGTGACGACAACAATGTCGTCACACAAGCAGCTATTGGTGTGACAGGTGCCGGCGATGTGGCATACCGTGCGAAAGCAGTTGAAGAGGCTTTGTTGGGGAAGGTATTTACCGAAGACGTAATACGCCATGCTTCAGAACTCGCAGCGGACGACGGCGTCATTGCAGGAGACCTGTATGCTTCTGAGAATTACCGTCGTCAGTTGTGCAAGGTTCATACTGCCCGCGCATTGAGACGGGTTGCACCCTTATGAACAGTCCCAGTCAGGTCCAAGAGGTTTTAACGACAAACGGATACTTTGCCAGTTCCGCACTGTCCACAGCATTGTTCCTGACAATGAAACTGGAGCGTCCGTTGTGCTTGGAAGGAGAGCCTGGAGTCGGTAAGACAGAACTGGCGAAAGTACTTTCCGAGGTGTTGGACAGACCGTTGCTTCGGATCCAGTGTTACGAAGGGTTAGACCGGGAGTCAGCATTGTACGACTGGAACTATCAAAAACAGCTCTTGCACATTCGAATTTCCGAAGCTGTAGAAGCTGGGCCGCTTTCAAGGGAAAGCGGCTCTAGTTCACAGACTGTCTCAACTACGCGTAGTACTCTGGTGACAACGCCTGCTGATGACCCAGTCCGTACCGAGGAGCTTCGCCAAACACTGGAAAGGGAGGTCTTTAGCGAAGCGTTTCTGTTAAAGCGCCCGCTCCTAAAAGCACTGGAGCCAGCTCATGTACCCCCTGTTCTGCTCATCGACGAAATTGACAGAAGTGACGAAGAGTTTGAAGCATTTCTCTTGGAACTTCTTGGCGAGTTTCAAGTCACGATTCCTGAACTCGGAACCATTTCTGCCGAACAAAAGCCAGTGGTGATCTTAACAAGCAATCGAACCCGAGAAATGCATGATGCGCTTAAACGAAGGTGTTTGTATCACTGGATAGACTATCCGGACTTTGACCGAGAGTTGGCAATTCTCCAACACAAAATCCCGGGATTATCCCACCAACTGGCTCGTTCTGCCGTGAATTTCGTTACCAAACTTCGTGAGGAACCCCTGTTTAAGCGACCTGGGGTGGCGGAGACGATTCACTGGGCAGAGGCTCTTGCTGCCCTTGGAACGCGAAAACTCGAACATCAACAAGTAGAGGATACGCTTGGGTGTTTACTCAAATATAAGGACGACTTTGACTTTCTCATGAACCGCAAAGGCGCAGCGGAGTCCCGTTTATCAGGTCTGCTTAAAGAACTGGGGCAGGTTCGATGAACCCGTTGGGAGACGATGTGACAACCAATACAGTGCACAATGTCCTGTCGTTGGTGCGCGGCCTGCGGCGCCTCGGACTGAGAATTACCAGCGCTGATGAGCAACTCATCTTTCAGGCAATTCAAGCCGTGGGCTGGAACTATGAAGCAACGTGCAAAGATGCGGTAGCATCAGTGGTCATTAAAGACCCATGGCAGTATCCGCTCTTTGCAGCGGCGTGGCATCAATTCTGGCTGTGGCTGCGCTCCCCAAACGACTCGTGGCTTGCTCAGCAAACCTTAATGAGCAGTGTCATGCGCCAGAAGTCCGCTCTCCACCGTTCACCACAAGTTATCTGGATGGGCAGGGACACGTCCGGCTCTGATAAGAACGCAGATGCAGATGCGTCCGACCAGTTTACCGTACAGTTAAAGGCTGGTTCGTCTCGGGACGAAGTTCTGAAGGAAAAAGACTTTGCACAACTCACTGACATGGAACTGGAAGAGTTGATGAAATTTATACCGGCTGTACGTCCTGCAATGCGGAAGACTCGCAGAATGAAACAGGGGAAGAAGGGCAAGCGGTTAAGCCTTCAGGGCACGATGCAAAAGAACAGGTCTACAGGGGAGGTCATGCGTCTTGTACGCCGCAGACCGGTTTTGAAACCAAGGCCTGTGGTGTTGCTTTGCGACGTCAGCGGTTCCATGGATCAGTACAGCCGAGTGCTTTTGAGATTCGCTCACGCGCTTACAGCCAAACAGCGAAACTTCGAAGTCTTTGTGTTTAGTACTAGATTGACACATGTCACGCGTTGGCTTCAACTACACGATGTCAATGATGCGTTTTACGCCGTTACCAGTCAGGTGCACCACTGGTCAGGCGGTACGAGACTGGCTGAAAATTTGGCAACATTTTATCACCACTATGCGAATACTTTTTTACGCCGCAGAGCGGTCTTAGTGATTGCAACAGATGGTTTTGACTCAGACAATCCAGCGGCGCTGGAACGGCAATTGATACGACTCTCCCGCCGCTGTCAGCACCTAGTGTGGCTGAACCCCGCGCTTGGAGATGCTGAGTATACTCCCACAGCGAAAGGAGCAGCCGTCCTCGACCGCTATTCAGACTACGCCTTTGCCGCCCACAATTTTAACAGCCTGACCAGGGCTTGGAACAAAATCAGACGTCTCCCGAATGTGCGGCCTGTGCGTCGGCAAACATAGTCTTCAAGATTTTAGGATGAGAGGAGTTTGAGAAGCATGACCGGCTTCATCGAAGTGTTGCAACAAGCGCGATCAGGTAAAAATAAGATTGCCGCAGCAACCATTGTGTCTGTGGAAGGTTCCGCTTATCGCAGAGAGGGTGCAAAGATGTTGTTCTCGGCAGACGGGAGAAGTCACGGCACCCTCAGCGCCGGCTGCCTCGAATCAGATTTAAGTCATCGTGCCGCAGAAGTCCTAAGCAAAGGAACTTCGGAACTTCTGACCTACGATATGTCGTCAGAAGACGACTTTACGTGGGGGCGCGGAACGGGCTGCAATGGTGTGATCCATGTCTTGCTGGAAGCGATTGACTTTCTGCGAATGAACCTTGCTGCAAGATTCTGGACTGAGGTTCTTCAGCACATTTCAGAGGGAAAAGAGGTAGTCATCTGCAGAGACCTTTCCAGAGCCGGAGACAGCGGTAATTATCTGATTGCAAATGCAGATGAGACACAAGGCCCTTGGGGGACTAACAACCGAAATGAAATTATCAACCACCTACAGCAGTTTGCTTCAGATGTGAGACGGTCATACAACGCCGTCTCAACTGAGACTGAGATAAAGGAGACGCATACCCCTGTCTCCAGTGACGAGCGAGGAGCGTCCCGGTTCTATTTTTTTGACAAGATTCACCCAAAAGAAAAGCTGTTTATCCTCGGCGGCGGACCAGACGCCGAACCAATGGTTGATATTCTTGGACAAATCGGCTTTGCTATTACGGTCGTTGACCACCGTCCTGCACGACTCAATCGCGAACTGTTCCCGCGGGCACAGCATTTGATTGATTCTAGACCAACCCAAGCTGACAGGCGTGTGGTGATTCCGGATGGCAGTTATGTCATTATCATGACGCACAGCTTTCAGGACGATAAACTGTGGTTGAACTACCTGACAGGAATATCTCTTTGTTATCTGGGAATTCTCGGGCCCCGTGAGAGAACAAGGCGACTGCTGTCAAAGGATTGTGAAACGACCGTACTGCACTCTCCAATCGGACTAGATATTTATGCGGACGGTCCCGAAGAGATAGCGGTGTCCGTAGCGGCAGAAATTATTCGGGTTCGTCGTTCCGGCCAAGTTGCAACTGCAGAGCAATCTGGCGTGCAGCCTGCAAATCGGAATGCGTGTCAATATCCATCCCTTGATAAGACTCGGTAACATGGACGGTATCCACTTGAGTCCGATGCTGCGCTATCAGTTCTCTAGCTCCCTTGTCACCACTGACATGCAGCAAATGAGGAAGGAATTCGCGTCCAAATAGAACCGGATTTCCTTCAATCCCATTGAATGCAGGACGTACAATGCGCGTGCCGTCAATCGCTTTCTGCTGGTAACGCGCTGTGAGTTGAGGAATGACGTCAGAAGACAAAAAGGGCTGGTCCGCCAATAGCACTACGACGCCGTCAAGCATGGGTAAATCAGGGGCCGTCAACAGCCAACCGACACCTGTGGTGAGAGACGAGGCCATTCCTGTCTGATAATCCGGATTTTTCACTAATTGCACAGGTCTCTGTGCAAGACAGCGGCGGGTCTCCTCTGTATATTTGCCACTTACTACGACGACAGGAGACAAACCAGATTCGAGAACCGCATCAATACTGTACAGAATCATGGGCTTCCCGGCGATGCTAAGAAACTGTTTCGGAACACCCATTCGCACGGACAAACCTGCTGCCAGAATAATGGCCGCAAAATTCATAGAAATTCTCCTCGAAATAACGAGTTAAAGGCGAGTACTGAAGGCTCTATTTGCAAATTGTGCAGATTCACGCGTAATTCTATAATATCAGAAGATAAAATAAAATAATGTAAACAGGGAGGAAATTACGTGGTAAAAGATGGAGCAGAGCACGCAACCAAGATTCTCCAGAATGCTCAGATGAGTTCGGAGGTTGGCGCTGCAAGGCGCAACACGATGGCTGACTTACTGGAGAGAAGCAGTGCTCGTTACGGGGACAAGTTGGCACTGGTGTACGGTGAAGAGCGAATCGACTACAGTGAGTTTCAAAGACGAGTCAACACAATTTCTGCTCAGTTTTTACGAGACGGGATTTCAAGCTCATCGAAATTGGTTGTCTTGTCTAAAAACAGCCTCAACTTTGTTCTAGCTTACTACGCAGCCATGAAAATTGGCGCTATCTGGGTCCCCGTCAATTACATGCTGACTCCTTCGGAAATTGCTTACATTCTTGGACATACTAAGGCGGACGTCGTGCTAGCTGCTTCAAACCTCGTTGATACGATGAATAAAGCAATCGCCACGGTGCAAGAAAGCACATCTTCCTTAGCTGTAGACGTCACAGCACGGTATGTTTTAGAAACCGCCGCAGAAGACGATAGCATTCGTTCACACGATCCCCGCTCGTGGCATGCGCTGGAGGTCTATGAACCCTCAAGTGTTGCTGACGCCGACACCGGACAGCACACCATTGACCTAGACGGGAGAACCCTGGCACAGATTCTGTATACGAGCGGGACAGAGTCCTTGCCAAAGGGTGTCATGCTTACTCACGATAACCTGATTTCCCAGTTTGTAAGCTGCATTGTTGACGGCAGTATGGAACACCACGACATCGCGATTCATGCACTGCCTCTCTATCACAGTGCCCAGTTAAACTGCTTTCTCGGGCCAAGCATTTATCTCGGGGGGACAGGCATTATTCTGGACGCCGCCGCACCCGATATAATTCTTCGGACAATTGAAAAGGAACGTGCGACGCTTCTGTTTTGCCCGCCCACTGTCTGGATTGCATTGCTGCGGCACCCAGACTTCGAGAAACGAGATTTGTCCTCGCTGCAAAAGTGTTACTACGGTGCAGCCATCATGCCGGTTGAAGTTCTAAAGGAGTTGTCATCGAAGCTTCCTCAGGCTCGTTTTTGGAACTTCTATGGACAGACAGAGGTTGCTCCATTGGCCACCGTTCTCAAACCCGAAGACCAACTTCGAAAGTTGGGATCGGCTGGACGACCTGCGTTGAACGTAGAGACCATCATTGTGGACGCCGAGGGCAACCCGGTGCCTGCCGGAGAAGTGGGGGAAATTGTTCACCGAACGGCCCATGCCATGCTCGGTTATCTGGACGACGCGCAAAAAACCAGTGAAGCGTACCGCGGTGGTTGGTTTCACAGCGGTGACCTTGGCGTCATGGATGAGGAAGGGTATCTCACCATCGTGGATCGAAAGAAGGACATGATTAAGACCGGCGGCGTAAATGTGGCGAGTCGGGAAGTGGAAGAAGCAATTTACGAGTTTCCAGGTGTCTCTGAAGTAGCAGTCATTGGTCTCCCTGACGACTACTGGATTGAAGCAGTTACAGCCATCATTGTTCCGAAAACGGGTATTCAGTTTAACGAACAGGACTTACTCCAATTTCTCAGGGAAAAGCTGGCGAAATTTAAACTGCCAAAGCAGATTGTTATTGCAGATGCGCTGCCGAGAAACCCCAGTGGAAAAATCTTAAAGAGGAATTTACGTCAAGAGTATGAAGACTCTGTAAAAAGTCTTCCTGAACAAGATTGATGCGTGAAGATTTAGGAATCCCTTGTCATCATTGCTGTTTCGAAAATTGTATTTCACTGAGTATTCGCAGTAGACAAATTTGAATCCTGAAGTTGATGTGTATTAAGATATCTAACAGGTTATATTTCTATTCCCGAAAGTATTTTCAGAAAGGGTGTTGGTATTCTATCGGACAGTGAAATCAAACTGAGGCCATTGGAGGAGAGGAATGCTTTTATGGAAGCAACGTCACAGCAACGGTACATTGGTAAGGTAGTTGGCATAACTGGTAGTTCCAGAGGAATAGGCAGGAAACTGGCACTCAGGTTTGCCAACGAAGGGGCCGATGTTGTCATCAACTATTTTCGCAACGGTGATGCTGCCCGAGATGTTGCAAATGAAGTTGAGCAACTTGGACGAAAGGCCTTGGTTGTACGAGCAAATATGGCACAACCTGAAAAAATCCACCGCATGTTTGACACTATCAACGAGCACTTTGGCCGTCTTGACGTGTTTGTACATAACGCTGCATCCGGCCGCAACAGACCCGCTCTGGACATAGACGTAAAGGGTTGGGACTGGACAATTAACACAAACGCGCGTTCCTTTTTAGTAGGCGTTCAAGAGGCCTCGAAATTGATGCCGCCCGAGGGTGGGTCTGTCCTGGCCATTTCCTCGTTCGGCTCTGACCATGTGTTCCCGAACTACACGGCCGTCGGAGCTACGAAAGCAGCGATTGAATCGCTCGTTCGCTACTTCGCTGTAGAACTGGCCGACCGAAAGATCAACGCTAACGCAATTTCTGCGGGAGCAGTGGTTACAGGGGCACTCGAGCACTTTCCGGGTATTGAACGCACGTGGGGACAAATTGAACAGAAGATACCCTATGGCCGGATGGTCGACGCGGATGATGTCGCCAACTTGGCCTTATTTCTATGCTCGAAAGAGGCCGAAATGATTCGCGGACAAACAGTGAAGATTGACGGCGGGATAACATTATTGGTGCCATAATCGCATCTAGTTGGGAAATTGCATTTTGGAAAAAACATGGTGACAGGAGAGATAATTTTGGCAAATTCGTTAACGCTGGAACAGATTGAAGAACGAGTCCGAAAAGTAGTGTGCAGCCAATTGGGGGTAGAACCCGAAGAAGTAAATCCTGGCAGCCAGTTTGTCGATGACCTTGGAGCAGATTCGTTAGATTTGACGGAGTTGGCCATCGCGTTTGAAGACGAATTTGAGTTGGAGATTCCAGAATCTGATTTTGGAAAGCTGTCTACCGTTGCCAACGTTGTGTCATACCTCAACGGGCGACTCAATGGCTGAAGTTTCAGACAAAGACTAGCGGTAAGGAGGGACTCATGTGATAGACTTCCCCGGAATGGTACTGACCAAAGAGCGAGCGAACGAGTTTTTTGAGAAGGAAATGTGGACCGAGGAATCTTTTGTGGATGTTCTCCAATGGAATGCAGAACACTATCCAACGCTGGTTCACAAGGACGAGAAGCGACAACTGACGTATCGAGAACTCTGGGAGGAAGTCGAGGCATTGGCGGCTTCTCTCTATGAACATGGCATCCGTAAAGGAGATAAGGTTGCCATACAACTTCCAAATTCACTGGATTACGTCGTTGCCGTATTTGGTGCTGCACGCCTTGGCGCTGCGGCGGTGCTGCTGCAAGTAGACATGGGGCGCCAGGGACTTTCTTATTGCCTGGACAAGTCTGAGGCTAAGGCCTGGATTGTGGCTGAGAGTTACCGGGGAGACCCATTGATAGGAACGGCCGAAACACTGCAAGCGACGCTTCCTGATTTGACGAACATCATTGTCCGGGAAGAAACCGAAGGCGGTGCGCAGGGACATCTGCGGCTGCATGATTTATACCAGTCTTCAAAGCGTCTGGACGAGAAGCAGTTGAAAGAGAATCACCCAGAGCCGCTAAGTCCGTTTGTGATGGTGTTTACCTCCGGTACAACGGGATCGCCAAAAGGAGTTGTGCAGTTACACGCCAATTACCTCTGGGCTTCGAGAGCTTACGCCAGAGTGTTTGAGTTTCAACCTGAACAAGCAACTTTTGATGTGGCCCCCATCTGCCATCAGACTGGGATGCTGGCGGGTGTCATGATGCCAATTGCTACAGCCGGTCGAATTCACCTGATGGACAGGTTCTCCGCCAAACGCGTGTTGCGTTGGATTGAAAAGGAACAGCCCACTTACATTATTGGTGCACCCCCTCACGTCATTCACGTTGCCCATGCGGAACATCTCAAAGAGACCAAAACGGACTCCGTGCGACTGTTCATCTATGCCGGAGCACCGGTCCCAAGTGCAGTCTTGCGGCAACTCCAGGAGGACAGCGGTATGACCGTTGCGGCCATGTTTGGCTGGACCGAAGGCTTTCTTGCTACCGCCACGCATCCGGACGATCCCATTGAAGCAGTCAGCAGTACCGTTGGCTTCGCCATCCCCGGAACAGAAGTCCTCCTTGTAGACGAAGAGGGAAATCAAGTGTCCGCCGGGACCCCTGGAGAAATGCTTTGCCGCGGCCCCAACTTTAGTGCTGGTTACTACAAGAATGCGGAGGCTGCAAAACGCCAGTGGGATAAAGATGGGTGGTTTCACTCTGGAGATTTGCTGCGCCAGGATGAGAACGGCCGATACATTTTTATGGGCCGCGCAGATGACATCATTAACCGCGGCGGAACAAAGATAGATCCTAAGGCCGTTGAAGATGCGTGTGCTGCCCATCCTGCCATCGCAAATGTAGCGGTTGTGGGACAGGCTGACGATACTTTAGGACAGAGAACAGTCGCTTGCATCGTTGTAAAAGAAGGTGAAACCACTCCAGCACTGTCGGAGCTCCGTGACTTTCTAGGTGAACAAGGGCTCGCGAAATTTCAGTTTCCTGACAGGCTCGAGGTGGTCAGCAGCCTGCCTCTTACACACTCAGGGAAGATAAAGAAGAAAGAACTGCGTTCACGTCTTCAGGAATTTGTAGTGAAAGGATGATCTACAGTTGGGCATGAATCAAACCGCATCGCAGGCAGATTTGCAACAGAGAGCAGAAGCTATCCGCAAGCGCGTTGTCCAGTTTAGACAAGAGGAAGCAAAGGACTGGGGCGAACAAGTCGAACGCGATGAGGCCATTCCGGAAGCGTTATGGGAAAGGATGCGAGAATTAGGCTTCTTTAAGTTAACCCAACCTCAGTGGGCGGGCGGTGAAGGCCTGCCGCTGGCGTTGTATTTCCCCATCTTGGAGGAACTCGCTCACTGCCACGGCACCATTCGCATGATGTTTCACGCATATAACAGCATCTGGAGACCAATTGGCCGCGGCAGAGAGGAACAGCAGAAAGAATGGCTGCCGCGTATCGCTGCAGGAGAGGTTTTGGTTGCATTCGCTTTGACCGAACCTGATAACGGTACAGGAATTGACCTTCGGACAACAGCTGTGGAAGAAAATGGACAGTTCATCCTAAACGGGCGCAAGCACCTGATTACGTTTGCCGACAGAGCAGATATTCACGTTGTGATTGCGAAAACCAACCCGGATTTAGGGCGAGACGGCCTTACCGCATTTTTGATCCCAAAGGGGCGCAGCGGTATGAACCTTACACCGATGCCGGAAATGATGGGAGACAAGGGCTGTACGCACTCGGTCATCACGTTTGACAACTGTGTGGTTGACAAAGAAGAGGTACTCGGTGAAGTAGGTCAAGGATTTAATATCGCTCTTCGCGGGTTTCTCGACCAAAGCCGGGCCAGCATTGCACAGAGTGCGGTTGGACTCGCCCAGGAGTCCCTTGATGTTACAATTTCGCATGTTCTTACCCGTAAGACATTCGGTAAGGCTCTAGCCAGCAGGCAGGCTGTTCAAATGAGGCTGGCGGAAATGGCCACTGCGATTCAAGGTGCGCGACTTCTGTGCCTTGATGCGGCAAAACGATTTGATGCAAACGAAGACATATCCGTACATGCAGCCATGGCCAAGGCGAATGCCATTAAGATGGTCGGCTCTGTGACGGACAGCGCACTGTCGCTGTTCGGAGGCATTGGCTACGCTGTTGGCAGTCCTGTTGAACGTCTTTACCGGGATGCCCGTTCGCTGTGGCTGGAGGAAGGAACTGTGGAGATGCAAAACATGACCATTGCAGAGTCTATTCTGAGAGAAGCCAGAATGGCAAACCGCAAAGCTCAAAGAGGAGAGACTGCATAGTGAAAGCTGCTTTCTTCAGTCCAGATACCGGTTTTACGATAACGGATACAAGCCTGCCGAGAGCTGGGGTCAATGAAGCCGTGGTCCAGGTTGAGGCCTGTGGAATTTGTGGTTCTGACAAGCAACTGGTACGAGGAGAGGCACCACCACAGGGAACTGAGTTCCCTGTGGTGCTTGGTCATGAAATTGCGGGCCGAATCCATTCCGTCGTCAATGAAGACCCCGTTCATCCGCGTTGGACCCAAGGCGAGAGTGTCCTCGTGTATCCGTTTATCCCGTGCGGCGAGTGCCGCCTGTGTCAAACTGGACTCAGTCACCTCTGCTCCAAACAGCAAGTTATCGGTTATCACAGGCAAGGCGGCTTTGCAGAACAGACTGTGGTCCCCGTTTCCAATCTCATACTGCGTCCTTCCGGCATTTCTGCCAGTGCCGGGGCACTTTTAGTCGATGCTTTCGCAACCCCGTACCATGCACTGAAGCAGGGTGCACTGAGCCCTGGTGAGTGCATTCTCGTGCTGGGTGCGGGCGGCCTTGGGCTGGCAGGGCTGATGGTTGCCAAAGCGATGGGTGCAAAGCGCATCGGTTTGCTTTCGCGCCGACGCGCTGCTTTGGACAACCCTGCTGCAGATTACGCAGAAGCGCGCTTTGACGCCGGCGAAGGAGACCGACAGGTTGGCCGCCAAATTCGTCGTTGGTCGAAAGGCGGCGTCGATGTAATCCTTGATACAACAGGCTCTGGAAAGCTGATTGAGCAAGGCTTGGACTTACTGCATCCAGGGGGACGTCTGGTGATAATCGGAATGAACAGCAACGAGTTTACGCTGCCTGTGGCGAAAACCGTTCGACGAGGCATTTCGGTCATCGCGAGCTACGGTTCTACGAAACAGGACGTAGAAGAGTTGGCAGGTTTTGCACAGGACAAACGCATTCTTCCCGAGAATCTGGTAGTACAGCGAGTAGCTTTGGCTGAAGTTGCACAAGCTTTCACTATGCCCGGAAAGCCTGGTCGAACTGTGATTGTGCCTTAATCTCGAAAACTAGTCAGCGTCACGAACGAAAAAGCCTATACCACATACAACATCGCAAACTTACAAGCGAGGTCTACTATTGACGATTGGCGGCACCATTGGCGAATTTCTTTGGGAAAGTCAGGGCTAAAACGGTGTTGTCGTGCTCATATCCGGGTTTGTTCTCCTCGCATTTCTCACCTCCGCTGTACTGGTTTTCGTTTCCGATTCATAAAACAGGCCATTTGAGGGGATGTTTTCAAGTAAGAAACATCTGTGGTTTGACAATGCTTAATTTAGGTTGACCACCCTCAGGAGGCCCCTATGATTCTAAATAACAGCCAATTGCAGGAACACGCCCGGGAATTCGCCCTAACGACCGAAGTAAGACGGCGTAAGGCACTGTCCGTAAAATTCTGGCCGACATTCCGTTCGGACATGAACTTTCTGCACCGTTTTGCCGAGCAATTGACCGGTCACAGACCTGCATGTACGCAGCCGGCGGAGGATTGGCTGCTCGATCACGTTTCTTTCATTGAAACCCAAGCCCAAACTGTGGCACGAGAGTTTCCTGCAGGCTATCTTCGCAAACTTCCGAAACTGATAAAAAACGGCATGCCCCGCGTGTATGCACTGTGCAGTGACTATCTCGACCATGTCGAAGGGCACTACAACGTCGCTTCCTTTTTGGCATACATACAGGCGTACCAGGAAGTCTCGGTGCTAAAAACAGATGAATGCTGGGCTCTGCAAAACGCCATGCGCGTAGTGATTATCCATCGCTTAGCAGAAGATTTTCAGGAAGTGAGTTACCGCAACCAAGTATGCACCTCCGTGACCGGGTTGTTAGACGGACTGCGAAGTACGGCGAAGTCACTGACAGATGCTGAGATCCGCTCTTTACTCAACAAGCGAACAGGAGAGAAGCCGCTCGATCCAGCAGAGATAGTTCACTTAGTCCAACACCTGAGTGAGTGGGATGCTGACGTGAGAAGCGTCAAGGACTGGCTTTCTGCGCACATTGACAACAACGAAAACAGTCTTGAACAAATGGTTTCCTTTGAACACAGGCTTCAAAGTACACTTCAGGTCACGTGCGGAAATCTTGTCACAAGCCTGCATGTCCTCGAGCGAGAGCCGTGGCGCCCTGTCTTTACAGCCATCTCCCAAGTAGAACAAATCCTTGTAGGGAACCCTCCACACGAGTATAAACAATTGGATGAATCAAGCCGTGATTTGCTCCGCTCACGCGTAGTAGATGCTGCTAAGCAGCTAGAAGTACCGGAAACCCTTGTGGCACAAACAGCCATTCGCCTCTCAGGTAAAGGGGATGAAGGCACACTGAAGTCAGTCAAGTCGGTTCGCTCCAACGGGACTTTCATACCCCCCTCGGACACCAACTCGGTGAGACCCCGGTCAGCCAATCTGGCATACTATTTGCTCGATGCAAACGGTATGAAATCACTCCGACAAGAACTATGTCAGGTTGCTAAACCCAGGCGTCTTCCTCAGCTAACCATCAGGCGTCGCCCGTTGGCTTCTTATCTTGGTGCCATGACCGTATGGTTCGCTGTTCTGCTGGTGCTTGGTGTCCTGTGGACCACTTATGGAACGAGTCCCCGAGTTGTGTCTTTGCTCGCGGCGGCTGTCGCGCTGGTATTACCAGTAACGGAGTGGGTTGTACCATTAGTCCACAACATGATTGAACACTGTTGTAAACCGACGCCTCTCCTTAGATACGACTTTTCCAAAACAGTGCCTGATGACGCCAGAACAATGGTGACAATGCCTATCATATGGGGTGAACTCGCAGAAGTAGACGACGTCATCATGCGGCTCGAAGTTCATTATCTTGGGAACAGACAACAGAATTTGCATTTTGCCGTTTTGGCGGATTTTCCTGACTCTGATTCCGTTACACAGGCTCATGACGACCAACTAGTTGGATATGCTGCAGAAAAAATCCGACAGCTTCAGAACAAGTACGGCAAGCAAAAGTTTTTTCTCTTCCACCGTTCCCGACAGTATAACCCAGTGGACAAAGTATATATGGGATGGGAGCGCAAACGCGGTAAATTGGTAGAGTTTGCAGAACTGTTGAAAGGGAGCCGTCATACCAGTTTCACTACAATTGTGGGGGACACAGCATTGCTCGAAGAGATACGTTATGTATTCACGGTCGATCACGATACCAAACTCCCCATCGGCGTTGTCAGCCGCTTAGCTGGAACCCTTCACTTTCCATTCAACAGACCTCGTTTGAACGAAACGCAGACCCGCGTTGTGGAAGGCTTTGGGGTTTTGCAGCCGCGGATTGGCATCAGTTATGAGTCGACGCAGAAATCGAGATTTGCACGACTATGGGCCCGTGAGCCAGGCATTGATCCGTATGCCTTTGCCATCTCTAACCCATACCAGGATTTATTCGGACAGGCCATTTTCGTGGGAAAGGGAATTTTTGACGTAGATGTGTTTTACAAAACCTTGGTACAGCGCATTCCTGACAATCAGATTCTCAGTCACGACGTACTTGAAGGCGGCTTCCTGCGAACCGGTCTCACTGCGGACATTGAAGTGGTAGAGGAATACCCAACTACCATTTACGAGCATCAAATTCGACAGCATCGGTGGATTCGAGGAGACTGGCAATTGCTCAAATGGCTGGGGACACGGTGTAAAGACCGGGAGGGCAATAAGCAAAAAATTGACTTATACGGTCTTACCAAATGGCACATCGTAGACAATATGCGGCGAAGTCTGTTGTCTCCGGTATTGTTTGTTGTAGCGTTACTGGGGCTGTTTGCTTTGCCGGGACGAGAAGCAATCTGGGAAACGATTGTCATGCTGACCATTTTTCGCCCGTTCCTAGCCGGTCTTTTTCGTACGTTGACACTTCAATCTGGGGCTCGTACCCTTCATGTACTGTTTGTGCAAAACTTGTTCACGTTGCTGACGCTTCCATTTGAGGCAGTCCTGTCAATGGATGCCATATTGCGGTCATTGTTTCGCATGGCTGTAACAAGGCGCAATCTTCTGGAATGGACAACTGCAGCCCAGATGGCTAAGCGCAACAACCACAAAACAACGTTTGTCTACGAACCGGCCGGCTACATACTAGCTGGATTCTTTGTCGTGACGGCATGGCTGTGGGGTGGACGAGGTGACTTGGCTATCGGGATTGTCGCTCTATGCTTGTGGCTGTCGGCGAGACCCTTTGCAAGACAGTTAAACCTGTCTCCAATGCCGAGGGACATGACCTTTGTGAAGTCTGCCGAACCAGAGCTGAATAGATTGGCAAGAGACATTTGGAGTTTTTATAGAAAATATGTTACGGAAGAAGAATCATGGCTCCCGCCTGACAACGTCCAGTACCACCCAAAAGAGATTGTAGCGCATCGCACATCTCCCACAAATATCGGATTGTATTTGGCCTGTGTTGTAGCAGCTCAGGATTTAGGCTATATCGACATAACAGAGATGCTGGACCGACTCGAACGCTCACTGACCACTGTCGAGAAACTCGAAAAGTGGCGTGGACATCTTTTGAACTGGTATGACACTCGCGCAGCAAAAGCAATATCGCCAAGGTATGTATCGACGGTGGACTCCGGAAATCTGGTTGGATGTCTGATCGTCGTTCGTCAAGCGCTTGAGCACTTGGTATTGGAACACAAGCACACAGACCTGAGAGTGAATCGCGAGACAGTGGCTGAAAAAGCCGATTTTATCGACTGGATGCAATCCGTTACAACGAGAATTGATTCATTCATCAGAGACACTGATTTTTCCGCACTATACAACGGTTCTGAGCGGTTGTTTTCGCTCGGCTACCACGTGGATACAAAGCGTCTAGACAAGGTGTTGTACGACTTACTTGCATCCGAAGCAAGACAGACGAGCTTCATTGCCATCGCATTGGGACAGGTGCCCGTTTCACACTGGTTTACACTGGGCCGCACTATGACCCTGGCTGACGGTCATAAAACGCTCATGTCCTGGTCCGGTACAATGTTTGAATACTTGTTGCCGAATTTGTTTATGCGAACCTATCCGAATACCATCTGGGATTCAACGTACCAGGGGGTGATTAGCAGGCAACAGAGTTATGCGGACAGTCGAAAAATCCCGTTGGGGGTGTCTGAAAGCGGGTATTACGCCTTTGACTATCAGCACAATTACCAGTATCGGGCGTTTGGGGTTCCGGGGCTCGGTTTTGACAGGGGCCTCGAACAGCATGTTGTTGCGACACCTTATGCTGCTGTGTTGGCTTTGCCCTATGCCCAAACTCGGGCCCTTGCAGCACTAGCGCAGTTCGAGGAACTTGGTGCCAAGGGAGCTTACGGTTTTTACGAGGCAGTGGACTTTTCACGTCAGCGACTTCCTCGGGGCCATAAACACGAGATTGTCCAAAGTTTCATGGCTCATCATCAAGGCATGAGTATGCTTAGCATTACGAACTTGCTGAAACAAGATGTCATGGTGAAAAGGTTCCATTCGGACCTTCGCGTACAGTCTGCGGATCTACTTTTACAAGAGCGGATTCCGGAAAAGGCAGCACTAATAGAAAAACCTGTGGGACTTTCTGCCCCTGAACCCAATCTGGAACATTCGGAGGAAGAGGCACTGCGGACGTATACACATCCCACACCTACTCCGGAGGTCGATGTACTTGGCAACGGGCACATGACCAGTGTCGTGACAAATGACGGAAACGGCTACTTAGGTTGGAACGGTCATGTCATCACGAGATGGCGTGAAGACCCGGTTTTTGATACATCGGGTGTCGCTGTGTATCTGATGGACACACTGTCTGACAAGGTTTGGAGCGCTGCGTCATTCCCCTGCAAAGCAGCGCGAAACGTAACGGCTGCATTCGGACTAGACAAAGCCACCTTTGAAACTGAATACGATGGAATATCAAGTCAGTTAGACGTTGTCGTCTCTCCTGAAACTGATGCGGAGATACGCCGGCTGCGCATCACGAATCATACCCGAGACTCAAGAATTCTTGAAGTCACATCATTTCTTGAGTTGGCCCTCGCCAGCCAGGCAGCAGATAGTGCTCATCCCGCTTTTAGCAAACTGTTTGTCGAAACAAGTCATGATGCAAAGGAGCAGTGGCTTCTCGCGAAACGCCGAGCAAGAGAAGAGGACGAGCCTGAGACTTGGGCTGCGCACAGTGTCTATGCATCTCGATACGAAGCTGGAGATTACGAATTTGAAACGGACCGGGCTGCATTTATTGGCCGGGGCTGTTCACTTCGAGATCCAGGCGGCTTGACACAACGACTTCGGGGCAGTACAGGGTCTGTAGCCGATCCCGCTTTTATTATGCGCAGAACAGTACAATTACCGCCAGAGGAGAGCACCAGCATCTATTTCGTTACGGGGGTTGCAGAGAGCAAAGAAGAAGTTGTCTCGATTATGGAGACGCTGCGTGAGCCGGCTCAGGCTGACCACGCCTTTCATTTGGCGTGGATTCGGTCACAAGTCGATTTGCGACATATGCATTTAACACAGATTCAGGCCCTCTTTGCGCATTCGCTGGCTGGTCGTTTATTGTACGACGGTCCACACACAGAGTTGCGACAGGAAGCTATCTCCAATAACACACTTGGGCAGACGTCACTTTGGCCGCTGGGCTTAAGCGGCGACCTGCCGATTCTGACGGTCAGCGTTCGTAACAAGGGCGATTTGCCATTTGTAATGCAACTGGCGCATCAACACCAGTACTTGATGAAGCTGGGGTTACAGTCTGATTTAGTGGTCCTTGACGAAATCGAGGGAAGCTATCAGAACAAACTCATAGACCAACTGCGTTCAGAATTGGAATCCCGGGGTATTGCACCAATGGAACGAATCGTGGGACTGCAAGTGGAACAGTTGGAACCCTCAGAACTCACATTGTTGAAATCTGTTTCACGCGTTTACTTAAGAGCAGGAGGACCGAGCATTCACGCACAACTGCAACTGGATTTCGCTTCAATACGAATTTCGAAGACAATACCGCTTGCAATAACTGCTGCTTTGAAACCATCAACAGCCCAGTCTCCCAGTGCTGATGATACTGAATTCTTCAACGGCTGGGGTGGATTTATCGAAAATGGGAGAGCATACCAAATACACGTACATCAGGGCAAGTATTTGTCTCGCCCGTGGACAAACGTCATCACAAATCCCAACTTTGGATGCATTCTCACAGAGCTTGGCACCGGATATAGTTGGTGGCGCAATTCTCGGGAATGTAAAGTCACGCCATGGACAAACGATGCTGTGCTCGATCGCCCCGGCGAGGCACTTTATTTGCGCGACTTGGGGTCGTCTGACTTATGGTCGGCAGCCCCCAAGCCGGCAGGTGACGAAAGGCCCTACATCGTTACACACGGTTTCGGATTTACCGAAATTCACCACATTCGAACAGAGCTGTCACATACGATGAAAGTGACTGTACCCCAGCAAGACCCGCTGAAGATTATCGAACTTCAGCTTGAAAACACCAGTGATTTCCCCAAGGCACTGAGCGTGACGTACTACGCTGAGTGGGTTCTCGGCGTGATGAGGGAGCAGCAAGCCCCTTATATGTTAAGTAGCTGGGATGAAGAAACATCGTCGCTGATGGTGCGAAATCAATTCCAGGAAGACTTTCGCGACGCAGTCGGCTTTATGCACATCTCCACTTCAGCTGATGAGACGAGTACTTCCTGGACGAGCGACAGAACCAACTTTATTGGCCGGACAGGTTTCGACAGTGCGCCGGCTGCACTCTACGACAACCACCTTGATAAACAAACCGGGATTTTTTCAAACAGCTGCGGAGCGGTTCAGAAGGCCATTTCAATCCCTTCAGGAGAGAGTGTCACAGTCACAATCTTGCTTGGCTGCACAAATTCCATTGATGAAGTGCGTTCACTTGTTCGAAAGTACGACTGGAACGGCACTGTCAGGTCAATCGAAGGCCGCCCCTACTACCGTGCGCTGGCTGAAGCAAAGTCACATTGGGATGGGATTATAGGACAATTGCAAGTAGAAACACCGGATCGCAAAATGGATATCTTGCTCAATGGATGGTTATTGTACCAGGCGCAGACGAGCCGGCTATGGGCAAGAACAGCGTTTTATCAGGCTGGCGGAGCTTTTGGCTTCCGCGACCAAATCCAGGATGCTTTGGCATTTTTGCACGCTGACGCGGATATCACGCGACATCAGATTTTGTACCATGCACAGCATCAGTACGAGGAAGGAGACGTTCAACACTGGTGGCATGAGGAGACGCACAAAGGAATTCGCACGCGTTTCTCTGACGACTTATTGTGGCTGCCATACGCGGTATCAAGGTACATTTTTCAGACAGGAGACAGTGGCATCCTCGACGAGAGAATTTCGTTTTTAACAAGCGACCCGCTTGAGGATGACGAGTTGGAAAGGTATGAAGATACGGTTGTTTCAAACGAGGAAAGTTCCTTACTTGACCACTGTTTGCGAGCCATAACTCATGCAATGGAGTATGGAGAACACGGACTGCCGCTCATGGGGATTGGTGACTGGAACGATGGAATGAATCGAATCGGCGCACAAGGTAGAGGTGAGAGTGTCTGGTTGGGGTGGTTTTTGCTGGACATCTTGAAGAGGTTCGGCAGTATTGACGGCGTACCGCAAGAAGACGCAGAGAAATTGCTGCATGCTGCAGAGAAACTACAACAGAATTTGAACGAAAGTGCCTGGGACGGCGGCTGGTTTCGTCGCGCGTTTACTGATGACGGCAGATGGTTGGGGACAATTGAGAACAAGGAATGTCGTATTGATGCTATTGCCCAGTCTTGGTCTGTCCTGTCTGACGGTACCTCACAGCAACGTCAGGAACGAGCAATGCGCTCCTTTGACAGAGAACTGGTTGACAGGGAACTTAACCTTGCTCGTTTGTTGACAAAAGCGTTTGACGAAACAAATCCGAGTCCAGGCTACATTCAAGGATATCCGCCAGGTATTCGGGAAAACGGGGGACAGTACACTCATGGCGTTATCTGGAGCATCATTGCGTGGACCATCCTCAAGCGCCACGACAAAGCCTTTGAGTTGTTTTCTATGCTAAACCCTATTTCTCACACTAGTACGAAAGAAGGCGTTCAAGCCTTTGGCAATGAACCGTATGTCATGTCTGCAGATGTCTACACTGCAGCACCCCATGAGGGAAGAGCCGGTTGGTCATGGTACACTGGCGCCGCCAGTTGGATGTATCAAGCTGGGATAGAATATGTTCTTGGTATTCAAAGACAAAGTGACCGACTGTATATTCGTCCCTGTGTACCGCGCGACTGGAAGAGCTACAGCGTAAGCTACAGGTATAAGAGCAGTGTATACAATATAGAAGTTCTGTGCGTTCACAGTCATGAGGATGCAGCGAAGTGGATTATAGACCACCAACAAGAGGTCATCCAACCCTACCTGAAGTTGGATGACGACCATCAGTCACACAGCGTGAAGGTGTACGCAGCTCCCTTGTCACTCGATACTGTCGGATGAGATGTAGGGACGTGTTATAAGGGGAAATGGCAAGTTTATGCATCACCAGAACGTCTTTGCTGGCCTTTCCGCCTTGCAATGGTTACAGAGGAAGGGTACCCTCCCTCTGTAACCGGTTCGCCGTTAAAACGATAAGAGTGCCCCTAGCCGAAGCTCGGAACTTCTGCGAGACTTTGCCTCATGTTTTGTATTTTAGTGTCTGTATCCTCTTTGTCTATTCCATGTGCCGCTAGATAGATCTTCATTTTTGGCTCGGTTCCTGAGGGACGAATTGCCATCCACGATTGGTCTTTGAAAATGTATTTCAGTACATTTGATTTTGGCAAGCTTAACTGAGACTCCGCGGCATTATCAGAGAGGTGTTCGGTGTTCCGACTTATGGAATGCAGATAGTCTTCAATTCTGAGGAGCTCAAGCCCCGTCACTTGAGGCGGTGTCTTGCGCAGATTGTCCATAAACTGCGTTCTTTGTTCCTCGGCACCGCTTGCCTCAAGAGGAATACTGTAGCTGAATTCTGCATAGGTCCCGAATTGCTGAAAAAGCTCATCCAGCCTGTCTCCCAGGGTCAAACCTTGCCCTTTATAGTATGCTGCCATCTCAGCAGCTACAACGCAGGCCTGAACACCATCCTTATCTCTCACGATGTCAGACAGAAGGTATCCGTAGCTCTCCTCGTACCCCATGATAAATGGATGCTCTCCAGTTAGTTCTTCTTCCGTCGCACGATGCCCAATGTATTTAAAGCCCGTCAGAGTGTTTTCAACAGAAATATCGTAAGCCTGAGCCACAGCCTGTCCCAAGTCGGAAGTTACGATGGTTTTGAACAGCAATCCATTTTGGGGAAGAGTTCCTTCTTCACGCTGCCGTCGTAGAACAAAGTCAGCCATTAGAGCTCCAGTCTGGTTGCCGCTTAAGTGAATAAAATTACGCTCTTTGTCGCGGACAGCGATACCAACCCGGTCACAATCCGGGTCGGTGCCGAGAACCATATCTGCGTTGACTTGGTCAGCCAAATCAACTCCTAAGTTCAAAGCTTCTTCCGAACCAGGATTGGGGCTCTCTACGGTCGAGAAGTTGGGATCCGGCTGTGCCTGTTGCGTTACAATGTCAACGTGCTTGTAACCCGCAAGGTGAAGCGCTTTTCTAACAGGAATGTTCCCTGTCCCATGCAACGGCGTGTAAACAATGTGCAGTGCCTCTCTGTTTGATGGAGAGTTTGATGAAAACGACAACTCCTCCACAACCCGACGAACGTATGTGTCTCTTACACTTTCATTCGTGCGCTGTAACAGTCCATTTTTAGTGCTGTTGTCAAGAGAGGCTGTTTGAATGGAAAAGATGTCCTCTACGTCGTCCATCATCCGCCTAATTTGTTCGGTGACATCAGGAAGAAATTGGCATCCATCTGCACCGTATACCTTGTAGCCGTTATATTCCGGAGGATTGTGACTTGCAGTTATCATGACTCCTGCAGCTGCCTGCAAGTGGCGAACCGTAAAGGAGACTTCCGGTGTGGGGCATAGGTACGGCGAGACAAACGATTTGATACCGAGTGCAGCCAAGGTGAGACCTACCTGCAATGCGAATTCCTCTGACTTATGTCTGCTGTCATAGCCGACAGCGACACCCCTGGTTTTTACTTGACTGTCCAGTTGTAACAAGAACTTTCCGAGTGCCCACGTTGCTTTTCGAACTGTGTAGATGTTCATTCTATTAGGCCCTGGGCCAAGTATGCCCCTCATTCCGCCTGTACCAAACTTCAGTGATTGACCAAAATGATGACGAATCTTCTCTCTGTCACCTTGAATTTGGACAAGTTCACGGCGCAAGTCTTGCGGGAGTGTGCTTTGGTTCAGCCACTTTTCAAACTCCGCGTCTGTGTCACTGCGGTTTTGTCTTTCAACGACTCTGTTTGATTTCATTTCAAATCAGGCTCCTTTAGCATTCGGGCTGGAATACTGATTAGTGTGACGTCGTTCGTCAGTCTCTATTCCCACGCTAAGGTCACACATTGCCAACTGCTATAAAACGTAGACCAGAGACGACCCAACTATCTTCATCCCTCCTGTCTTTCCTACTAACCGACTAGTCCATGTGGATTATGGGCATTACACCACGACGGCTTTAAGATCTCATGTATCACACTTTTTATGAGTTGCTAAATTCCGCGTCATGACAGCTCAAACAAGGAAATCTCCCTAATAAACCATAAAAGTACTTGACTATGCGTTGTTACACCGTACCAAACGGATACGAAGCCCATTTGAACTAGTTCCTTTCCGGGTACGAGATAGTCCATTTGTAAATTTCAGCAGCATTGATACTAGTCATTCCTCGTGTAAGAAGTTAGCTCATTTCACGACAAGGAATGGTTCATTTCTGTCTTCTGAAGAAGGGCCGGTTGCTTCTAAACTTAGGGTATCTTCTAGAAGGGAAGTGAGAGTCATGGTCGACATGTCCAATGCCTGGCCAAACTATTATGTCGGTTTTCTGTGGCTCATAGTCTTTGTCCTGTTTATTGTTGGAAAGTACCCACACGATAAGGGAGATGACAAAAAATGAACTGGACAAAGACCCTTCGCAAGGGAGTTTCCGAGAAACTAACTTGGGATAATTTATTACCATCTGAACAACCGACATACGTTTCGTCACTCGTCTACAGTTTTGGGGTTTTTACGCTCAGCAGCCTCGTGTTTTGCGTTGCGTCAGGAGTGATTATGTCAGCTAAGGGTCCATTATGGTACCAGCACTCCAGTCTCGGCGATTTCATGCGAAGCATTCACTTTTGGAGCGTACAAGCGTTCTTCTTTTTCATGACTATGCACCTCGTTGGGCAATTTTTTATGGGAGCATGGCGAGAAGGCCGTGCAGTCACATGGGTTATCGGTGTGCTGTCATTCGGTGTATCCGTTGTCGAAGCCTTTACAGGATATCTGTCAAGAGGCGATTTCTTTGCTCAATGGAACCAAGTACAAAGTAAAGATGCGTTTAACGGAGCAGGTTTGAACGGGTTCCTAAACATTCTTAACAACGGGCAAGTGTATGGTCTGCATATTGCCGTGCTTCCCCTCATTCTAGTTGGTCTCGTCGGGTGGCATCTCTTGGCAGTTAGAAGCAAAGGCGTTGTGCCGCCATATCCGGCGCGCATTGGCAAAGAAGGTGACAGGCAATGAGTATTCTGCGATTTTCCCGCGATACGCTAAAATTTCCACAGAAGAATTTTGATATGGTGAAAGAAGGCGTTGTAAGCCTTGTTATTTCCGGAGTTTTGATTGTGGCTGTTGCCGCAATTTGGGGAGCACCATACCGACCTGCAGTAACGAATAAACAGGTCGCCACAAAGCAACCTGTACTAATTGAAAAGACCGCTTTAGGAGACCTTTCTGGGAGCGGTGACATGGCTACCTACGGGCCTCCATACAATAACGGTACTGGAAGCATTCAGTCGCTGTTTGGATTTGCCCCGCAGACTTGGTGGGGAACGCCTTACAAACTCAACACGGCCAAGGCAGACGTGTTAAATCCTTTGTCAATGCTCGCAACTGCGTCAAACAATGCGCAATTAAAGACAGCGCTCCGGACTTATACGACAGCATCGGCAAAGCAACAACAGGCTTGGAATAAGAATTATAGTAGTGCTTTGAAGACTGCGGCGGTAACCAACGGACAGGTAGAAGTTACGCCAGGAAATTATGGGCCTGTGAAAACACTTATGAGTGATGAATTGACACTCGCACAATCGGGCCTGCTTTCAGGAGCACTGAACAGACAAACGAACAACGGTGTCTATCGCTGGAATGTTCAAGACAACCTACTGTTCTTACAAGGAGATGTGCTGCATCAGGCAGCCAAGAAAATTAATATGCTCGGAGAGCAGTGGGGCATCAGTCACGATGAGCAGGCCTATCCAGGTCCCTGGTGGCTAACACCTTATACTTTCCTGTATCAGGTACCGCCCTGGTCTACGATTGCGGCGGGAGACGAGGCTGCAGCCTATACAGTTGGCCTCCTGTTCTTCCTGTTACTACTGGTACCCTTCGTTCCCGGGCTTAACAAACTGCCGCGTCTCTTGCCTGTTCATCGTCTGATTTGGCGGGATTGGTATAAACGGCTTGAAAAAGATGATACGTGCAGCCGTTGTCCTCTCCGGCAACAGTGCACACAAGAATTTAAAGGCAGGAACACTGGCACGCTGAAACCGGGCCAAACACTGGGCTGCTATCAGGCAGTATCTGCCGAAAGGCAGACTGCCGTCGGAGAAAACAGGTTTGCAAAATCATGAGACCATGCGATTTTAAGACTGGTAGGAGGCGTGAATCATGGGACAGGGAATAAAGCTTTGGATCATATGGCTTGCAGCCTTGTTTGCAGGTGTATACGGGACTGCACTGGTGTACCAAGGGATTTTCGCCGGTCAACCAAACAACTTATGGTACGGTATACCTACCTTGCTGATGGGAATCTGGGTGACCGGCAATATTTGGGCCTCGGCACGTCAAGCGTACAGACGGCAAAGAGCCGGCTCATAACACAAACTGGCAGCAGTAGTATGGGCCGTCGCAAACAAGAAGCATAAACGACAAATACATCGTACCAAGGCCGCAACAGTCATCGTCTGTTGCGGCCTTTTTTTCGTCGATGTACAATACTGTACGGGTACAATATGTAGAGACCACTGTGCAAATGCTTTGCCTGGCCAGCACAGTGGTCCCGACACCCAAGTCGGTGTCATTATTATTTTAAATCATTGCATGTCTGAATGACAATAGTTTTGAACTTTTTTTGATGTGAATTTGATCTTTCTATAGATCACCTTCACAAGACCACTGCCGCACAAGTCGCACACGGCATCATTGACGTGTTTCAGAGAGAAGGCTACCATACATACTGCACCAGGTTGATAATTTGGTTTTCATCGGCCGGCAAAGTAGAACATTGGCCAAAATCACGTGATAGAAGCGGCTTTCGGTTGAGCGCGTTGCGATGGTCCGACGATGGTCCGACGATGATCCGACTATGAAAGGAGCACTACGTATGTCCAGTAAAACGCTTGAGTCTTTTTTGAAGGAAAATCTCGCAGAATTGAAGGAACAGGGCCTGTACAATGTGATTGATACTTTGGAAAGCTCCAACGGTCCAGTCATCAAGATTCACGGAAAAGAGCTCATTAACCTATCCTCAAACAATTATCTGGGCCTTGCGACAGACGAAAGACTAGTAAGCGCTTCCATCCAAGCTACACAAAAGTACGGTGTCGGTGCCGGTGCTGTGCGTACCATTAACGGTACATTAGAAGTCCATGATAAGCTTGAACAAAAGCTTGCTGAATTCAAACATACCGAGGCCGCCATTGCCTTTCAATCCGGCTTTAACTGTAATATGGGCGCGATTTCCGCAGTAATGGATAAGAACGACGGTATTCTTTCGGACGAATTGAACCATGCATCAATTATTGACGGCTGTCGCTTGTCGAGAGCAAAGATTATACGATTCAATCACTCCGACATGGCTGACTTACGGGCAAAGGCAAAAGAAGCCAAGGAATCTGGGCAATACAATAAACTGATGGTGATTACGGACGGCGTCTTTTCCATGGACGGAGACATCGCCAAATTACCCGAAATTGTCGAGATTGCTGAGGAATTTGACTTAATTACATACGTCGATGACGCCCACGGATCAGGAGTACTCGGAAATGGCGCTGGAACTGTCAAACACTTTGGACTGTCAGATCGCATCGATTTCCAAATTGGAACTCTGTCAAAAGCAATTGGCGTAGTCGGGGGATACGTTGCCGGACGCAAGGATTTGATTGACTGGCTGAAAGTGCGTGCTCGGCCCTTTCTCTTCTCCACTTCACTGACACCGAGTGCCGCTGCTGCCTGTACCGAAGCAGTTGATATCCTTCTGCACAGCAGTGACCTGCAAAACCGTCTCTGGGATAATGCAAACTACTTCAAACGAGGATTAAAGCAGATTGGCTTTGATATTGGTCACAGTGAAACTCCAATCACGCCTTGTATCATTGGCGACGAAGTTCTGACGCAACAGTTTAGCAAGCGTCTGTATGAAGAGGGCGTCTATGCGAAGTCCATTGTCTACCCAACTGTACCCAAAGGCACGGGCCGCGTTCGCAATATGCCTACTGCAGCCCACTCTCGGGAGCTTTTGGATAGGGCGCTGGCCATCTACGAGAAGATTGGCAAAGAGCTACATATTCTGAAGTGAGTCTTTCAAAATTACGCAGCAACGGGGTGCAAACATGAAAAGAATTTTGGTGACTGGGGCACTGGGCCAAATCGGGTCGGAATTGGTACAGCAACTTCGAAACACCTATGGAGCAGACAATGTCGTAGCTTCTGACATTCGTGCCAAAAGCGGACAAGAAGCACAGATTGGGCCGTTTGAGGTTCTCGATGTCACCGACGGAAAGCGAATGGCACAGGTTGTGAAGCAATACAACGCCGACGCAATCATCCATTTGGCAGCCTTGTTATCTTCCACAGCGGAGACAAAACCTCAATTAGCGTGGAATTTGAACATGGGCGGTCTGGTTAATGCACTTGAGGTTTCAAGAGAGTTGGGGTGTCAACTGTTTTCTCCAAGTTCGATTGCCGCCTTTGGACCCGACACACCGAGAATTTTCACGCCTCAAGACACAATTCAGAGACCGACAAGTATGTATGGTGTGACAAAAGTCGCGGGAGAACTTCTGTGTGACTACTACTATCAGAAATTTGGCGTTGACACTCGCGGGCTGCGGTTTCCAGGTTTAATCTCATATGTCGCTCCCCCTGGGGGCGGTACAACCGACTACGCCGTAGAGATCTACTATGAAGCTGTCCGCAACGGGCGTTACACGTCCTACATTGCTCCAGGTACGTTCATGGACATGATGTACATGCCCGACGCACTGGACGCTGTGGTAAACTTAATGGAGGCTGATGCTTCAAGATTGAAGCACCGGAATGCTTTTAATATTTCGGCTATGAGCTTTGCACCGGAACAGATTGCTCACGCTATTCAGCAACATATTCCGGACTTTCGGATGGATTATGAGGTTGATCCCGTTCGCCAATCTATTGCGGACAGTTGGCCCGATTCTATTGACTCCTCTCAGGCAGCCGAGGAATGGGGATTTAAAGCAAAGTATGACTTAGAACGAACCACGAAGGATATGCTTTCCAAACTCCGGAGCAAACTGCACGTAGGTCAACAGTCGTAGCAAACGCAGTTGTAACTTAGACAGTCATCAAGCAGCCGATTCATCTCGGCTGCTTCTTCGAATCTAAAGCAGAGGAGACTGGAACGATGGATGTAAAGTATCCAATTGGTCGTGCGAAGCTTCCCGAAGGGATTACAAGCGACGATATTGAACGTTGGACAAGTGAAGTAGAAGATGCGCCGGCGCAACTGCGTGCGGCCGTGAATGGACTGAGTGCCGGACAACTGGATACTCCGTATCGTCCTTTAGGGTGGACTGTTCGACAGGTAATTCATCATCTGGCCGACACGCATGTTAATACGTATTTGAACTTCAAACACGCATTGACGGAAGAGACACCCGTCATGCCCGCAACAGACATCAACCGCTGGGCAAATCTCTCGGATTCTGTGCAGGGGGATATGAATCTGTCTCTGGATTTGTTTGCTTCGATACAAATGCGTTGGGCCTTGTTGCTAAAGACCATGTCGCTGTCTGACTTTGAAAAAACAATGCTGCATCCAAGCGGTGAACACCGTCCGCTGTGGCGCCTGCTGGGAACCTATGCTTGGCACAGTCAACACCATACCGCTCACATTACGGAGCTTCGCAAAAGTCGAGGCTGGGTGTAGTTGATATCCTGCGGCGCAAGAAGTCTTTTTTTCGATTCACAAACATACACATGCAAACAGCTATAGAACTGTGTCTCTGATACAGGAGGTGTGTTCGTGAGTCGCGTTTTGCGTGTAACGTCCACCGTGCTGGTCGCTGTCTCCACGGCTCCGCTTCCGAGCCACGAGCTTCAGACGCAACCTGCGTACAGTCAGGGCAGGCAGGAGAAATCGACGAACTCGCGGCAACGTTTGGCGCTTCAACGCAGGTACCTTCTACAGAAAGTGCCTGTGGCGACAAAAACCAGCATTATCTACGCATTGTCGGATAATCGGATGGTTAGAATGTCGCAGAGTCAAACGCTGGTAGCAGAACCACACAAGAAATCAAAACCAGCGAATAAGGCCAAGGTTACGGTTACAAAGTCGGGCAGTACAACCAAGAAGCATTCCGACAAAGACTCTCAGCCTCAACCTTCCGTAAAGCCTCTGGCGGTTCACAAGCCAGTCAGCAGGGGAACCAGCTTTGAAAGCTTAACCCGCAGTCATTCCAATGAAGGGGTAAGGATTGCGAAATACGCGCTTACATTTGTGGGCAAACCCTATAGATGGGGTGGGGAAAGTCCGGCTGGATTTGATTGCTCCGGTTTGGTACAGTACGTCTACCGTCACTATCATATCGGTCTGCCGCGCACTTCCTACGCCCAATTCAAAGTAGGAAGATGGGTGGCAGAGAGTCACCTACATCCAGGCGATCTTGTTTTCTTCTCAACCGACAACGGCGGCGCTTCCCATGTGGCTATCTACGTTGGAAACGGGCTCATTGTTCAGTCTCTCAATCCTTCAACTGGAGTGATTGTCAGCCACTTAGACAATCCATACTACAGGTCAAGGTTTGTCGGTGCGCGGCGTCCATGGTAGTTATTCTTCTGAAACTTACAAATGTCTCTCAAGAAAAAATAGATACTTAGGATTCATATTATATAAGCGTTGCAGAACGGCAGGGACTTGCTGCGGATCTTCCCAGTCGGTCTGCTTGACGCTGTCTTCAACTGGAGTAATACGATATTCCGCGTCCTTCCATACGACCCCTTTTGTGAGTTCTGTCCACGAAAAACGATTCAGCGCCGCCCGAAAGCGATTGTGATTCGCGCTGGTCGAGTATAGCTGAAATTTCTTGTTACTGTACAACACAACAACCCCAGAGGGCTCGAACACATAATCACCAGGTTCTTCTACGGAGAGAACAAATATATCTTCAACTTTCGTCGCCACACGATTGCCTCCTACTTTGTACATCCACCAGTCATGAACCAATCCTATGATGAATGAATACGTTGAGGAAGTAAAGTGCTCAGGATGCATCCACCTTGGGGAGGATTTTCATGGATTATCAAGATGTATTGGCTCTAGTCGGCGCCTCAAGTGCACACCCAGGAGGTATGAAGTCAACGCTGTATTGGATGGACCAGCTTCCATTAGAAGAATCCATCAAAGTCCTTGAAGTCGGTTGCGGAACCGGTCGCACTTTGACTCACTTGTGCAAAGTCTACGGCTGTCAGGGAACCGGAGTTGATGTTAGGTCGTCGATGATTGCAAAGGCCAAACAAAGGTCTGATGCACAAGGTGTTCAGATTGAATGGAGAGTAGCGGATGCTACGGCGTTGCCGTTTGAAAATGGCGCGTTCGACATTATCGTGACTGAGTCTGTCAATGTGTTCATAAGAGACATTTCTACGGCCCTCGGCGAGTACTTGAGAGTTCTTAAGCCAGGCGGCATTTATCTGGACGTTGAAATGACACTTATGGCACCAGTCGATGAAAAATGGAAAGAAGGAGTGAAAAAGGTCTACGGAGCCGAATTTGTCCCAGGGATGAAAGGTTGGAAACAGAAGTTCCGTGACAGCGGTTTTAAGACTGTCAGAATTATTCATTCACAACCTATTAGTCCAATGGATATGATGAGCGCGGGTGCCGAAGTGCCAGACCTTCTGGACCTTTCAACACCGGGTTCGTTCCAAGACCCAAGTGTTCTTGAAGTGTTGCAGGCAAATTCGAATTGGATGGATCAGCATTTCCGGGAACTTGGTTTCGCTGTCATTACGGCTGAAAAAGCCCCTGCGTGACTGCTCGCTGTCAGGGGTTCAATCGAATTGGACTGAAGTTTACGAAATCAGCACTGACTAAGCGATATGTAACTCCATTTTGTTCTCCTTCAAAGGCAAACCGATGGGTTGGACCGTGTAAATGACCGTAAATGCAGACTTTTACATTGTAGCTCTCTAGTATTTCTGTGAATTCGGTCTGATGGTTATTTGAACTGCAAGGTGGATAGTGCAGCATTGCAATAATGGGCATGTCCAACTTGGATGCCGCAGTCAATGATAAACGCAGACGCTCAAGTTCACGGCGGAAGATAGGTTCATCGTTCACATCAAATTGCGGATGTGACGGAAGCAGCCACCCTCTGGTGCCGCAAATTGCATACCCTTCGGCAACCACGGCATCGTTTTGTATGGCAGTCTGGTTCGTTGCAAGAGTTTGCCGCAGTCGAGTGATGCCATGCCACCAGTAGTCATGATTACCTCTTATCATTATCTGATGTCCCGGAAGGCGCGCCATCCATTCAAGATCTGGTACTGCCTCGTCCAACGTCATGCCCCACGACAAGTCTCCAGGGAGAAGAACGGTGTCATTGTTATTGACCACGGTTCTCCAATTGGCTTCAATTTGTTCCGTATGATGTTCCCAAGTTTGTCCAAAAATATCCATGGGTTTATCGACGAATAAGGATAGATGCAAATCTCCAAGTGCATATATTGGCATTTCTCTGCTCCCTTCCATTGTCATCATAGCACGTGGCTGTATTTCAGAAAAATGCCCGTGTCATACTTTCCGCTGAGAGTTGTAAACCAACCGACCGGCCTGTCCGGAAGAGCCGTTCTTGTTTCCCTAATGCAGCCATTCTCTACAGAACGTAATGGTCCATCTGAACAAATAAGCGTACAGTTACAGCAGCTTTCGGAAAGGGCTGAACTCATGAACGAAAACACCTCGAAGCAGTTGACCGACGAGCAGTCCCGCATTGTGCTGCAGTCGTTTCAAACGATGAGTGTCTTTGCGGCTCCTGGCAGCGGTAAGACAACAGTCCTAACCGAACACATTTTGTTTCAGCTGCGGCAGAGTCTGTTGCAGCCGGCGGAAGTCATGGCAGTAACTTTTACGAAACAAGCGGCAAAGGAAATGGCGTCTCGACTTGCAAGCAACTGGAAGGAGCCAAACCGAGTCCGTCTCGAAGCGGTTCACATTGGCACCTTCCATTCGCAAATGTTCGGACTGCTTTTGGCGAAAAATCCAAATATCCCGGTATTGCTGGACCCGGCGGAACAGTTTCAAATGATGAAAACAGCGTTGCAGCTTCAATCTCTTCCCGACTCAGTACAACACGTTCACAAAGCGCTTATGAGGTCGTCCAAACTTAAGTCGCAGTGGCCAGTTAAAAACGACCAGAACAAGCAAAACCGAAGACTGCTGCAGGAATATGAAACGTTGAAAAGCCGTTCACACCGTTGGGACTTCGACGATATCCTCGTTCACGCCTGCCTGCTCTTTGACAACGAAGCCGCAGACAGCCCACAGCTTCCCGTACGATATATTCTTGTCGATGAGTTTCAGGATACGAATGACATACAATGGGAGATTCTTACGCGTATGGTGAAGTCACTGGATGCTAAGCTGTTTGTCGTGGGGGATGATGACCAGAGCATATATGGATTCAGAGGAGCAAACCCCGCATGGCTGGTAGACTTTAAACGTTGGTACCCGGAGTCGCTCTCGTTCACTCTGACTGTCAATTTCAGGTCTGACAGGGAAATCATTCGAACGGCTGCATCCCTGATTGAGCACAATCAACGGCGCCGGAGCAAGACTATAGTCGGACACAGCAGTCAGAAGGGAATTGTACAAACAGTTATTTGGGAGTCAGAGGAACAAGAGGCAGCCTCTGTTGCAAGGTGGATTAAAGAAAATGTCAACAGCGGTACGTTGGCAGTTCTTGCACGAACGCGAAAGCAATTGGAACAAACCTGGTCTTTGCTGCCAAAGCGTTGTCAACAGGTTGTTGAATTCCGAACCTTTCATGACGCGAAGGGAAAAGAGTGGGATACCGTCCATATCGTTGGAGCCGTTAAACTAAACCCCTATCTTTCAGAGAATCCCACTTCAGTGGCAGACCTAGAAGAAGAGCGACGTTTGTTCTACGTAGCGATTACCAGAGCTCGCCACAGTCTTTATATCCATTCGCCGACTCGCGTGCAAAGAAATAAGACAAGGCCGTCCGTGTTTATCACTGAATGTGCGTTTCAGAAAGTGTGAAGGATAAGCCAGTGAAATGGGTGCAGTTCCGGAAACATCGACACCTAGTCATTTCGTTTTATTTATGATATAGTAGCATTCGTTCGCTAAACACTTGCGGGTGTGGCGGAATTGGCAGACGCACCAGATTTAGGTTCTGGCGGGAGACCGTGGGGGTTCGAGTCCCTTCACCCGCACCACTGAATGGACGGAAGCTCCGTCCATTTTTTCGTTCTGCAAAATTTGTTTGTATTTCTTTACCGGATCTTTGCTGTATTACAGAACTAACGTGGTATGATAGATAAAAATTGAGCGGAGGCGACGACGTTGACTGTCACCATCTACGATGTAGCAAGAGAAGCACAAGTATCCATGGCCACCGTTTCACGGGTTCTCAATGGAACTGCCGTTGTGAAGGACGAGACCAAACGTCGCGTGTTGCAAGCCATCGCCGATTTGGGCTATCGCCCAAATGCCGTAGCACGTGGGTTGGCAAGCAAAAAAACAAAGTCAATTGGAGTGATTGTACCAGACGTCTCAGCAGCATTTTTTGCTGAAGTCGTCCGGGGCATCGAAGATATAGCGGCCATGTATTCGTACCAAATTATTCTCACAAACTCTGACTCAGACCTAGAACGTGAAGTGGATTTGGTCGGAACGATGTGGGAAAAGCAAGTGGACGGTATCATATATATGACAAACCATCTTAAAAGCGAACACGTGGATGCGTTTGAACAGGCACAAATTCCAGTCGTCCTATGTGCTACAGAAGACCCTGAGCGACGGATTCCATCCGTCAATATTGATAACCGCCAAGCAGGGAGAGACGCCGCGAACTACCTCCTCGACCGCGGCGTTGGCAAAATTGGATTTGTCACAACCGATGCGGAAGTCTCAGTGTTGGCCGACAGGCGTTGGCTTGGGGTAGCATCGTGCGTCTCCGAAGAGAACCTTTTTCGCATTCAAGTCGGAAAAGGCACCTACCAACACGCACTGCCCATTATTCAGGACTACCTAAAGCAACATCAGTTGGACGGCATCATTGCTTCATCAGACGAACTTGGGCTTGCATCGGTGCACGCAGTTCAGGATATTGGGAATAAGGTACCGGATGATGTCAAAGTAATTGCGTTCGATAACACGAGGTTAGCAAACATGGTGCGTCCCGAAATGACCGTCGTTGCCCAGCCGATGTACGATTTTGGAGCTGTCTCCATGAGGTTGCTAACCAAGCTGCTATTCGATGAGCCTGTTGACAACCTTACCGTGATATTGCAGCACAACGTAGTAGAACGTTCATCCACTTAAGTAGGATGTCGTAATGAAATGTCAGCTGTGACAGGAGGGACTTTGTTTGTTTCAAGGTTTTCTCGAAACACATCGAAGCGAAATGGTCGAATCACTCAGAGAATTGCTTCGGATCCCAAGCGTGAAGTCTGCAGCAGAACCTGGTCAGCCCTTCGGTGCTGGACCGAGTCAGGCTTTGCAGTATGTGCTTGACTTCGCACGCCGCAACGGACTTCAAGTTTCCAACCTGGACGGATATGCAGGTCACGTCGAATTCGGAAACGGAGACGAATACGTGGGTGTTTTGGGCCATCTGGATGTGGTTCCTGCCGGAACAGGTTGGACGCATCCGCCATTTGGAGCGGAACTTGAGGATGGAAAGATTTACGCTCGCGGAGCCATTGATGACAAAGGGCCTATTTTTGGCGCTTTGTGGTCGCTCATTATGCTCAAAGAGTTGGGTATGAATCCGAAAAGGAAAATTCGGCTGATTTTTGGGCTCGATGAAGAAAGTGATTGGGAATGCGTCGAACACTATTTTGCAAAAGAACCAGCCCCGTTGGGTGGTTTCACACCTGATGCGGACTTCCCCATGATTTACGCAGAAAAAGGCTTGACTACATTGCGAGCCGAGATGGCGGCTGAGAGCGAGTCCATGGTTCCCCAGGTAATCCGCTTTGAGGCGGGGCACAGAGTGAACATGGTTCCTGACTATGCGTTTGCCGAAGTTGATTGTCATTCCGAGACTGCGGCTCAAGAATGGGAAACCAAAATGTTTAAAGAGGCTCGTGCACGGCAGATTGAGTTGGATGTGCAGGTTCAGGGAAGCCTCATTCAGTTAACGGTTCATGGTGTTTCAGTACACGGCAGCACACCGGAGAACGGTGTCAACGCCATCTGTCATTTGGCTTCTCTATTGGGAACCCAATCGGTTTCGAATGCCTCAATGTGGCGTTTTATTGCGGGCATTGATACTGAAGGACGAAGTCTGGGGATAGAGGGAGAAGACGACATTACTGGACCACTGACTGTAAACCTCGGATTAGGTGCATTAAATGGAACGACTTATTCCTTTCAATTCAACATCCGGTTTCCAGTTGACATGACATTGGATGAAATCCTTGAACGGTGCAGATCCTACATCTCTGACAAGTGGAATGTAGAATCTGTTGAATACAAAGCGCCGTTACACTTACCCGTAGACAGCAGTGTTGTCAAGGTACTGCGAAAAGTATACGATGAGACAACTGGTCTGGACTCAACCCCATTGGCCATTGGCGGAGCGACCTATGCACGTGCTATCCCCAACTGTGTCGCATTTGGTGCGCTGTTTCCGGGTCGTGAGGACGTCGCACACCAGAGCGACGAATATTGGTACGTAGATGACTATTTAAAATGTATTGAGATATATGCACACGCCATGTATGAATTGGCGAATACACTCTAATAAGGGCCGTTCAAATTGGCATTTTTCTGCACCATGTTTTATCATTTAGGTTAACCTGCGTTCGACGCAGTTCCTTGAATAAAGGAGGGATAGTCAATGCGGGTAGAGCGAATCGCAAAAGACAAAGTTAGAATCTTTATCAGTTTTGAAGATCTTGAGGATCGCGGCATTGATAGGGACGAAATTTGGAAAAATGGCCGCAAGGTCCAGGAACTGTTTTGGGATATGATGGAAACTGCTTACATCGAAGTCGGATTCGAAGTAGCAGGTCCAATTGCCGTAGAAGCCTTTACAATGCCCACTGAAGGTGTAGTGGTCATTGTTACAAGGGTACCAAGTTTGCCTAGTGCTGAAGAAGATGACGATGAGGATGAGGAGTCCATTTCGTTGCATCCGGATCCGCTGACGACTTTCGTCTTCAAATTGACTGATTTTGAAGAAGTTATCCGGCTGGCACATGCGCTGGTCGAATATGGCGTTAACGCGAAGCTGTATTCGTATAAAGGTGCTTACCACTTGTATTGTGATGAAAAATCCATTCAAGAAGCACAATATGAACAGTTGTGGGCAATTCTTAGCGAATATGGGGATTTCTCTGAAGCGACACTTGCTGTCCTGGAAGAATACGGGACGTGCATCTTCCCCAATCACGCTGTGGAAGAATTAACTGAACGTTTCCCTATCTGACACGTAAGTGTCGATATTTCCTTTCGATATTTATTGCAAGAAGTGATTGATGAATCGCGGATTCAATTGTATACTAATCCGCGATTACATTAACAAGTCCATCAGGAAGTCTTGGGTATTCAAAAGGAGTCTAATGTATATGCAGGCGCAAACGGAAACGAACCAGGCGACGAACGACGGTACGGAAAACTTGGACGTGTATTCAAGTACGCAGGCAGTTATTAAGGAAGCGCTTACACAATTAGGGTATGACGAGGATATGTATGAAATTCTGAAGGAACCGATGCGTGTGTTGAGCGTGCGCTTTCCGGTTCGGATGGATGATGGTTCGATACAGGTCTTCACCGGGTATCGAGCACAACACAACAATGCCATTGGACCAACCAAAGGCGGAATTCGTTTACATCCAGATGTAAATGAAGATGAAGTGCGTGCCTTGTCCATGTGGATGTCCGTCAAGTGCGGTATTGCAAACCTTCCCTATGGCGGCGGAAAAGGGGGAATTGTTTGCGACCCGCGGGAAATGTCCTTTTCGGAGATTGAGCGTTTAAGCCGTGCATATGTACGAGCTATCAGCCAAATTGTAGGTCCTACGAAGGATATTCCAGCACCGGATGTATTCAGTAACTCTCAAAACATGGCGTGGATGTTGGATGAGTATTCTCACTTGAGAGAATTTGATTCCCCAGGCTTCATCACGGGTAAACCGCTGGTTCTCGGCGGCAGTCAAGGACGTGAGCGAGCGACGGCTCGAGGAGTGGCTATTTGCGTAGAAGAAGCGGCCAAAGTGAAGAACCTGGAGTTGAAGGATGCAAGAGTCGTCATCCAAGGATTCGGGAACGCCGGAAGCTATCTTGCCAAGTACATGAGCGATGCAGGTGCGCGGGTGGTAGGAATTTCTGACGCATATGGAGCATTGCACGACCCCAAGGGTCTTGATATTGAAGACCTGCTGGAGCGCCGGGATTCTTTTGGTACGGTCACAAAATTATTTAAGAACACCATTTCTAACAAAGAACTGCTCGCACTCGATTGTGACATACTGGTACCCGCTGCCATTGAAAATCAGATTACAAAAGAGAATGCGAAAGATGTTCGGGCAAAGATTATTGTAGAGGCAGCAAATGGTCCTACAACAACTGCCGCAACGAAGATCCTTGATGATAAGGGCACATTGATAGTGCCTGATGTTCTTGGCAACTCCGGAGGCGTAATTGTGTCCTATTTTGAATGGGTACAAAACAATCAAGGATACTACTGGACGGCGGACGAGGTGGACGCGCGTTTGCAGGAAGTCATGCGTCACAGCTTTCACTCCGTTTATGACACAGCGCGGCGTTATCACGTGAATATGCGCGTAGCTGCATACATTGTTGGAGTACGCAGAATGGCGGAAGCAGCACGGTGGAGGGGATGGGTGTAACCACCTATATATGCAGGATTTTTACGGCGGGTGACGAAGACTAAGTGTACGTGGGAAAGTTTAGCAACCGCTTTAGGAGTCCATAATACTGTTAACTGCTGAACACTTTAGGGGGTACTATAGCATATGCAGTCGGAAACACTCGTTGCTGAAGGAGTGCACAACGACATAATGACGCCGCATCGAATCAAGGTACATATTCGTTGTCGGCATTGTGGCGAAACCTTCATCCTTCGTGGTGCAAGAGACGCAAACGGTCGAATTGAAACAGGATTCAAGCGCTGTTTATGCGACAATGAAGACGATTTTGAGATTGAGCCACTTCAATAACACCCTCTTCATCAAATGTGCTCATTTCAGCCATCAAATTATAATTAGGATTAGTTGCCTGCCCATTTGGGCAGGCATATTTATTTTGTCTGACGGCACAATAAATACAACAACTTGATTCTCAAGACGGGGGACCCAAGAAGATGCTAAAACGATTCAAGTGGTTGTTATTGTTGAGTACATGTCTGACAGTCACACTTCCATCGGTTTCAATGCCGATTGTCCAGGCTTTCTCCAGCGGTGCTTTGCACTACGGAAGCAGGGGAAGCGATGTTCGAGAGTTAGAAGGACGCTTAAAGTTTCTTGGCTATTATCATGGTAAAGTCGATGGAATTTTCGGCTGGAGAACCTACTGGTCTGTACGCAGATTTCAATACAGGTTCGGTATGAAAATTGATGGTATAGCAGGTCCACATACCGAGAGTACGCTTATCAAAGCCACACAAAACTGGCACGGTGCAAAGCAGAGTAACTCTGCAACCAAGGCACCTGCCTCAACTCCAACAACGGCAGTGAAACATACAAACCAGTTTCATTCAGCTCCGGTCATCAGCGGCCTAAATAAATCAGATTTAAACTTGCTTGCACACCTTGTCCACGGTGAAGCCCGCGGTGAGCCTTTGAAGGGACAAGTTGCAGTTGCAGACGTTATTTTGCACAGATTGAAAAGTTCAAAGTTCCCCAATTCGATTCCAGGGGTGATTTATCAACCCGGAGCATTCACCGCCGCGACCAATGGACAAATGGCTCTTCCTATTAACAAGCAGTCGATGACAGCAGTCCTTGACGCGGTACACGGCTGGGACCCGGCCCATGGAGCGTTGTACTACTTTAATCCCGCAAAAACAAACAACAAATTTGTCTGGTCGCGACCAGAGATTATTAAAATTGGACATCACATCTTTACGAAATAGCTCGTAGGGACAAATACTTTGTTGACTTAGGAGGATTCGTCAATGACGCGGACAAAATGGCTGATCGTTCCTGTCGCAGCACTGGTATTTACAAGTCTCGGACTTGGCTGGTGGGGCACATCGGAACGCACACAGAAGCAAGCCATGGCGAACGAAGTGGAAAGCAGATACTCAAATTCATTTCACGAATTGGTTTCTCATGTTCAGGACATGCAAGACGAAATTAGCAAGGCTCGAGTCAGCGCCGATGCGCAGGCTTTTCATCATCGAGTTCGTTCTATTTGGAGGCTTAGTGGTTTAGCACAGGACGAGGTCGGGAAGATCCCAGTCGAAATGATGCCAATGCATGAAACTCAATCCGCTCTGGCCGGGATTTCGAAAAAGACAGAGACCTGGCTGAACACTTCTCCCAATCCTTCGACCACGAGTGTGCAGTCAGGGTTGGATAATATGTATAAGGAATCGAATGCCATGCTGTCACGGTTGGACAAGTTGCAGAGTACCATCGTTGGCCGCCAGTTGCATTGGACCGCGGCTCTTGCAGCACTGAAAGCCAATCGGTCGGACAATCAAATTGTGGACGGATTTAGGCAAATCGACAAATCCATGGGTGCCTTTGTCGAAACGAACACGGTTAAGACCCACCCCCACAAGGGTGCAATGGGACCTTTTCGCAAGGAATCGACAGTTTCGGAAGCGCAGGCAAAGGACGTTTGCAAGTCATTCATGCCAACTGCACAGTCGCTTCAGGCACAACGCATCTATAATCCAAAACTGGACTTTTACGAGTACGAACTTTCAGGACGAATGAACGGTCATAGTATCGATGCCAGAGTCAGTGAACGCGGCGGCCACATGCTGTCATACCGTGTGAACCGAGATCCTGCAACGGCCACCGTGTCCTTCGCAGATGCAAAGAAAGCTGCTTTGAGTTATTTGTCACATCACAAGTTCACACACCTGTCGGAAACAGATGCCTATCAGTTTCAGAATTTGGCATATTTTGTTTTTAATCCAATGCGGAATGGCGCCTTGGTTATTAACCAGCCCATTGTTGTGGAGATGGCCCTCGATAATGGGCAACTTTTGGGACTGAATGCCCAGCAGTACTATCTCCAGCCAGTCGCTAATGTACCGCAAAGAAGGTATTCAGCAGCCCAATTGAAAAACAAAATCAACCCAAAAGCACATGTGGAAATGGTGAGTAAGACACTCGTTCTTGATGATGCAGGACATTATCAACCGGCAGACTCCTTTTATGTAACCCGTGAGGGCAAAACTTTTCGAATTGACGTCAACGCTGCCACCGGCAGAGAACTAGATACAGTTGACTTGAGTACGAAGTGAATCCAGCAATTCAAAAGCCCGTGACAGAGAATGCCGAAGAAACATGGTATCTCCCCTTCCTAGTGGTTGTTTAACTCCCGTATAATGGATAGCGGGATGAGGAGGGGGTAACATGTTACCTGTGACAGGACAGATGATAAAAGTCCGACTTTCAAAGCAGTCGGACAAGACACAATTTAAGTCGTCAGTCATCGGCGTAGACAAATTGGCATTTCTGATTACAATGCCGGTTGGTTTGACGAATCCACATCTGACCCTAACACCTGGAGAGAAGATAGAAGTTGAATACCACGGTCGAGACGGAGCTAAAATGACATTCAGCACCGCTCTTGTTAAGGTTTCTTATGAGCCGCCGCAAGTGGAACTGCAAACGCCGAAGAGAGAAGACGTTCGAAGAGAGCAAAGGCGGGATTTTGTCCGGGTACCCGCTAGTCTTGCCGTTCGAATGGAACCTCCGCTGAAGTCTTCCGTAGAAACAAGAGATGTCTACATGCGTGATATCAGCGGCGGCGGTGTAGCCATATTAGTTCCAGGGAGCGTAGCAGGGCATGCGGGCAACATCGTACGAATCCACTTCACGCTGCCGAAACTCAATGCACACATTGATACAGCTTGTACCATTATCCGAATTTCCGAACAGAATGAAGCGGGATTTACCGTTTGGTCACTGATGTTTAACGATATGAAAGAATCCGTTAGAAAAAGCATTGTTCAATATACTTTTGTGCGTCAGAGAGAGTTGCAAGATTTGAACAGAGACATGTCCAGGTCATAAGCGACATACACTGTTTTTGAGGTGCTGCGACGTGTTAAACAAGCCAAGAACGATGTTCTCAAAAGCCATTGACATGGTGGACGTGTGGCTCATACCAGTGACGTTTGCTGCCCTGTGTGTCTTAGTGATGGCCCAGTTTGCGACCAGTATCCCCGCAGTACGTCAAAGGGTGGACCAAATGGAAGGGCGCTTTGTTGTCTACTCAAGTGCATCGGCCTTTTCAGCCAGTGCAAAGCGGACAGCATATATTCAGCTTTACCTGGCTCCGCAAAGTGCGCAGGGGTTGAATATACAGGTCATGGAGAATGGGCATCAAGTTGGTACGTTGTCGCAGGGTTCCGTACGCGTCCCCGTACATAACGGAAGTAAGCTAGAACTGATTGCACATGGGCTGACCCAAACAGTACACATCACAGTCGATCACAATAATCCTGCTTTGCTGAGACCTGCACCCGGACGCACAGTTGTTCTCTCACCGCAGCAACAGCAAGCTGCTCTTCCAAACGCTCGTTTTATTCCGTAATCCCCAGAAATAGTTGCCAGTGATTCGTTGCGAAAAATCCGCGCACTGTGCTACTATGGAGATTGCAAGATGTTGTTGTATCGCGCCGCTTTCGATTCAACTTTGGAGCTAAACCGGATTGCACATGAATGATGGTGAATGACATCTAAAGCGGGCGTCTGGGCCTGCTTTTTGTTATTCAGAGGACAACTAGGAGAATGTGTTGGATGCATCATATGACAATAGCAATTGATGGACCTGCAGGGTCTGGAAAGAGTACTGTAGCTCAAGAACTAGCAGAGCGCCTGGGGTTGCTCTACCTTGATACGGGGGCAATGTACCGTGCTGTTGCTTGGCTTGCCCTGCAACGGGGTGTTTCCCCACAGGACAGTTCCTCTATTGTACAATTAATGAGGAAGTCTCCAATACACTTGGAACGAACTGAACAGGGGAACGTTGAAATATGGGTAGGCTCTAACAATGTGACGCGGGAACTGCGTACTCCCGAGGTTTCTAATGCGGTGTCGGCGGTGTCCGCACATCCGGATGTTCGCAGTGAACTCACGACGTTACAGCGGGAATTAAGTAGTCAACATCCTGTTGTAATGGATGGAAGAGATATAGGTACTGTGGTTCTTCCGCATGCGACCGTCAAGGTGTTCTTAACCGCAAGCCTGGAAGAACGAGCGAAACGACGCAGAAGAGAATTTATCGAAAGCGGGTTTTCTTCGGCAACAGAACAGGTTGCGGCTGAGCTAGCCAAACGAGACGAACAAGACTCTTCGAGAACTGTAGCGCCACTCAAACCGGCACAGGATGCACACCGCATAGACTCAACCGGAAAGAGCGTAGACGAAGTCGTTTTGGAGATAATGACGATTGTGGAGCAGACGCTATCATGGAGACAGTAAAGGAATATCACAGCGCTCTCTTGTATCGGTTTGCCCGCTCAGCGGTCACTTTGTTCTTTAAAATGATATTCCGCTATCGAGTCATCGGTCAACAACACGTACCGCAATCTGGTGCTGCAGTCATCTGCAGCAATCACATTCACAACTTAGATCCGCCAGTATTAGGACTAAGTACGACGCGATACGTACACTTTATGGCAAAAGACGAACTCTTTCGGGTGAAGCCCTTGGGTTGGCTGATTTACCGATTAGGAGCTTTTCCTGTTCGGCGGGGCGGACAAGATAAGGGTGCTATCCGCAAGGCTTTAGCCATACCAGCTCAAGGCAGCTGTTTGGTTGTCTTCCCTGAAGGCCATCGTTCCAAGGATGGAAAACTCGGGAGAGGAATGATGGGCGCGTCGTTTATTGCCCGAAAGGCAAACTGTCCTATTGTACCAGCAGCTATTATCGGTACATATAAGATTGGCAGACGGTTGACTGTTCGGTTTGGAGAGCCCATTATGCCAGAACCACAAGACACGAATGAAAGCTTAATGGAGCGTATTATGCAACATATCGCGCTCTTGATTGAGCAAGATAGCAGAGAGCAGCAGCAGTAGATGTATCCCTCGTTTCTGAATCCATTTCAGAACACGAGAGAAAATAAAAGTTGTAGTCACGAGGAGGGCTTTTCATGTCTGAAGATATTAGTGAAATGATGAATACTTCAACTGTGGAACCTGGTGATGTCGTCACAGGAACAGTTACAGAAGTTGAGGAGAAAAAGGTAACTGTAGATATTGGATATAAGTTCGCAGGTATTATCCCAATCCGCGAGCTCTCCGTCTTGAGAATCGACCATCCCAGTGAAGTGGTGAATACGGGGGATGAAGTAAGAAGCAAGGTTTTAAAAGTTGACGACGAGTCGGAAGTCGTCATTTTATCCAAACGCGAGGCTGACGCAGCGGATGCTTGGGGTGACTTGCAAAACAAGTTTGAGAGTGGCGAAATGTTGGAAGTCGTCATAAAAGACGTGGTAAAGGGCGGTTTGGTTGCCGATTTGGGTGTTCGCGCCTTTATCCCTGCGTCTTTGGTAGACCGCCATTTCGTCGAAGACCTTGAGGAATTTAAAGGGAAGACGATTCGAGCCCGTGTCATCGAAATTGATCCGGAGAACAATAAGTTGGTCTTGTCGCGCAAGGCCGTTCTCGATGACGAACACCACGAGCGAGTCGAAAATGTCTTACATGACTTGCACGAAGGTCAAGTGGTTGAAGGAACCGTACAGCGATTGACCAATTTCGGCGCCTTTGTAGACGTTGGCGGCGTCGATGGTCTGGTACACATCTCTGAACTCGCCTGGCACCATGTGGATGATCCGTCCGAAGTCGTTAAAGCAGGCGATCACGTTAAAGTGACCGTCTTGCGAGTTGACCCGGAAGCAGGACGCATTTCCCTGTCCATGAAGGAGGCAGCTCCAAGCCCTTGGGATGAATATACTGAGGAGTTCCAAGAAGGTGACATCGTTGAAGGTGAAGTAAAACGTCTCGTGGATTTTGGAGCGTTTGTGGAATTGAAGCCGGGGCTCGAAGGATTGGTCCATGTTTCACAAATCTCGCAGCAGCATGTAGCACATCCTGAAGATGCGCTTTCAGTAGGCGATAAGGTGAACGTCAAAATCTTATCCTTTGAACCGGAACGGAAACGTGTTTCTCTCTCGATTAAAGATGCTGTAGAAGACAAAGTACCGTCCAACAAAGAGACAGACAAGTTCATGGAGAAACAAAATGATGGACCTGGCACCGGAGCCACCTTAGGCGACTTATTCGGCGACTTGTTCAACAAACACTAATCCTGTAATATAGATAGCTGTGGCAGAAGTTCTGCCACAGCTTTTTTGCGCTCACAGGTTGTTAAAGCGCTGTATTTGACCTGAGCGGGGCTTCTCCCCCATAATGAGTCAATGAAAGCTGCCGGGCGCAATCGGCAAGTTTCCAATCAGGAGTGGTCATATGCCGCACATAGCACGTGTGCACAGTAATTCTCTGGCTGAAGAATTGGAATTACAAGCTGGAGATGAAGTTCTGAAAATTAATGGTGAATCCATCACAGATATTATAGACTTGCAATTTGCACTGTCGACGGAAGAGCTTGAACTGGAAGTCAAGAAGTCTGATGGAGAAGTATGGGTGTTCGAAGTCGAGAAGGACTACGATGAGGGACTTGGGGTGGATTGGGAGAACCCCACTGTAGACAAAGTCCATTTGTGTCACAATAAATGTGTATTTTGCTTCGTCGATCAAGTCCCGGGCAATATGAGAAAGACACTGAATGTACGAGACGATGACTACCGGTTGTCATTTCTCCACGGCAATTTCATTACGCTGACGAACCTTAAGGAACAGGAGTTAGAGCGAATTGTTCGATTAAAAATGTCTCCTCTCAATGTGTCCGTGCATACAACAAATCCTGAGCTGCGAGTAAGAATGCTTGCGAACAAGCGGTCCGGTGAGATCCTCAACCAGATAAGGTACTTGGCGGATAACGAAATAGAAATGAACACACAGGTTGTGCTGTGTCCGGAGTGGAATGATGGAGAAGAACTGGATAAAACAATTCGCGATTTGGCTCCCTTTTATCCAGCCGTCAAAACACTTTCCATCGTACCTGTAGGCCTGACCAAACATCGGCGCGGTCTGCATTCCATGCGCCCTGTATCACACGAGGAAGCGAAACAGGTGATTCAACAGATTCGCTCGTGGCAGGAGTACCTGCGTCCAAAACTCGGCTCTTCGTTTGTGTATGCAGCAGATGAACTGTACGTGTTGGCAGACATGGACGTTCCGCCCACGGAGTTTTACGACGACTTTGGTCAAACAGAAAACGGGGTAGGCGTGATTAGAACACTTCTGGACGAAATTGAAGAGGTCTGGCCTTATGTACCCCGCTCATTAGGAACCAAGGTGCGCCGTGTTGGCGTTGTAACCAGTACCTCTGCCGAAAAAACAATCAGAAGCTGTTTGAGCAGGCTTGATGATGTAAGTGGACTGTATAAAGAAGTTTTTCCTATATTGAACGATTTTTATGGGCATCACGTTACAGTGACCGGATTGCTGACAGGTCAGGATATTGTTACTCAATTAAGGGGTAAATTAGAAGATGTGGACGCTCTTCTCCTTCCAGACATTATGTTAAAAGATGACGCGGATGTCTTCTTGGATGACTATACAGTCGAACAGTTGAGCAATGAACTCGGGAAACCTGTAACTGTTGTCCCCGCCACGGGAAGCGGCCTGCTCTATGGTACGATGGGATACACGCAGTCACTGCCTCCACGCCGCCGGTATGAAGCAACACTTCGGAATCTGGATGAAGGAATGGCTGAGGAAACTGAATTGACGAATTAGATTCGCGGCATATTAGTGCAAAAACCTAATTTTAACGGTAGGGACTGACGTTTTGTGGGGTTGCCAGTAGTAGCAATTGTTGGCCGAGCGAATGTGGGAAAATCCACCCTGTTCAATAGGATTGTAGGACAGAGACTGGCCATTGTTGAAGACGTATCCGGTGTGACAAGAGATAGATTGTATACCAAAGTAGACTGGAACGGCCAAGAATTCCGGATGATTGATACAGGCGGCATTGAGCTTGATGATGCTGATGAAATGGTCAATCTGATTCGCGTGCAAGCAGAGTTGGCTATCGATGAAGCCAATGTGATTGTATTTCTCGTCGATGGCCGTGTCGGCATGACAGAAGCAGACAAAGAAGTTGCAGGGATCCTGCGCAGGTCAAAGAAGCCGGTAGTGGTGGCTGTGAACAAGTTGGATCACCCCAGTCATATACCGGGATCATATGAATTCTACGAATTCGGGTTTGAGGAGCTTGTCGGCATTTCCGCCGAACACGGAAACGGTACGGGTGACCTGCTCGATGCTGTCGTTGCCTCGTTTCCGCAAATCCCTCAAGAACCGTACAATGAGGACGCTATCCGTATCTCGTTTATTGGACGACCAAATGTCGGCAAATCATCACTGGTGAATAGTCTGCTCGGTGAAGAGCGGGTGATGGTCAGTGACATAGCTGGCACCACCCGAGATGCGATTGACAGCGAACTGCTGCATGACGGTCAGGCCTATGTATTGGTGGATACTGCCGGCATGCGGAGACGGGGAAAAGTGTATGAACGAATCGAAAAGTACAGTGTGCTGCGTGCACTTCGAGCCATTGAGGACTCCGATGTGGTGTTTGTGGTTTTGGATGGAAACGAAGGAATCACAGAGCAAGATAAACGTGTTGCAGGCTACGCTTTAGATGCCGGTTGTGCTATTGCTTTTTTGGTAAACAAATGGGACATTGTTGAAAAGGACGATAAGACTGCTCATCGCTTTGTCGAAACAATCCAGCAAGAATTTCCCTTTATGAGGTGGGCTCCTGTTCAATTTGTCTCTGCGTTGACACAGCAGCGTGTACACAGGATATTGCCCCTCGCGGGAAGTCTAGCTGAGACCCATGCCATACGCATTCCCACTTCCACACTGAATTCGGTTGTGCAAGATGCTGTAGCGTCTGTCCCGCCTCCTACCGACAGAGGGCGTAAACTGAAAATTTTTTACGCCACACAGGTCGGTGTCAAACCGCCAACTTTTGTTGTATTTGTCAACAACAAAGAAATTCTGCACTTTTCGTACGAAAGATATCTGGAAAACCAGCTTCGCCAGGCATTCGGCTTTGACGGGACGCCGATTCGATTACGAATCCGTGAACGCACGTCGGATTGAATTCCCTGCATAGGTCTTTCATAACAAGGAGGGTCTGCATGAAAGTTGCGGTCTTGGGAGCTGGCAGTTGGGGAACTGCTATCGCTTCAGTGGTGGCAGAAAACGGGCACAAGACAACGCTCTGGGCAAGACGCCGAGAGCAAGCTGACGAGATGAATCAAGAGCACCGAAATCATCGGTATCTGCAACGAGCCATATTGCCTGACACCCTTTGTGCAACACACAACCTGTGCGAGGCTGTAGAAGGGGCAGAACTCATTGTTGTTGCAGTACCGTCCAAATCCGTTGCTCATGTGGCAGAAGACCTCAGTGCATGCCTCTCATCTTCTATTCCGGTGGTAGCGCACGCAGTCAAGGGGTTTGATCCAGACAGTAAGATGCGTGTCAGCGAAGTACTGGCTGTGAGAGCACACATACCAGAAGAGCAAATCGCTGTCATTACAGGACCGAGTCATGCGGAAGAAGTCATTGCGCATTTACCTGCCACCATCGTGGTGGCGTCGAAACGACGGCTTATCGCAGAAACTGTGCAGGATGTGCTCATGAATCAGTATTTGCGTGTCTACACAAACCCGGATGTAGTGGGCGCAGAACTCGGGGGCAGTCTGAAGAACATTATTGCTTTGGCTGTAGGTGTAGCAGATGGATTGGGAGCTGGTGACAACGCCAAAGCAGCACTCATGACCCGCGGTCTTGCAGAAATTGTACGATTGGGCCTCACCTTCGGAGCGTCTCCACTCACGTTTGCCGGCCTCTCCGGCGTTGGCGACTTAATCGTAACGTGTACGAGTATTCATAGTCGAAATTTTCGTACAGGCAGGATGCTGGGTCAAGGAAAGGCGCTGCCAGAGGCACTTGCAAGCATTGGAATGGCTGTTGAAGGTGTCAATTCTACAAGAATTGCCGTAGAACTTGCAAAGAAGGCGGCGGTCGAAATGCCGATTGCACAAACCTTGCACCGGGTATTGTTCGAACAAATGCCTCTTGATGAGGCTGTTGAAGCTCTGATGGGACGAGCGCGAAGTCACGAAATTGAAGAAGTTGCGAAGGAAAACCTAACGGCTGAGTGGGAGTCCTGAAAATATCGTAATTGCTGTATTGGGGACACTAGAGCCGCATGATGACTTCTGATAAGATGGTATTAGCGGCAGTTGCCGATGAAACAGAATGAGAGGGTGATTCGATGAGCCAAGTACCCGAAAATCTAAAGTATTCAAAGGAACACGAATGGGTTCGTGTTGAAGGAACAAAAGCGTACATCGGAATTACATACTTTGCCCAAGAAGAACTGGGCGACATTGTCTTTGTAGAACTGCCTGAGCAAGGCACGGAAATTAAGGTGGACGAAACTTTTGGTACAGTGGAATCTGTGAAGACTGTTTCAGACTTGTTTGCTCCCATTACGGGAAAAGTTGTAGAAATCAATACGCAACTAGAGGATAACCCGGAATTTGTGAATGAAAGCCCTTATGACAAGGGGTGGATGATTGCCGTAGAGATGCAAGACTCCAGTGAAGCGGACAACCTCCTTGATGCGGCGGCATACGAAACACATATCGAGGAATAGACCTGTAGGTCCTACTTCCATTCTGACATGAAATTTAGCAAGGAAAGTAAATCTAGCTTTTAGAGAGCAGTGCCCGCAGGGGCGCTGCTCTCTTTCATATCTGTCCTAACTTGCACTACATCTGCTCAGCGAATGTTCTACACATCCAGCTCGGACATATACATAGTCAGTGTCAGCATTCGTCCAACCTCCAACGCATAGCCCGGCTAGCATCGCATATACATGTATTGTCCTTGCCAAAATGGACAGCATCGGGGCTTGGAGGGACTTGCGGGTGATACTCTACGCCGGTCAACTTGAGGGAGGGGAAAGCGTGGAAAAATTCGACGTCTTTAAAGATATCGCAGAGCGGACAGGGGGCGACATTTACCTCGGCGTAGTCGGCCCTGTACGTACAGGCAAATCCACATTCATTAAGAAGTTTATGGAACTAGTCGTTGTACCAAATATTAAAGAAGAATCCGAACGCGCCAGAGCGACTGATGAGCTGCCCCAAAGTGCAGCGGGAAGAACCATTATGACTACGGAACCCAAGTTCGTTCCAAATCAATCGGTTGAAATTTCTGTCGCGGAAGGATTGGATGTGAACGTACGGGTTGTAGACTGCGTCGGATATGCCGTCGACGGGGCAAGGGGATACGAAGATGAAAATGGACCAAGGATGGTTTCCACTCCCTGGTTCGACGACCCTGTACCATTTGAAGAAGCAGCAGAAATCGGAACACGTAAGGTCATAAGTGACCACTCTACTCTGGGAGTTGTACTGACAACAGACGGAAGTATTGCTGAAATTCCCCGTGAGTCCTATGTCAGCGCCGAAGAGCGAGTGATTGAAGAGCTGAAGGAACTCGGCAAACCTTTCGTAGTTATTGTTAACTCGGTAAATCCAGAGAATCCACAGGCTCAGAACCTTCGTTCAGAGCTCAATGAGAAATACGACGTTCCCGTGATTGTGCTGTCCTGTGCGACCATTACAACGCATGAAATCAACACCGTCTTACGCGAGGCCCTGTTTGAATTTCCTGTCAAAGAAGTGAACGTCAATTTGCCGAATTGGGTGATGGTCTTAGATGAAGACCATTGGCTCAGGGAGCAGTTTCAAACGGCCGTTCGCGAGACCATTCAAGACATTCGCAGAATTCGGGATATTGACAGGGTGGTACAGGATTTTTCATATTATGAATTCGTTTCATATGCAGGGTTGTCACAGATGGACATGGGAAAAGGTGTGGCCGTCATCGAGTTGTCGGCCCCGGATGAACTTTACGACCAAGTGCTGACAGAGGTTGTCGGTGAGCGGATTAACGGACGTGATCAGCTGCTGCGAATGATGAAGGACTTTGTCTACGCGAAAAAGGAATATGACAAAGTTGCTGAGGCTCTGAAGATGGTGAAAATGACCGGCTATGGAGTAGCTCCTCCGTCTTTGGAAGAGATGACACTAGATGAACCTGAACTTATCAAACACGGATCTAGATTTGGAGTTCGGTTAAAAGCCACGGCACCGTCTATTCATATGATTCGAGTGGATGTAGAATCCGAGTTCGCACCGATTGTTGGTACTGAGCGACAATCTGAAGAGCTTGTGCGCTATTTAATGCAGGACTTTGAAAAGGACCCTTTGAAAATTTGGCAAAGCGATATCTTTGGTAAATCCTTGGCAGCCATCGTTAAAGAAGGTATCTCAGGTAAACTTTCTATGATGCCGGAAAATGCGCAGTTCAAACTTAAAGAGACACTGCAACGCATCATCAACGAAGGCAGCGGCGGTCTTATCGCTATTATTCTCTGAAGGCTGTCGTCGGACTGGGTCAACAAAGTAAACACTCGCGGCGCAGAGAACTGTCTTTGCGCCGTTTCCGGTTTCTCCGCAGCTTATATCCATTGCACTGAGAGAAAGAATTCGATATAATGCTACTGCGTCCAAAGAGTGAACTGCGGGATGTGGCGCAGCCTGGTAGCGCGCTACCTTGGGGAGGTAGAGGTCCCGGGTTCAAATCCCGGCATTCCGACCAGCAAGCCAGCGTGAGAAACGCTGGTTTTTCATTGTTAATGGCAATACTGAAGGTTAATGGTAATCTCTAAGCGTTGAGGGTACCGCTCAAATCGTAATACGTAAACCTTGGGAATAGAGTGGAGGAGGGGATAGGTATGAGTGATTCTCCCGTAATGGGTGATTATTTTGTCATTCAGGCCAAAGAAAACGGAGTGCAAGTCATCGGACTGACCCGCGGATCTGAAACGAAGTTTCACCATGCAGAGAAGCTTGATAAGAACGAATTAATGATTGCACAATTCACTGAACATACGTCCGCCATGAAAATACGGGGTAACGCAACCCTGTACACAAAACACGGCACAATTTCCACCGTTAGTGGTGAGTTGTAGAAGCGTGGCATGACGTTGTATGTCATATGGTTTCATGGTTGTGTTATACTGAGAAAGGTCTTTTTATATGATGCGAAACACAAGCTCTTTTATATCGGTCAGTGAGTATTGCAAAACAGGGGGATGAAGGACGCGTGGTAAGAATTGAGGCAGACAGCGTGCTCTATGAGGACGTGAACCAACGAGTCCAGCGCTACTTGTTTAATCCGTATCTGGAAGCGCGCGATGTCAAACCGGAAGCGAGTAAATTTCATTTTGAAGTCGGCGCTGCCATACTGAAAGTCAGCGGTGTTAAACAAGACCGTGCGCAGGAAATATTGGAAGCCGTGTTGTTGCTGCAGGAGGGCTTATCAATTCATGATGAAATTGATAACCAGGCAGAACGAATACGGCAACTGTTTGTTCTTACGGGCGACTTTAGCAGTAGTCAATACTATTACGTCCTCTCCCATCTTGGTGATACTGAGTTACTTTATGACTTATGTGACGCTGTGGTGCGGATTAACGAAGCAAAGATGACTCTGTTGGATTTGTCCAGTGATGCCTTGTTCGAGGATCGAGCCAATCTGTACGAAATTGTGGAAGGCGAACTGCTGTATGTACTCGCCAATCACTTTCTGCAGAAACCAGAACAGTGGCAATCGCAGATTCAGTCGTTGGTCGAAGCGCACATCCTGAAAGAGATGCCGCAGATGAGCGGAGTTCGTCTACAACGCAGTCACGGGAAGGATTGGCTCACAGAAGTCATGAATCGACTGCTGACCGTACAAGCCAATACATTTCTTGAACCCATTTCTTCCTTTTTCATTGACTACTTGCAGTCCATTCAACAGAATTTCGAGCACCACTTTTCTCTGTCCGAAGGAAATTCCTAGTTGTGTATTCTTTATCGTGCAGCCATCCTCTTGCAGGAGGCATTGCCGCATTACATTGGGCAAAAGGTTGAGGATTATTCAGATGCAAATGCAATTTATCGACTCATACAAACGCTATCGCGCTGAACTTGACAACGTTGAATCACTCTTGAGCAACTCAGTGGAATCAGGTAATACAAAACTTACGCAGTCCGCGAAACAGTTGCTCAAGGCTGGCGGGAAACGTATTCGCCCTTTGTTTGCCTTAATGTGCAGCCAATTCGGGGATGGCATGGACCGCCAGGCTGTGTACTCGGTGGCCGCTTCTTTGGAAATGATACATATGGCATCGCTGGTTCACGATGACGTCATTGACGACGCCTCCGTGCGACGAGGCAAGCCGACGGTAAGATCTACTTATGGTGACCGTGCAGCCATGTACACGGGCGACTTTTTATTTGCCCGTGCAATTCGGTTGATGTCCAATGTCAGTGACCTTAGAATTCACCGCGAAATGTCTGATGCAATTGTGCGTCTCTGTGAAGGTGAAATTGACCAGATCCGAGACTTTTACAATTGGGAACAAAATGTCCGAAACTATCTACGCCGCGTAGAGCGAAAGACTGCTCTACTGATTTCGATTAGTTGTTCCCTTGGCGCAAGGGCTGGCAATGCGGACGACGAGACGGTCCGCCGACTCCGACGCTTTGGCTACTACACGGGAATGGCGTTTCAAATAACGGACGATTTGCTCGATCTCGAAGGAGATGAGCAAGTGGTCGGCAAACCCGTGGGAGGAGACCTTCAACAAGGCAACCTCACGTTGCCAACACTGTACGCAGGAAGGGGCGAAAACGCCCGTGAACTGCGTACTATTGTTCGTGAGAATATGAACAAAACCACTGTCCTGCGCGCGGTTGAAATCATTAAAGCTACAGGCGGGTTGCAAGTGGCACGAGACCTGGCAAACCGATACTTGGAAAAAGCTCTAAAGGAACTTGAAACACTTCGGCCTCACCAAGCAGTCGACGACCTTACAACTGTATCTAACTTTGTAAATCGGCGAGCTTATTAGGACAAGTGTTGAGAGGGACACTACATAACCGCTAGATGATGTTTGAAGTCTAATTGAGAATTGCGTAAGATACGATTGGGATACTAGCGCGAAGCAGTAGTAGTGCAGTCCATGGAGAAAAATTAAGAGGGAGTGGAATCACACATGACAGTACAACAAACCTTTATTATGGTAAAGCCTGACGGAGTTCAAAGAGGTCTTGTGGGAGAAATCGTATCTCGTTTTGAGAACAAGGGCTTTAAACTGGTTGGCGGGAAGTTTATTTCCGTGTCTAGAGAATTAGCCGAACAGCATTATGCGGAACACAAAGAGCGCCCCTTCTTTGGTGATTTGGTCAGTTTCATTACCTCTTCGCCAGTTTTTGCAATGGTCTGGGAGGGCGAAAATGCCATCGCTACTGCTAGAACTATGATGGGTAAGACCAATCCTGCAGAATCCGCACCGGGAACGATTCGAGGAGACTTAGGATTGACAATCGGAATGAACATCATTCACGGCTCAGATTCTCCTGAGAGTGCAAACCGGGAAATCGGGCTGTGGTTCCCCGAAGGCGCTACCAACTATGAGCGTTCTGTGGACGCTTGGCTGGCCTGAGTAAATTGGCATTCTGATGTGTTTTTACCGGCATCACGAATGACTTGATTTTGACTGATGTTGGCGTCCTGCTGGAGACTGAAGGCAGACGCGTTCCTGACAAACAAAGAATTGTAGTGAAGAGGCCGTACTTACGAAGCGAATTGAGATTCTGCTGCGAGACGGCCTCTTTGCTCAATCATCTACGCGTGGGATTCTAGTTGCGATTGGCAGATTGAAACGAAATTACGGGTCCGCTCCCGACGGGTTCCGGGTCGTTTAGCATTTTAATAAGTTTCGTGCGATTTCTCATAACAGCGTTGTAGCCTTCTGCATAACATGCGTCTAATTCGTCGAAAGAGGTCCACTTCACGTGAGACAGGGCGGGTTCAATTACGGTCAAATCTCGGCCGTGTATATCATCTTCAATCGTTTCACGAAGCATCACTTCGAAGGAACGAGCAACGATATCGAGGACTGTATATGGCTTCCAATCGGTATCTAGCGTGAGCAAGTTGATGAGAATCAACTTTGAACACCCTGCTTGACGAAGTACATGAACGGGCGCGTAGTGTCTAATTGCACCATCGACAAGGAGTTGCCCGTTTGTAAAGACCGGGCTGAAAATACCCGGCATGGCACAACTGGCTAAAATAGACGTAGGAAGATTGGTAATCGGCATCAAACCGTCACTGTGCCGTGTTTCGGCTGCATTGGAGAATACGACTGGGTCTCCAGAATTCAAATCTGTTGCCACAATATAATAGGGGATCTGAGCGTTCCGCCCTTTAAGCAATCTCGAGACATATCGCTTGAGTTTCCGTCCCTTGAGCAGTCCGACGGACAGAGTACTTGCCTTTCGATGTCGGTGACACCGTTTTAATGTGTGATACCACAGGTGCGACGAAATTGGAAAGCCGTAGTCGAGGAGTTTGACGCCAGGAAAAGTTTTGAGCAGACTTTTGAACTCAGAACTGCGATATCCATGTGCGTACAGTGTTCCGACGATTGATCCTGCGCTGGTACCAGCTATGCAGTGAATCGGAATGTTGAGCTCAGCGAGCGCTTCTATAGCCCCTGCATGGGCAGCGCCTTTCAGCGTTCCTCCGCTGAGAATAAGTCCAACCTTATCTTCTTGATTCACAATTTCACCGCCTTTGAAGTAGTTGAATACGCATTCCATTACAACCTGTCTGTGTTGTTGCATAAGGAGAGTAAAATGTCTCAGTATAATCAGTTTATGTTGGATTTCTATCACTATTGCGGAATTGACTTGCGAAGGTATAAGCGTCAACAGATGGAGCGCAGACTGACTACATTGATGCAGCGGCTTGAGTACTCCTCATTCCCGGAGTTCTTTAACGCCATTCAAAACAATGACGGTGTCCTTCGTGCAGTAATGGACAAACTCACTATAAATGTGTCCGAATTCTTTCGTAATCCGGACCGTTGGGATAGTTTAACGGACTTGTTGACGGCTCAGTCGGGGACGATTCGCGCATGGAGTGCAGCCTGTTCAACCGGAGAGGAACCCTATACACTGGCCATTCTTCTTGAAGACAAAATCAGCCGACCGTATCACATTACAGCAACGGATTTGGACGAGAATGCACTTGCAGCAGCAAAACTGGGAATCTACAAGTCGCATCAAATGAAGTGTGTACCAGAACACTATTTGAACGACTACTTTTCCGAAAAAGACTCAACCTGGCAAATTAGCAATCGTTATAAACGCCACATAGAGTTTTCAAGACACAACCTGCTTGCAGATCCGTATCCTCGCAATCAAGACCTTGTTATCTGCCGGAATGTACTGATTTATTTCACTGATGAAGCCAAAGCACACGTTCTTTCGGAGTTTTCGAAGGCACTTAAATTTGGGGGATATTTATTTGTTGGCAGTACGGAACAGATTTTCTCTCCACAAACATACGGTTTCAAAATCGTTCGGCCGTTTATCTACCAAAAGATTGACTAAAAGGGCTCGTTTTTATCTGCAGTATTGTTCTTGAGTCGATTTGCGTCGACAATGACGTGACCCTGTTTGTTCACAGCAAGATATGTGATTTCTGAGAGCCCTGCTGCTCCAGAATCAAGTATCTGTCGCTGAAGCCAAATTTTATCATGACCAGTCTTGTAGAGCTTGTCTTCGTCAATTGTGCCGTCGATAACAATCTCAGCAAAAGGACCGCCCTTGTCTTCAGATAAGTCTGGACCGTCCTTCAAATCTTTTTTTGAGACAGACTGAGCTTCCTGAACTGGCAGAATACTGAGACTTCCAGTAGGCTCTAAAATCGCGTACTCAATATCTTGGTATGCAAAATACCCCTTTTGCCGCAAGAGCATCATGAGGACATCAATGTTTACTTTGGTTTTTTTCAGGTTCTCCCTCAGCAAAATTCCCTTGTGAACCAGAATCACGGGTTCTCCGTTTGCCAATCGCCTTAGTCCCCGATTCTTAAGAGAAATCCAAGCTGCCACAATCGTTGCCAACGTAAATACCAGCAGAGCAAAAAAGTTTTCTGTCCAACCCTTGGTGTTATGCGCAGAAATCATATTGGCGCCGATGTTCCCCATACACGCTCCTGCAACCCAATTAAAAAAAGTAACCTGACTCAACTGCGTACTGCCAATCCAACGTACAAAAGCAAGCAAGACGAGAAATGTTAAGACCGTAAAAGCTGCAATCAGTAGCCAATGGATGTTCATAACAAACTCCTTGAATAAATATGAGAGACGGGCAAAGCCCGTCTTTACATAAAGGTATGGTCAATTGTGAATCTTTCTAATCGATAACTGTCAAATTATTTGCACGCCCTCCTTGCTGCAACAGGTACATCTTGTGATACAGTCCTTCCAGTGAAAGCAGTTCTTGGTGAGTTCCTCGTTCAATGATTTCTCCGTGATGCAAGACCAGTATCAAATCTGCATCCTGAATCGTGGAAAGGCGATGAGCGATAGCAATTGTCGTTCTTCCTCTCTGCATGCGTTCAAGTGCCAACTGAATCGCTTGTTCCGTCTCCGTATCGATGGACGACGTGGCCTCGTCCAGCACAAGGATTCTAGGTTCATCTGCCATAGTGCGAGCAAAGGACAGCAATTGACGCTGCCCTCCAGAAAACTGCGTCCCTCGTTCCCCGACCTGTTCTTCGTATGCATGGGGAAGACGCTGTATGAAGGAATGGGCTTGCACAAATTCCGCTGCTGCTTGAACCATGTTGTCGGATATATCACGTCCAAGGCGAATATTGCTCTTAACATCCCCTGCGAATAAGAACGCATCCTGAAGTACGAGACCCAACTTGGACCGGAGTTCCATCTTTGAAAATTGGTTAAGAGGGTGTCCGTCAATCGTGATTGTTCCACTACTGGGTTCATAAAAATGCAGCAGCAAGTTAATGATTGAACTTTTTCCGCTCCCTGTGTGCCCGACAATTGCAACAGTCTGTCCTGGATGCGCAGTGAACGTAATGTTTTTTAAGACCTGCGTCTTTCCATCGTAGGAAAAATCCACACCGTCAAAACACACTTCGCCGTTGGTGATACTTGGGATCTCTCGAACAACGCTCTGACCTAATGAACTGGTTCTAGGGTCTGCATTATGACCTGCGGGAACATCGGCACTCTCATTTAATCCCGTTGTTCGGGCGGCCGCAGACCCTTGGCCTGATCTGTCGTTGTCTGGCATATGCAGAGGAGAGAATTCCGTCTCGTCGAGCAATTCGAACACACGCCTGGATGAGGCGATGGCTTGTTGCAGCATATTTAACTGCATCATCATCTGGTTAACGGGCTCGAAAAACCTGTCAAGATAATTGACAAAAGCGTACAGAACGCCAATGTCCACAAACCTGGTAAACGACTGAACCCCAAACACCGAGAGGATTAGTATTAGGGTAAGCAAATAGACGACATCAACCAAAGGTCGCAACAGTAGACCATTTAAATACACGTTTTTGAGTCGGGCCTCTTTATACTCGTCATTTATCTGCTCAAATTGGCTTTTCAATCGTTGCTGCTGGCGCATAGCTTGAATCAAGTACATTCCTTGCAGCGACTCACTCAACTTCGCGTTGAGCGCACTCAACTTGTGACGAGCCAACAAAAACACCGGAGCACTGAACCTTCGATAGGCTTGCATAATACCAAAGATGACTGGAACGAGGACGAGGCAAAGCGCAGCTAGACGCGCATCTAGCACAAACATCGACACGAAAATTCCAATCAACAAAAACGAACTTTGAACAAAGGTTGAGAGCACGCTCACATACAGTTCCTTAATCGCTTCTGTGTCGTTGGTAATTCGAGACACCAAAGACCCTGCTGGTTTTCGGTCAAAGAACGCTAAGCCCAGGTACTGTAGGTGACTAAACACATCCACTCGCAACCGTTGAATAACTTTAAGAGCAATTTTCTGAAACCATATCAGTTGTACGAAGTTTAACAGGCCTGCAGCAACCTGCAAAAATAAATAACCTCCGCCAAGAAGTGTCACGGGTAAAGCAGGGAAGACCCGCGGCCGAAGATAATTATCTATGTAAACCTTAATCAGAATAGGACCAACCACATCAGAAGAAGTCGCCAACAACAAAATTGTTACGGCGGCGAGAAGAAGCTTCCAGTGGGGCCTTAGATATGAGAGCAAACGCGCGAAGATTTGTCTGTCCCCTACCTCTTGGCTGGGCCCTAAGGTCTCCCGTGGAGTCATATTCGGCCCCCTTCCTCAATCAGTGATTCAAGCTGTTGCTGACGATACATCTGACAGTACCAACCGCCTTGTCTCATGAGTTCTTCGTGATTGCCTTGCTCGAGAATGGCTCCGTCGGACAGGACCACGATGACATCTGCGTGTTGAACTGCACTCAGTCGATGCGCTGTGATGATTGTCGTTCTATCAACCCGGTCAACCGTCAAACTCTGCAAAATCTCATTTTCAGTCTTCGCATCGACGGCGGAAAGGCAGTCGTCCAAGACGAGAATCTCGGAATCAAGCAACAGAGCTCTGGCGATGGAGATTCGCTGCTTCTGACCGCCAGAGAGGGTGACACCGCGCTCACCGACTAGGGTGTCATACCCGTCTGCGAAACCCAGTATGTCTTGATGAACTGCAGCGATGGAAGCAGCCTTGTAAATCTCTTCAGTAGCCGCTGCGGGTTTGCCAAAAGCGATGTTTTCACGGATTGTCGCAGAGAACAGAAAATGGTCTTGTGGTACATAAGCAATGCTGGCCCGCAACGCATCCAAAGTTACATCGTAAATCGATTGTCCGCCAATAACGATGTCACCGCTGTGGCAATCAAACTCACGTAAAAGCAGTTTCAGCAATGTTGTTTTTCCAGCACCGGTTTTGCCCACCAACCCTAAAGTCTTGCCTTTTTGCAACTGAACTAAAATGTCTGTTAACACGGACTGATGTGAATTCGGATAAGCGAAGGAATCAATGCTAAAGTTAAGGTCACCTGAGGGCCGCTTCTGACTAGCCCCGGCCTGATTGACAATGTCCGGTTGCACTGAAAGTAGTTTTCGAACCCTGTCATAGGAGGCTCGACCTCTCTCCACAATATTGAATAACCACCCAAATGCCAGCATTGGCCAGATTAGCTGCCCTAGATACATTGTAAATGTAGTCAACTGCCCGATTGAGAGTCGGCCGTGAATGACAAACAAGGAACCAATGGAAACAGTGAGAAAAAACGACACTGCAACGACAATCCCGATAGTCGGGTCAAATAGTGCGTCAATCTTTGCCACAGCCATGTTCTTGTCAACCACATCTTGAGACTGAGCCTGAAATGCAGAGTTCTCTGATTCTTCCTGACCAAAAGCCTTGATAACTCGAACGCCCGAGATATTTTCCTGTACCTTATCATTCAAGTCAGCGAAGGCTGCCTGCGCCTTATGAAAATGACGGTGCATTAATTTTCCGTAATAGCTCGTGAGAAGCGCCATGAACGGCATGGGGGCAAGCGCAACCAAAGTCAACTTCCAACTCAAAGTGAACGCCATAGTAGCTGTAACCACGGTGCCTGTTGTGATTGAGTCAACTAAGGTCAGTATTCCGTCTGTGCCAGTCTGCTCAATGGCCTGGATGTCATTTGTAGAATGGGCCATCAAATCGCCGATGCGACGATTATGGTAGAACTGCGGTGACATCTTGGAGAAATGAGCATACAGCCTGCTCCGGAGGATTGTAGATAACTTAATGGCTGCGCCAAACAACATGACTCTCCAGAAAAAACGCAGTACGTAGATGAGCACACCGGTTCCCGCTATGTAGAGAATCCAGCGGAGCAGCAGGACTGGTGTCAGGGTACCCTTGCTAATTTTGTCTACCGCACTGCCGACAATCTGCGGCGGAATCAAATTGAGCAACGCCACCAGAATAAGCAGGAAGATGCCAGACATGTAACGCCACTTGTTCGCTTTAAAATACCACATTAAGTCCCAAAACACTCGCATGAATCTCTCTCCTTATGTGCATCATCTATTTTACCCGTTTCCGTGGATGGAGGAAATGAGTGTTTGAATGAGGGATTTCATTCTGATTCCAGAGTACAGATGTCTCATTCCAGATTGCACCAATGATTCAACACCAATGATTCAAGACTAATGTAAAGGGCAAACTAAACTATGATTTAGAGATTCTTTTTTTGAGGAGCTTTCCACGATGTATGGAGTTAAACACCGTCGAATTTCATTCAAGCAAGTGCTAAATACTGTCGTTAAAAGCCTTGTAATGGGAACACTCGAGCACAACATTGGTGCTTTGGGAGCGATTATCGCATACTTTGCTTTTTCATCCATGATTCCACTGTTATTACTGCTTGTATTCAGCTCCTCCCACGTCATTCCAACATCCATTGTGAATCAGTTTATTGATGGAATAGCCAAGTCTTACATACCTAATCTGCCTGATTCAAATGAGGTCTTACAAGCTAACCTGTTTCGCCTTGAACACTTTGGATCAACCATAGGCATTGTAGGGCTCTTAGGACTCTTGTGGCCTTCAGTGGGGGGGTTTGTCTCCTTCCAGTACATTCTTGATAAAATTTGGGGAATCCGGAAACGGCGGTCTTTCTTTTCTCAATATGTTGTGGGATTTTCTATGCTGATCCTCTTGATTGTACTAACGATTGCCTCAGCACTGATGTCCAGTGTGACACCGTTCCTCACCCGATTCCTACGAGACACTCCGTTTACAGAGTGGACGCGTACCACGCAGTGGATTGGAAGAATTGCATTCCCACTGTTCCTCTTTGCTACATCCTATTTCTGTTACCGTTTCCTTCCTTCACGACAATTGAAGAACCTTCACCTTGCCATTGGTGCCTTGGTGTCCACCTTGGGCATATACCTGTCAAGAGGCGCTTTCATGGTCTATACAGCCCATTTACACCACTACAAACTCATCTATGGGACTCTGACATTTTTTATGCTGTTGGTGTTTTGGATTTACATTGTCAGTGTCATGATGCTGTTTGGCGGGGAAGTAGCTGTAACCCTTACCAAGGTGCTTACTCCAGACGATGAAATGTAAGACTCGTCCTCACAAGGCGTCCCTGTACTTATATGTGAATGCGGGCACTTGCCGACAAAACTGAACAGTTGTATGCATACGCTGGACGTAGGCTATTGCGTACGCTATGGAATCTCTCTTTTAAATTACGTGGATGCGGATAGGAGTGACACTATGGCCTCGGAAGCACTGAAGGCATTTCGGAAAAAGATGCTGAATCCTATGCACTGGCGAACAGTCAACAAGACGATGGTTCAATATACCAAGAGTGAGTTACAGCAAGTCGATATGGCTGGAAAACTAATGGAGGAACTTGCTCAGGAACTGAACATTAGACTTTCCAAGGAAGAGAAGCGGGAAGCAGCAAAGTGGCTCGTTTCAAAGCAGGTGGATCCGAAGAGCAAACGAGATCGGCTTAGGATTTGGAAGTACATCAAGGGTGACTAAGCACCGGGGCTCAATCTGAAATTCGGTTGCAGACTTTTGTAGACCAACTGACGATGCCGTTCTGACAGACAAACGGCACAAATTGAATAGCATGTTCATACTGTGGTACTTTATTTGTAGTACAAAGTACAATTTAAACGGGAAAGGAAGCGTCAACATGCTCCGCGATGTAACAGTCTACACCACTTCAACCTGACCTTACTGCAAAATGGTTAAAAGGTTTTTAACCGAAAAGAATGTGGAGTTTGAGGAAGTCAATCTGGAACGACACCCTGAGCAGGCAATGCAGGTCTTTCAGACCACGGGTCAACGCGGGGTACCGCAGACGCGAATTAAAGGCGAATGGGTCTTAGGATATGATCCAGATCGTATCAACAAGCTGATACAAACCCTCTGAGCGCATCAGAGGGTTTTTTAAAGTATCTGGTGAAAGGCACTTCGTATTGGAGACTGCTGCCACTTGTCAATTCATTGGTCAGACCGTGCGCTTCGAAATTCAGAAAAATTCGGCTCACCCGTATCTTTTTGAACCACTCAATCGTTTATCAGATAACAGTTAAAGAAGGGAGGCGTTTTCGTTGAGCCAAACAAGTCAACGGCAGGTGGCAAACTCGCAGCAAAGCAAGTCCGCCAGCAACAGCAGCATCACATCAATGTATACACCGTTACGTCGATACTGTGAGTTTTTGTGCTCGTCACCGCATGATGCCGAAGATTTGTTGCAAACAACACTCCTTAAGGCACTGCCAGTCTTGAAAAATGAGAAGTACCACCCCAATGTACCCGCACTGCTGCGTCGAATTGCAAAAAACACATGGATAGATAGTCTTCGCAAAGATGCACCAAGTCACCTCTGCGAGCCGCAAGAACTGCGCAGTGTCGCCGTTGCAGACAACACAGATACTGCAGATGTATTGGACGCTTTGCAAGTATTGATGCAGAGATTGACCGCGCAACAGCAGGTCGTGCTGCTGTTGTGTGACGTTTTTCGGTACACAGACAGAGAGGCAGCAGCGTTGCTAGAGACAAGTCCGGGTGCTGTAAAAGCAACGTTACATCGGGCTAGGTTACGACTTGTACCTGTTCAACAGGATACAGAGGTTGCACCAAGGGTAGATGAATCACAAATAAAAATTCTGGACGCCTATGCTGCCGCATTTCAATCCGCAGACATTCGCATGCTGGTGCAACTATGCCAAGACGGAGTCCTTGACCCAGTACAAGCCACCGGTACAGCGCTTACCGTGGCGGAGACTTTGATTCCGAATCAAACGGATTCGAGAACGGATAAGACTTGGAGGACCACTTTATACGACAGGGCAGCTTAATCTGACGATAAGAGGAGTGATAAGCATGGCATTGATTCCGTATGTGATTGAACAAACGAGTCGCGGGGAACGAAGTTATGATATCTATTCAAGACTGTTAAAGGACCGAATCGTCATTGTTGGCTCGGAAATCGATGACGCACTGTCTAACGCAGTCACAGCACAGTTGCTTTTCCTCGCTGCTGATGACCCAGACCGGGACATCCAGATGTACATCAACAGTCCTGGAGGATCTGTCACCGCTGGCTTCGCAATTTACGATACCATGCAACACATCAAGCCGGATGTAGCAACCATTTGCGTAGGCATGGCAGCCAGCTTTGGGGCCGTGTTGCTGACAGCCGGTACAAAAGGTAAACGATTTGCATTACCGAACAGCGAGGTCATGATTCATCAGCCGCTGGGAGGAGCAAGAGGGCAGGCCTCTGACATCAAAATCCATGCGGATTGGATGCTGAAAACTCGTGAGAAAATTAATGCCCTCTTGGCGAGACATACCGGGCAGCCGGTAGAACGGATAACGGCGGATACTGACCGAGACAGATTTTTGAGTGCAAGCGAAGCAAGGGACTATGGACTGATTGACGAAGTCATTGTCACATGATGCTCTTTCAACCAAGACGGAGGGGACGAAATGCGAGTTCTGATATTGGGAGGTACAGAGTTTCTGGGCAGGCATCTTGTGGATGCCGCCCTTCAGCGCGGACACGAAGTGACACTTTTCAACCGCGGACAAAGCAATCCTGATTTATTTCCTAATGTTGAAAAATTAAAGGGCAACAGAGATGGAAATCTGCACGCGCTACACGGTCGAACTTGGGATGCGGCGATTGATACCAGCGGCTATATACCACGAATTGTGCGGGACTCAGTCAATTTGCTGAAAGATGCGGTAGAACACTATACATTCATTTCAAGCATCTCCGTTTATGCAGACTTCTCCCAAACTGGCATGGATGAAAATGGCGTCGTCGAAACCTTACATGACAAATCGAATGAAAACATTTCAGAACACTACGGTGCCCTAAAGGCTCTGTGCGAACAGGAGGTTACACAGGAGTTTCGAGGACGTGCGCTCATTGTCCGGCCGGGGTTGATAGTAGGACCGTTCGACCCGACCAATCGCTTTACTTATTGGGTCAGGAGGTTCTATCAAGGTGGAAGCATACTCGTCCCAGAGCCGCGTCATGCAAAAATTCAATTCATCGACGCACGGGACCTGGCAAACTGGACCATTCGCTCTGTCGAAAAGCACCTGACAGGCATATTTAACGCAACGGGGCCAGACTACGAGTTGACTATGGGACACATGGTGGAGATGCTGGGAAGGTTTCATCACAGCTCGGCAGAGGTCGTATGGGTCAGCGAAGAGTTCCTGTTACAAGAAGATGTACGAGAGTTTGAGGAACTACCGCTGTGGATCTCAGAAAAAACGAACTGGCCTGGTTTCATGACAATTGACGTCAAAAAGGCCACCGATAATGGACTGTCATTCCGTTCACTTGAGGATTCCATTTTAGACACTCTTCACTGGGAACTGACCAGGCAGCCAGGCCTTCAAAGCACTCGACCACAGAGTGCAGGGCATGCGGGGATGCAGCGAGAAAGAGAGGAGCAACTGCTTCACAAATTCTTCTCAAAGAGCTGACGAAAACAAGTGTCCGCAGAACAAACGCAGATCGCTCTCCATTTTGACAACAATAAATCCAGCGCATACTGCGCTGGATTTATTGTGATACGAACTAGTATGACTAGACATGGAGCGGATGACGGGGGTCGAACCCGCAACTTTCAGCTTGGGAAGCTGATGCTCTGCCAATTGAACTACATCCGCACAAATGATTGCTGTAATCTGCGAAAGACAGTATACATCGATTTCTGTTCGTTGGCAAGTACCTCAAAGCGTTAAGTATCTAACAGCCTTGTCGAAGCATGGTGTTCTGCTGAGACTCACGTATTGTCTGCTGTTCCGGTGTGATAATGAAAAATGCCAAAAGCAGAAAGGGTATTCCCCATGCCAGCCACAGTGCCGTTGTTTTCCGTTTCTCCTCTTCGGTTTTCTTTGACTGAATATCGATTCCCACCAGAGAGTAGATAATTAGAAATACCGCCACTCCGTGACGTGCTTCTTCCTCGGCCTGGCGGAGTTTCGATTTTTGGTCGCTCGTTCGGCTCATCATTATCCCCCACTTATGCCTGTCCTGACAAGGCCTTGTGAACAGCGCTATTTGGCTTCAAATCGGGAACGGAAAACGTACCCGAATTCGACGTCCTAGAGAATCATACGTAAGATTTTTAGTGCTTGACCCGGCATTTTGCGGAATCTTTCATCCGCACCTTCTCGCGAGTCCCCAATGAGGGGAAGGACTGCTCCCTCATTGGGCGAACGGGGCAGGGGACATTCGCGTATTCTGTAAGTGACGCAGGATTAAAGGAGGCTCGGGTGATGAACGAATTCTGGAACCAGCAGACGAATGATTTACGCGGCGGTGTGCCCTGCGCGGGTGCTATACCGCATCATTTGGTTTACACCGAGGAAGCCATGTATCGTCGGATGCGAAAGCTGGAAAAGAAACTTGACCAAATGATTGACCTCATGGAGAAAAACAATCAATTGCTTGAGTCCTTGGCAATCGCTCAAAAAAGCGCCCCACAGGGCGGTGCCGGCGGAACAGTTGTTGTGCGAATGTAATGCATTTTATTCCCTTGTTTATTGATGGGGCTGCGCAACTGCTATATGATGACAGTGCCCCCACAACAAGCCTTGCTCTAAGACCAAAGAAGGGATTTCATCTATGATTCTGACGATTACCCCTGGAGAAAACGGGAGAGTACTAAGGAACCTGTTGCAGTCCAAGTATAAGATGTCGCGAAGACTGCTTCGGCAGTTGGTGCAACAAGATGGGATTCAGCGGAAAAAGGAGACCGTGTTTCTGAATCAGCACGTAAATGAAGGTGACATAATACTTGTTACGTTACCTAACGAGTCCTCCAGTCTGGAAATGAAACAGATGGACCTTGACATCCGATACGAAGACGCTGAAATTCTTATTGTCAATAAATCGGCAGGAGTCCTCTCTCATCCAACCGCCTGGGAACGGGAGGACTCCGTGCTGTCGGGACTGCTTCACTATTTATCACCAGAGGAGCGCATCCCGCACTGTGTTCACCGCTTGGACAGAGAGACATCCGGTTTGGTTATGTTTGCGAAACATGCCCATTACCATCATGTATTCGACTATGCCTTGCAACACGGCCTAATGCACCGTAGTTACACTGCACTGGTGCATGTCTCAGAAGCACAGAAGTCCTCGTTCACGGACGACGACTGGGGCAAATGGAGAACAATTCGACTTCCAATTGCTATCAACAGAAACCAACCCTCACGTCGTGTCATCTCCATGGATGGACAAGCTTCGGTGACTCATTATCGGCCCATCATCATAAGGAATAACGTAGCACTGGTTGAATTACGGCTGGAAACGGGAAGGACACATCAAATCAGGCTTCACTTGGCGTCAATCGGGCTTCCTATCATCGGTGATCCGCACTATGACTGGTCCTACTGTATGCTTCCCGGCGGACAGGAACGCGCACGAGACAGTAATGAATTTGCAGAGTTAAGTCAGCTCATCGGCCGCCAGGCACTGCATGCATTTCGTCTGACCTGGACACACCCTGTGACGAATGTAACAGTCAGCGCCAGTGCCGCACCGCCAACTGATTTCCGCTTTGTCGCACGTTCGCAGGGCATCACCGACAACGAATGGGACCTGGCAACAGAGCAGCTGTTCTCCTTAAGCTCGCCTGACTAACCTGGCTTTGATAAGATAGTATTTGCGACTCGCTATTTTTCTTATAACGAGAGGAGTGAGAATGTGTCATTAGGAAAACATCAAGCGGATCTGAAAACGCTTATTTCATCGCACGGCGGCCCAGGTTTTGAGCAGGGCGTTGGTGCGTCGGTTGAGGAGATGTTTCGGCGTTACACGAACAATGTTTCAAAGGATGCAATGGGCAACCTCACGGCAGTTGTCACGGGTACTGGTGAGGGCCCGCGTCCGCGTATCATGCTGGCAGCACATATGGACGAAATCGCCCTCGTGGTTTCAAAAATTGACAAAGGGGGATTTTTGCGTGTCGTTCAAACAGGTGGTTTTGACCCGCGAACGCTTGTCGGCCAGGAAGTGGTCGTCCATGGACGTATGACGCTTCACGGAATCATCGGGTCCAAGCCGCCTCACCTGACTTCTCCTGAAGAAAGAAAGAAAGCGGCACCTCTGGAAGACCTGTACATAGATACAGCAATGCCCGAAGACCGCGTACGCGACCAAGTTCGCGTTGGCGACAGAATTACTGTGTACCGGGAGCCGATGGACCTTCTCAATCATCGTATCAGCGGGAAATCACTTGACAATCGAACAAGTGTTGCGATTTTGCTGGAGTGTCTTCGACAACTGAAGCAAATGCGACACACTGCTGACGTTTATGCTGTAGCCACCGTTCAAGAGGAAGTACACATGCGCGGCGCTCAGACAGCAGCTTATGCAATTAACCCGGACATTGGCATCGCAGTGGATGTCACATTTGCAGATATGCCTGGTCAAGACGCGGATGAAAGTTTCAAGATTGGACAGGGTCCAGCAATAACAATGGGGCCGAACATTCACAAAAAGGTATTTCAAAGACTGACCGAGACAGCCAAGGAACATGGTATACGCTACCAAATTGAACTGTCCCAAGGTCCGACGGGGACCGATGCAAACAAGATTCAAATCACCAGGGACGGTGTCGCGACCGGCCTGCTTGGTATTCCGATTCGTTACATGCATACGTCTGTAGAAACGGGATCGTACGAAGACATTGTTGAATCAAGCCGGCTTTTGGCGCACTACATTGCAAGCGTAGATTCTGAATATGTGGAGGGACTCTCATGCTATTGAAACAGTTAACCGAAGCCATGGGGCCGTCCGGATTTGAAGACGAAATCAGGGATGTGATTTGGAGGCGAGTCAAGGATTCGGTGGATGCACTGTACACCGATGTGCTTGGGAGCTTGATTACCGAAAAGAGCACCAGCTCTCAGGGCCCGAAGGTAATGCTCGATGCACATATGGACGAAGTCGGGCTCATGATTGTTCACATCGAAGACAGCGGCCTGCTGCGGTTTCGGGCCGTAGGCGGCGTAGATCCGCGAATTCTTGTATCCAAACCGGTGGCCATTGGTGCAGACCGCATTATGGGCGTCATCGGCGCAAAGCCGATTCATTTGCAAAAACCGGACGAACGGCGTCAGCCGTTAGGGTTTCACCAATTGTACATAGACATTGGTGCCGTAGATAAGGAAGATGCCAACCGGGTTGTCCAGCCTGGAGATGTAGCGGTGTTTACGACGAAGTACGGTGAAATTGGTGATAACTGTGCCAAGGGAAAATCCTTTGACGATCGCGTTGGTTGCGGCATCCTCACCGAAGTCCTTCAGGATTCCTACGCCTTGCCTCTCATTGGTGCTTTTACCGTACAAGAGGAAGTCGGTCTCCGGGGCGCCACGGCAGTGGCACATCGGGTACAGCCGGATATTGCCATTGCACTTGAGGGGACTATCTGTTTCGACGTTGTCGATGCACCTGGTCACGGTCAAGGTACCATCCTTGGGCACGGACCAGCCTTCACCGTCTTTGACGGACTGACCATTGCTGACAAACGCTTCCTTGATTTTATGGTTTCCATTGCGCAGAAGAACGATATTCCGTATCAGTTCCGCCGCGTAAGAGGTGGCTCCAATGACTTCGGGTCAATTCATCAGACACGAAACGGGGTTGTTGGAGGAGCGATTTCAGTTCCAGTACGATATATTCATGCACCAGCCCAGATTATTTCCCTTGATGATTATCAAAATTCAATCCGTCTAGTGAAAGCCATCCTGCATGAACTTGCTGCAGGGGCGTGGACGGATGCTGCAGCATCAAGCCTTTAGAGGAGGGGTTATGTTGAGAGAGCTGATTACAAAGCTGGCAGGTTTCACTGCACCATCAGGATCTGAGCAGGCTTTGGCAGAATACTTGCTTTCCATTGTGAAGGACTACGCCGACGAAACCTATATCGATACACTGGGAAATGCCGTGGCACACAAGCGTGGAGACGGCCCTCACACATTACTTACGGCACATATGGATGAACCGGGTGTTATGGTAATTCACATTGATGACTGTGGATTTTTGCGCCTGGTGAGTGTAGGCAATCTCGCGCCGACGCAATTAATTGGCCGCCAAATTCTGTTTTCGAACGGAGTGCACGGCGTATTGCAGGCCGAACAAGTAAAAGACAAGGAAGCCATCACCTTTGACAAACTGTATGTCGACATTGGAGCTTCTTCCAAAGAAGCCGCACAGGACAGTGTTTATATTGGTTTGGCAGGCGTCGTTACCGAAGAACTGGTTAGTATCGGCGACCATGCTCTTAGCGGACGCGCACTGGATAACCGCGTAGGTTGTGCTGTCGCTATTGAAGTGTTTCGACAGGCTGCAGCAGACGGAAAACAGGTCACGCTGGCGTTTACATCACAGGAAACTGTTGGAAACCGCGGCATCAAAACCGTCGCACACCGCGTACAGCCGGATTGGGCGCTGGTCATAGATGGCGTGCCAGCTGGTGATACACCGGGATCGAAACGAATGGAAGTAAAACTCGGCAAAGGACCCGCTGTAAAAATCATGGATAAGAGCATTGTCGTGCCCGTCGCAGTCAAAGACCATCTGATTGACGCTGCAAAATCGGCAAACGTTGATGTCCAATTTGAAGTGCGCCCAGACGCTGGTTCTGATGCTGGCACACTACACTTGTCTACTACAGGAATTCCAACCGGAGGAATTTCCTACCCGGTTCGCTATGTCGACTCCAGCAGTCCAATTGTCGACTTGCGGGATGCAGAACAGTGCGTGCAGATCTTGCTGAAGGCGGTTCAAAGCAAGGCCTGAGCAAAGGAGGAAAATGCGGTGCCAGAAGCCCTGATTGTGATTGACTATACCAATGACTTCATCGCTGACGAAGGCAGCCTGACATGCGGACAACCCGGTCAAGACGTAGACAAATACATTACGGACCTGACGAAAAAGTTCGTTCAAGACGGAAGACTTGTAGTCATGGCAGTCGATGTACATGACGAAGGAGACCCTTATCACCCTGAGACAAAGTTGTTTCCTCCGCATAACCTGCGGGGTACAGAGGGAAGAAAACTGTATGGACAACTCGGCACATATATCACCGAATTGGCGGATGCGGGATTCCCGGACAACTTTAAGTGGATGGACAAGACTCGTTACAGCGCCTTTGCTGGTACGGACTTGGAATTGACGCTTCGCTCCCAAGGTATTACCCAACTCCACTTAGTAGGAGTCTGTACGGATATCTGTGTGCTTCACACCGCAGTAGACGCCTACAACAAGTCTTTTCAGTTGACTATTCACAGTCAGGGGGTAGCAAGCTTCGACCCGCAAGGACACGACTGGGCACTCCGGCACTTCTCAGATACTCTTGGAGCAAGCATTATTTAATCCAAATATGCGGGCAGCACTGCGACGGAGGTTGTCAGGCTGCCCCATCATTCCTGATACAGTGTAACGGCACATTCATGCTCCTAATGTGCTATTTAGTCCGTGTCATCCCGAAAATTCTGACATACTCCTTCCACCCAGACGCTGTTTGAACCCACAAACTCCCACAGACCAATTCACAAAAACTCTGACAACTCGCCTGAGAAATTCTCACCCGCGGAATGAAACGTGATATAATACAACAAATCTTTTTCTGATAGAGAGAGTGGGGAGAAAACACATGATACGCTATCTGAGCGCTGGAGAGTCCCATGGACCACAACTGACAGTCATCGTCGAAGGATTTCCCAGCCGCATGCACATTTCAAAAGCAGAAATTGACGAACAACTGCGGCGCAGACAACAAGGATACGGCAGAGGCCGCAGAATGCAAATTGAAACAGATACGGTTGAAATAACAAGCGGTGTACGGTTTGGGCAGACTATGGGCACACCCATCACAATGCTGGTCGGAAACCGCGATTTCAAAAATTGGCAGGAGAAGATGTCGGTCTGGGACGAGGCACCGGACAATTTGAAGCAAGTCACACGTCCCAGGCCTGGGCATGCAGACCTGGCTGGGGCGATAAAATACGATCACGAGGATATTCGCAACGTACTCGAGCGAGCGAGCGCTCGAAACACTGCAACCATGGTTGCAGCAGGTGCACTGGCTCGCCAGTTGCTGGAGCAATTTGGGATACAGGTTGCGGGACACGTCGTCGAAATCGGCGGTGAACAAGTCAGAGAGGTTCCTCATGACTTAACGACTTTACGACAACAGGCGGAGCAGTCTGTTGTTCGGGTCGCAGATAAAACGACGGAAGCCGCTATGATTGAAAAGATTGACGAAGCAAAAGAACGCGGAGACACTGTTGGCGGGGTTTTTGAGATTGTCATTGAAGGCTGCCCTGTGGGGCTGGGAAGCTTTGCGCATCCTGACAGAAAACTTGACGGCCGTCTTGCAAGTGCAATGATGAGCATTCAGGCTATCAAAGGGGTAGAAATCGGACTCGGTTTTGAGGCTGCACGACGGTTTGGATCAAAGGTCCACGATGCAATCGAGTACAATGGGTCCTCATATGTCCGCCCGAGTAACGGAGCCGGCGGGTTGGAGGGCGGTGTAACCAACGGACAGCCAGTTGTGTTGCGTGTTGCCATGAAACCTATCAGTACCTTGTATAAACCCCTGCATAGTGTCGACATGCTGACAAAGGAGTCAGAGTTGGCCGCGGTAGAGCGTTCTGACTATTGTGCAGTGCCAGCGGCTTCTGTTGTTGGAGAAAACGTAGCTGCCTGGGTGATTGCGGACGCATTTCTTGAGAAATTTGGCGGGGATTCAATGGAGCAAATCCGAGATAACTTTCATGCCTACCAAGAACGGGTGGCGAAACGATGACGACACAGTTGACGGTGCACAGTCACAGCCACTCCTACCCAGTTGTCATCGGAGCGGGACTTCGAAGAAATGCGGGAGGCTGGTTACGAGATTTAGGTGTATCCAAAGACGCGGTGGTGATGGTGGTTACGGATACAACTGTTGTGTCCAACGGTTACCTGGAACCTGTGCTGGCAAGTTGTCGCGCCGAAGGATTTGCAGTCCACGCTCACAGCATCTTTCCCGGGGACGCAAGCAAATCCCTGCAGACGACCGAAGAGCTATACAACGTTCTGCTCGATGCAGGACTGCGGCGCAACGGCATCATCATTGCCCTCGGGGGCGGAGTCGTCGGTGATTTGACCGGATTTGTTGCCTCAACCTTTTTACGGGGCATTCCGTTTGTCCAAATGCCAACAACATTGTTAGCTCATGACAGCAGCATTGGCGGGAAGGTTGGAGTCAACTTGGAACGCGGCAAAAATCTGGTTGGAGCTTTCTATCCTCCTTTGGCTGTACTGTATGACACTGAAACCCTGCAGACACTGCCGGAAGCTCAGTGGCGAGCGGGAATGGCTGAAGTCATCAAGCATGGTATCATCGGAGACCCTTCGCTATTCGAGAGACTAGAAGCTCTCCCCTATGCGTCCATCCCCTCTGCTTCAGAAGTAGAATCATTACTCAGTAGTGCAATCAACGTAAAGAGAGCCGTAATTGAACAGGACGAACAGGAAAAGAACCTGCGTATGGTGCTGAATATCGGGCATACTGTCGGCCACGCCATTGAACAGTATTCCAATTACGGACTAACCCACGGTGAGGCGGTTTCCATTGGATTAACGATTGAATCCCGTATTGCAGTAAATCGCGGTATGCTTTCAACAGAGAATTTTACACGAATAAGACAGACACTGATGAATCACGGTCTGGCCGTGCAAGCGCCAAACTATCCATTTGACGCTTTGGCTGCTATTTTGAACTTTGACAAGAAGCACAGTTCGTCTGGCAGTTGGACTTTCGTTCTGCCCGAGGATATTGGCAAAGTGACAATTGTTCAGGACGTGGCATATGGAGAAGTAGAGAGGTCCTACATGGAGATGTTGAAACAGGAGGCAAGCGAATGACATTGTTAGTTCGGGGAATTCGGGGAGCCACTACTACAGCGGAAAATTCTGCTGCAGAAATCTACACAGCCACGCGAGAACTGCTGGACAGAATGATTATGGAGAATGACATCGAAGCAGAAAATGTTGTCAGCATTATGCTCACAATGACGCCAGACCTCAATGCAGACTTTCCAGCAAAAGCCGTACGCAGTCACCCAGATTGGCAGTGGGTACCGCTCATGTGCTCCGTCGAAGTTAACGTACCACAGTCACTGAAAAAGTGCATTCGCCTGCTGCTGCACGTGAACACAGACAAGAAACAGCAGGATATGGTTCATGTGTACTTGAGAGAAGCGATTCGTCTGCGCCCGGATCTTGCCGGTGAAGACAATGCCTAGTCTGCACTAAATTCGGGTTGACGTGAGACCTCTTTCGACATATGATTACCACTATAGTTGTTCATGGAACTTCTATAGCAGAGTGAGTTGAGATGAGAGCTTGTATCTACAATAGGAAATCAGTTGAGTACAGTTGAGCCGAGACAACGGGTAAGTTGCATGCTGCCATCAGCATCCGCAGGTTAGGTTCACGTACCTAACGTGTGGTTTTTTATTTATCCTGTCGGTTTCAACGGTGCAAACAGAGTTGAGAGGAGCCGAGTAAAATGCATGAATTTATTCGCACAACACTAAAATCTGTTGCCAACGGAAATACCCTGACAGCAGACGAAGCTGAGACATTCATGAATCTGCTCATGGAAGGACAGAGTTCGCCTGTGCAAACAGCTGGACTGCTGGCAGCCATGAGCGTCCGCGGTGAAACCGTGGCGGAAATTGTAGGTTTTGCCAAAGCAATGAGATCGCATTCTGTGCACATTGATGTGCAACATGACATTGTAGATACCTGCGGTACCGGCGGCGATGGTGGACACACTTTCAACATATCCACGGCAAGTGCCTTTGTTGCGGCTGCAGCAGGAGCTTATGTGGCTAAACACGGGAACAGAGCGGTATCAAGCCACAGCGGCAGTGCGGACGTACTGCAGGCCTTAGGTGCCAAAATTGATATCGGGCATTCGGAGGCGACCCTGTGTTTGGAAGACACCGGTGTCTCCTTTCTCTTTGCACCCCAATACCATCCTGCCATGAAACACGCAGCACAACCCCGTCAAGAGCTGGGTTTTCGCACCATTTTCAACATCCTCGGACCCCTTACCAATCCTGCAAACCCACAGCGACAAGTTTTAGGCGTATTTCGTGCTGACCTAGTTGAGAAGGTCGCTGAGGCTCTGTCCCAGCTTGGCAGCAAACATGCACTCGTTGTTCACGGACACGGGGGCATTGACGAACTTTCTATAAGCGGAGGCACGCTGGTGGCAGAAGTCAAGGACGGAAAGGTTAAGACTTTCACACTACAGCCTGAAGATGTGGGTTTGAAGCGAGCACCGCTGTCGGAAATTACGGGAGGGAATGCTGAAGAAAACGCAGGACTCATTCGAAATATATTCACAGACACGAACGGACCGTCCCGGGATATTGTAGCCTACAACGCCGGTGCTGTGCTTTACGTCAGCGGCTTGGCTCAGAGCGTGCGAGAGGGCGTTGAAAAAGCGCAGCATGCGATTGCTGCGGGCAAGGCTATGCGTGTTATGCAAGGGTTTATTGATGCAACTCACATGTATAGCAACGTGGAGGTCGCACAGTGAGTGAATTTCTATCCAAGATTCTTGAAACAAAGCAGATTGAAGTTGACGCGTTGAGGCACCGGAAGGAATTGATGGAGCCTGCGGTGCGTACGTCACAGGCAGGGTTTGCTGCCAGCATTCGAACCGGTGCACAGTTGTCCATCGTGGCTGAGGTGAAAAAAGCCAGTCCGTCGAAAGGACTGATCCAGCCCAACTTCAATCCAGTCGCTACGGCCACTCTGTACGAAGCTTACGGGGCAGCTGCCATTTCTGTCTTGACGGACGAACAGTATTTTCAAGGAAGCATAGAGGACCTTGCTGCTGTGCGAGAACAGGTCAAAGCTCCGATTTTGCGAAAGGACTTTATCATTGATGAGGTCCAGATTCATGAAGCTGTAGCAGCTGGTGCTGACGCAGTCCTCTTAATCTGTGCAGCGTTGCCTGGAGACCGACTGCACGAGTTGGCTGACCATGCAAAGGATTGTGGACTTGACGTGCTTATCGAGGTACACCGCGAAGGCGAACTTGAAGCAGCTGTGAGTGCAGGACCTTCAGTGCTTGGCATCAATAACCGCGATTTGAAGTCATTCCATGTAGACTTAGGTGTAACTGAGCAGGTGATGAAACTGGTGCCGTCTGACTTACCGGTCATCGCCGAGAGTGGTATTAAAACCCCAGACGACGCGAAACGAATGGCAGCAGCCGGTGTTGACGGTCTGCTTGTTGGAGAATCTCTGATGCGACAGGCTGCTTCAGACAGGCAGCTAAAAGACTTGTTTGCTTCCCTTCAACAGCCAAGACAAAGCCAATTGTCTGCCAGAACAGATGGAGTTCAACGATGACACAACTCAAAATCTGCGGGATCCAACCTGGAGACGATTTGTCTTTTACTGAGGAGCCAGCAGTCCATTACATCGGAATTATTTTTGTAAGAAAGAGCCGGCGTTACGTGCATCCAGTCAATGCCAAACTCATTCGCGAATCCGTTCACCAAAGTTGCAGAACGATGGGTGTATTCGTCAATACTCCGGCACGTGAAGTCATGCAGACAGCAAAGACTGCGAAGTTGGATGGAGTCCAATTGCACGGCAGTGAGACCGTAGCAGACTGCCAAGTTCTGCAAAAGGCGGGATTGAGAGTTTGGAAGTCCGTAACGGCTCACGGGCACCAGGACCTTCAGAGGATGAGAGAGGCGGTTTTACAATACAGTGCGGTTACAGACGCAATCCTGTTGGATGCGCCTGCTCCCAGCAACGAAAGCAATGAAGGGGTCACAGGCGGCTTTGGCCTGCAGTTTGACTGGTCCTTATTGCCCCTGCTCTTTGATGACGACTTTTTGGCTAAAATGCCATCTAGTTCGGAGATTTGGATTGCTGGCGGTCTCAAGCCGGCAAACCTTCATCAATTGCGAAAGTATTGGCACCCGTTTGGGATTGACGTGTCTTCAGGTGTAGAGGAGAACGGAAGAAAATCCCCACAACGTATTTCAGACATGATAGAGGCGGTGAAACAACTTGACTGAAGCGCTACCAGATATGAACGGACGGTTTGGGGATTTTGGTGGAAGGTTTGTCCCAGAGACCTTAATGCCCGCACTGCACCAACTGGAACAGGACTTTAACCACTATATTGCGGATCCAGAATTTAATCGGGACTTAGCATACTATTTGCGGCAATATGCAGGGCGCCCTACGCCTCTGTACTATGCAGAACGCCTGACCGAGCACCTTGGGGGCGCGAAAATCTATCTCAAACGCGAGGATTTAAACCATACTGGTGCTCACAAAATTAATAATACTATTGGGCAAGCATTATTGGCTAAATACACTGGCAAGAAAAAAATCATTGCTGAGACCGGTGCTGGCCAGCACGGTGTCGCCACAGCCACCGTTGCAGCTCTGTTCGGCCTGGAGTGTAAGGTGTTTATGGGTGAAGAGGACATGCGACGGCAGGCCCTAAATGTCTTCCGTATGAAAATGCTTGGCGCAGAAGTGGTGCCTGCACTGTCCGGTACGCGAACATTGAAAGACGCAACCAACGAGGCCATAAGGTACTGGGTTGCTCATGTAGAAGACACGTATTACATTATTGGATCGGTCGTCGGCCCCCATCCTTATCCACAGATGGTTCGCGAGTTTCAAAGAATTATTGGAGACGAGACCAAGGAACAGATGGCTGAAGTTGAGGGCCGTCTGCCTGATACTGTGATGGCGTGCGTGGGCGGTGGAAGTAATGCAATGGGGATGTTCTATCCGTTTATTGAGGATACATCAGTGGCACTCGTGGCGACAGAAGCTGCAGGTAAATCTGAAGAAGGAGCAATGCACGCATTGAGCCTTGCAAAAGGGAGACCTGGTGTTCTGCACGGATCAATGACGTACCTGTTGCAGGACGAGTTTGGCCAGGTACGACCGGCCTATTCCATTTCGGCAGGCTTGGACTATCCCGGAATAGGGCCGGAACACGCGTGGTTGTACTCAACCGGACGCGCCGCATATCACCCAATTACGGACAAGGAGGCGTTGGACGCCTTTTATCTCCTGTCGAAACTTGAGGGCATCATTCCAGCACTTGAGAGTGCGCATGCGATAGCACAGGCCATAAAAACTGCACCACATCTGGAAAAGACTCATTCAATGGTCATTTGTCTGTCCGGACGCGGAGATAAGGATGTTGAGCAAGTGGCGGCTCTGGAACAGAGGGGGGCGGACCAACAATGAACAGAATAGAGAAAGCATTTCAAAACGCGCAGCGGTCCGCAGCCTTCATGCCATTTTTGACCGCCGGTGACCCAACGTTTGACATGTCTCTCCAACTGTTCGACGCTGTTTTGACGGCGGGTGCTGACATCGTAGAGATTGGTGTTCCATACTCCGATCCGTTAGCAGACGGACCTGTGATTCAAAACGCATCATTGCGCAGTATTAAGGCAGGGTTCTCCTTGCCGGAGGTTTTTAAATTGGCGGCGGAACTAAGGCACCGCCATCCAAATAAAGGGCTGGTGTTATTTACCTACGTGAACCCCGTCCTGCAGTTTTCCCCGCAAGCGTTCTTTCGCGAAACGGCGAAAAGCGGCGCGGACGGCGTAATTATTCCCGACTTGCCTTTTGAAGAAACAGACAGGTTAAGAGACCATGCAACTGCCAATGGCATTGCATTGATTCCCCTAATTACACCTGTGTCCTCCGAACAGCGGATACAACGCATTTGCGAACGAGCAGAGGGGTTTGTCTACTGCGTTTCGGCCCTCGGCGTAACAGGCGAGCGCCAGTCCTTATCGCAGCGCGTCGAAGAAATGGTGGACACCGCAAGAAGGTATACTTCTCTGCCGCTCGCCGTCGGCTTTGGAGTCAGCACCCCAAGCCAAGCAGCAGCCATCTCCCAGTATGCAGACGGAGTGATTGTTGGAAGTGCTGTTATTAGGCGGTTAGAGCAAGCACTGGCGTCAGTGGAATTAAGTGATAAGATGGCTACAGAACGAATTATTGAGCAAGTTGTCCCATTCGTGAGCAGCCTGATGGGGGCAATGAACGCATAGAACGGCCAATTTCCTAAACAGAGAGGAAGTGGAGAAATGATTGTGGTTATGAAAAACGGAGCAACGAAGGTACAGGTACAGGATGTGGTAAAGGTGCTAAAAGATAAAGGATTAGGCGTACACGTCTCTGAAGGCGAGGAACAAACCGTCGTAGGTGTCATCGGAAATAAGCAGAAGGCATTGGAACTGCCGCTGGACAGCATGCCTGGGGTAGAAAAGATGGTCTCCGTCAGCAACCCCTTTAAACTTGCCAACCGGGCATTCCACCCCGACAATACAGTGGTCCAAGTGGGTTCAGTGAAAATCGGTGCGGGCCAACCTACGGTGATGGCGGGGCCCTGTTCCGTTGAATCGAGAGATCAGATCATTCAAGTAGCCCAAGCGGTCAAGGCGTCCGGGGGGCATATCCTGCGGGGAGGGGCTTATAAACCGAGATCGTCCCCGTATTCGTTTCAAGGACTTGGAGAGGAAGGACTCAAGTACTTGGCACTGGCCCGCGAAGCAACGGGACTGCCGGTGGTCTCTGAAGTCATGGAGCCCGACTTGGTGAATCTGGTCGGAGAATATGTGGATATCTTTCAAATCGGTGCAAGAAACATGCAAAACTATCCGTTGTTAAAAGCAGTCGGAAAGACTCAGAAACCGGTACTCTTAAAAAGGGGACTTTCAGCAACTATCGAAGAGTGGCTGATGTCGGCGGAATACGTTCTATCGGAAGGAAACCCAAATGTCATCCTGTGTGAGCGAGGTATTCGCACCTTTGAAACCTACACTCGTAACACGCTGGACTTGAACGCAGTTCCAGTAGTACAGCACCTGTCTCATTTACCCGTCATCGTGGACCCAAGTCACGGTGTCGGCCACTCGAGGTATGTCAATGCCATGTCGCGGGCTGCAATTGCTGCTGGAGCAGATGGACTTATCGTTGAGATTCATCCAAATCCGACAGAGGCTTGGTCCGACGGTGCCCAATCCTTAACGTTGCCGGGATTTGACAAGATGCTTCGTGAAGTACAACAAATCGCAGCCGCCCTTCACAGCGAAGATAACAGTATAGACGAAGAAGTCGACTATGCAACACAAAGATGACGAACGGTGTGCTGAATTCAGACCGCGCTCAATCCTCATTGTTGGGTGCGGTCTAATTGGCGCCTCCGCGGCATATGCGTTGCGTGAAAGACTGGGTCATGCCTGTGTAATAGACGGAGTGGAAAAAAGCGAAGAGCATCGAACTATCCTGCTGAGAAGCGGCAGATTCACGAATGTCTTCTCCGCATTGCCTGCCCCCGAACAAAAGTACGATTTGGCAATTTTGGCGTTACCTGTTTCCACGGCTGTTCAGTTCATGCACAAGGTCTCCCAATTGGCGGACATCCTGATGGACGTGTGCAGTGTGAAGTTGCCGCTGTGTCATGCTGCGCAGGCACTCCATCTTGAAGAGCGGTTTGCACCAACCCACCCCATGGCTGGATTAGCTAGCGAGGGGCCCTTAGAAGCGACGGCAGACCTCTTTACAAACCGGAGTTGGCTGACCATTGAAGGATGGCCTGCTGCCGAGAGACTTCGAACATTGATTGAAAGTATCGGCGCTGATTTCGGAACTGTTGCATCAGCGGAACAGCACGACAGTCTAATGGCTGTTGTCAGCCACGGTATACACCTCACATCTTTAGCCAGTATGCTGGCTTATCAAGATATGAAAGAAACGCTGCCCGCACTGAGTGCCAAGTACTGCGGCCCCGGGTTTCGCGACGTTACACGGTTGGCTGCTTCTCCATCCGGCTTTTGGACGAGCACCCTGCTGTTCAATCGCGTTCAAACGGCCACTCACCTAAAAAAGGTCATCAATGAGTTGGAGCATTTTGTCGATGTACTGGAACAAGGTGATGAGATTAGGCTGAAAGAAGCCCTTGAGAAGTCAAGAGCAGCCCGACTGCTCTGGGAAACGGAGAAGGGAAATACCAGTAATGTGTGAAGATTTTCTGAGTACTGTAAAAAACTCAGGGAGAAACTTATATTTCTGAAGATTTAGTCTTGACAGCGCTTCCATAACAATATATTCTTGAATTCGAAGGGTGTTATGTTCTGATTTCTCTCCACTCCTAGCAAAACCTATTTGGGGGCACACATTGTGCCTCTCTTTTTTTGTCCTTCCCTGGCAGCCTTGGTCACGAACTCCCCTCTTAATTTAGCAAATCCATACACGCTCATTGGTATACGTCATACTTCTCTAACTCATACTAGAGATATCGTGATGCATAGTGCTTAGCGGCAACTACCTAGTACAGATTCTACTTACGCAGAGGCGAAACCCATGCACAGTTCGCTGTATATTCAAACTGACGGAAAAATCTTTGTACAAGGCAGTCATTCACGGTTCCCGTATCTCCGTCTTCAGTTGCACACGTTTAGCACATTGATGGAGAGCCAAGACCCCATATACGTGTACCGTGTTACCCCTCAAACACTTTGGCAGGCTGCATCCTCGGGTAAGACACCACGGGAGGTTCTGGGCTTTCTCAGGTCCTGCAGTGACCAGCCTATACCGCTCAAAGTACAGCAGTTGATTGTGTCTGAAATGACAAAATGGGGACAGTTCAAGCTGACTCGCGTAAGCCCGAAGTTCGTTCAACTCACTTTTGCAGAGCGATGGAACAGCGTTATCACGAACCTTGCTGAGATACAAGAAAAGGCAGAGCAAGTGTTCGCAAACCGTGTAACATTTCCAATTGAAGAACAGGGATTTGTGAAACAGGTGTTAGCACGCCATGAGATACCTGTTGAAGACTTGGTGGAGTACGAGGATGCACCGAGTCTCAAGTCGGATCTAAAAATGACTATAGGTCTTCGAGGGTACCAGCAGGAAGCCGTTCAGTCCTTTTTCGGCGACGGAATTAACCAAAGTGGAGTCGTTGTTTTGCCGTGTGGAAGCGGTAAGACCATAGTTGGCTTGGCAATACTCACACGTCTGTCGAAACAGACACTCATTGTCACACCAAGTGACGTGTCTGCACAACAGTGGCAGCAGGAAGTGTCGCACTGCACCACACTGGATGCAACACACGTAAGCATCTACTCACCGAGAAAACCTGTTGCCCCAGTTACCATTACCACCTACCAACGCATATCCGGGAAGAATAAACGGGGTGAATACCGTCACCTAAAACGACTCGTTGCAGAGAAGTGGGGGCTCGTCATCTACGATGAAGTGCATCTGCTGCCTGCTCCGCTGTTCAGACTTGCCGCTGAACTGCAAAGCTCACGGAGACTGGGATTGACGGCCACGCTGGTTCGGGAAGATGGCAGGGAGAGTGACGTATACAGCCTTATCGGTCCTAAAAGCTATGACGGAGACTGGCGAGAATTGGAGGAGCAAGGGTATTTAGCGTCCGTGCAATGTGTTGAGTTACGGATCCCGCTCCCAGTTGAAGAACGCGGGGAGTACGGGCGTGCCTCACGCAGGGAACAGCACAGAATTGCAGCCCTCAACTCGAAGAAAATTCAAGTCGTCGGACGACTCATGGAACGCCATCGGGATCAAAAAATACTGATTATAGGCCACTATTTGAAATCACTTAAGGACATCGCATTGAGATATGGAATCCCTTTGATTACGGGGAGCACACCGTCATCGGTACGAAACCAATTATACGAAGCTTTTCGCAGCGGAGCCGAAGATGCTCTGGTGTTGTCAAGAGTAGCAAATATGGCTGTTAACCTGCCAGAAGCTTCGGTAGGAATTCAGGTTTCCGGCCTCTTCGGGTCTCGGCAAGAAGAAGCACAGCGCTTGGGCAGACTGTTGCGCCCAAGTTCCCAGGGAGGTTGGTTTTACTCCCTGGTATCCGCAAATACCGTTGAGGAAGAAACAGCACGAAAGAGACAGCGCTTTCTTGTAGAACAGGGCTATACCTACGATATAGAGACAACGACAAACTAGAAAGGGTGATTCAATTGCGGTTATCAGAATGCCTCAACTATGCAGATATTAATACATTGCGGGAAATTGCCAACCACTATTCCTTCGAATGCACAAAGCACTCTAAACTTTCTCTCCATCAGGAAATTGCTCTGAACTTTAGATTGTCTTCATTTGTGACCGCACAAACGCACAAATGGTACGTTGGACGAGAGTTGGGGCTGCTTCGTTTATGCTTGGAACAGGACCGAGTGTACGCAAGAGAAGAACTTACTGCATGGTTTGGGACTGAAGACCTCATCGACGCGGCCGTCACAGAAGGGTGGCTGTTTCCCACTTCTCGAGTTACAAACAATCGAAGTGGATACTGCATTCCGCAAGAGATCCGAGCCTTTATTTACAAACATGTAACAGATAGTTTTCGGGAGAAACTCATTCTTGACAAGGATGGCCCTTTGATTTATTCGGACGAGCAGCATGTCCTAGCACAGGACCTTGACGTATTTCTCGAATATGTTCGAAACCAAGAAGTGACTTTGACGCAAGACGGAGCCATCTATAAGAGACACCTGATTCGATTGCTACAATTGCTGCAAGTCCAGGAAGAAACACTCAACGGCGGATGGAGATTTGGCTACGGGCGCCGCTTCCATGACTATCCGGACAGATTTGCCTTAATGTATGACTACGCTTTTTCAAATCGCTTGATTGAAGAACGCGACGACGGACTTCTCGCCGTTACACAACTGAGTGATGAATGGCTTGAAGACAGTGCCGTCAATCGTGAGAGATCCATGGCGATATTCTACATATCTTTATATCGCAGGGCAATTTTAAAGCTGCCTGTCATTGTCAAACTATTCGCCCTGACAAAAGACGACTGGGTAAACCTCGATTCCATGCTCAAAGCCGTAGCCCCGTTTGTAAACGAGTACTACTATGACTCTGTTGACAGTGTCTGGCGAGAACGAATTGTAAAAATGATGATGCACCTTGGTCTGATTCGCATTGGAGAAGACGAATCTGGACAACAGTGGTTTCAAACTACAGATCTTTGTCAACAATTGCTAACAACAGGTCAAACATCCGTGAGCCCAGAGACAAGGTCCAAGCAGACACTTATCGTTCAGCCGAACTTCAACGTTATCGCTACTGCCGACGAGCCTTCGGTAACAGGGGAATTGGCACGGATAGCAGACATCAAGGAAACGGGTGCCGTACGCGTGTACCGGATTTCAGAATCGAGTTTTATCCGTGGATTAGATGCAGAGCGTAACTGTCGTCACTGGCTGACGTTTCTGGAGCAGCACTCACAGACACCGGTTCCAGGCAACATTGAAAAAACCCTTCTGGACTGGGAGAAAAGTTGGCTTGTAGCACGGGTTGACCCCATGACATCTTGATAAAAACCACATTAATTTTGGGAAATTTAGAAGCAAAGGAGGCCGCCAACAAAAAAATCAATCAGGTATCAGCGTTTGCAGGAAATTCTACACGGTTTACCGAATAGAATAAACGAAGAATTCTAACTATTGTTTTGGTCTCGCAGCGTACCTTGTGGACAACTGGACATCGCCACTTAGGGGGGAGACACCCATGGGTAGTGCCGTCACTATTGCCGAGAAGAAACACTTCCTTCGTTGGTTTTTGGCGAATTACCAATTGCAAAGTCGCGAAGCGGAGATGCTCATGCGCTATATGATGACGCGCGAGAATGTACTACGCAGAGTTCATTTTGTAGAGAACTTTCGTCAACTTTCTCGGGTGATTGTCATCGCAACAAAGTGTGTTCCCGTGGCACCGTTTCGTTACTATCGCAGAAACAAACCCGTTTCTACTGACGTCGAACAGGCTTTTCTAGACTTGTATCAACATCCTGACGAAGAAATCTACGTTGGGCTTTTCTTTAAAGACCGTGGGACAAGTGAAGCGTACGGAGCGGTGCTTGAAGAGATACCAACGCGTGAAATGGAACCTGCACTGCGCGAAATGATATCACTTCAGGCAGAGTTGGCAATAGAAAAAGCGGTCCACGATTATCAGCGAAGTCAACTCATGCAACAAGTAAACAATGCATTGGATGTTGGAAATTACGAGTTGTTCCTCGAGGCCAGTCAACGCCTTATAGACTTCGATGCATCGGCTTCGCCGTCCTTGTAGTACATGAAAGACAAGAAATCACGCCGTCATTTATCACGGCGTGATTTTTATTGGGTTCACCCTTCTTAGCTGACTCCCCCAATTTCCACCGCTTCCGTTTGTCATAGTGTATATACATGTGATACCTTCTAACACAACCCGTTCACGCGCAGTTGTCCCGGACAACCGGTTTCCATACAAGAGTACGGGGGAGGAGATTGAAAACTTATGCGATTCGAATTGCTTACACCCAATCAATTTTCGGAGTACAGTTCAAATGTGGACACGCTGCTGGTAATGACAGACACGGGGATCCCCCTCGACGCCGCCTCTCCAAGAACGGCTGCCAAACTCATCTCGCAGCAGTTGTGCGGACAAGTGTTGGAACGGTTTCGCGGGAGAATGACCCTTTTGGACGCGGGATTCAGTCTGTGGCAGGGCCAGCCGTTTTCTGATTGGGCCCACACTATGAGTTTTATGGCAGGGTATCAAGTTAAATATGGAATTGTCATCGCGGAACGACTCCACCTTCAAGAGAAGACGCTGATGGACCTCCCCGATGGTCAGGGAAAGTGGCTCATCTTTGATTGGTTTCAGTGGCTCAAGCAACGTGTCCCTGAAGAACGGCTCAGTGACGCATTTTTCTATCTGTCTCATGCAACTTATGTTTATTGGCAGAGCCCAGAGCGAGAAATTGTAGGTCTTTCAGAAGCGGATTCGCAGGCAATGGCAGACGAAGGAGAGCGGTTGCTTGAAATGATGGCAAACGAAATTTTTGAGTCCGTAACAGCCCTCTGGGATGAATCTGCGAACAGTTTATGAGGAATTTGTCACAAATCTCGTAAACCGCGTCACAGCAGTTAGTTTACGGCCTCTAATTATCTTGACACCTTACTTTTTTGAAGGATAAGATTAACGCGTGCAGCAGGGCTCAATACATAAATCTCCCAACGGTCCGCAGCAGTGGCTGAACTTTTGCCGTGCTTCGGAGATAGTTTCTAAACCATACCGCCTTTGGGATGCACTGCTGCAAATCAACCGCTCCGGGTAGGTGATAACATTGAAAAGAGCGTACGATTGGATTGATGAGCGGTTGAACGTCACCCCGCTCTGGCGTGATGTCGCAGACCACGACGTTCCTGCACACGTCAATCCGGCAATCAAAATGTCGGCCTTTATTTACTGCTTTGGAGGTTTGACGTTTCTGGTCATCGTTACGCAAATCCTGTCAGGAATGTTCCTGGCCATGTACTACACACCGGATATCACGAACGCCTGGTACAGTGTCAAGTACATCACCGATCAGGTACTGCTGGGACAGGTCGTTCGCGGAATGCACTTTTGGGGTGCAAGTCTTGTCATTGTGATGATGTTTTTACACATGCTCCGCGTGTTCTTTACAGGGGCATACAAAAAACCGCGAGAGCTGAACTGGGTTGTTGGAGTCCTCATCTTTTTTGTAGTCCTCGCATTCGGTTTTACTGGTTATTTGTTGCCCTGGGATCAAAAAGCATATTGGGCAACATCTGTGGGAAGTAAGATTGCTGGTTCTATTCCTGGAATTGGACCGTATTTGCAGACTCTGTTAGTCGGCAGCCATACCGTGGGTGCTCTGACCTTGGCTCGGTTCTTTGCGATTCACGTGTTCTTCTTACCAGCAGCTCTACTGGTTTTGTTAGCGTTGCACTTTATTATGATTCGCACACAACACATCGCTGGTCCGTTGTAGGAATGCGTTTAACCGGGCACACTCATCCCGGTTGGCAGAGTACATCGAGTTGTTCAAGGAGGTCACTGACATGGCTGGAGGCGAGCGAATACCCGGTACTCCTAGGTACCGGCACAACCTTAAAGCTAACTCTGGATATGAACCCTTTATTCCCAATTTTCTTCTGAAAGAGTGGATTGCCGGTTCCGTTTTTCTACTGGGATTTGTCTTATGGGTTATATTCAACCACGTTACACTGGGTGCAAAAGCAAATCCGGACGATACATCGTTCATCCCTGTGCCGGACTGGTACTTTCTATTTATTTATCAGTTTCTTAAGTACTATCCTGGTTCCGGACTTATTTTTGGACTTCCCGGCGGATTTTTCGGCGGAGTTCTCGTTCCTGGAATTGGTGCATTGTTGTTGATGTTTGTACCTTGGCTTGATACCAGGAAGGAACGTCATCCATTTCGCCGTCCCTTGGCAACGGCATCAATGGTTCTTGTCGTGTTTTTGACTATCTGGCTGACAAACGAGGCCTGGGTGCAACACCGTGGAGAACTTGGAAAATCCACAACCATGACCTTGTTTGCAAGTAAGAGCAGCAGCGGAAGCACGGTAACTACCTTGCCCAAAGTACAAAAGATTCCTGCCTCACAGATTCACTTTACTGACACGAGTATGCCTGGCTACAAGCTGTTTCAAAAGACATGTGCTTCGTGCCACGGAAACAAAGGGGAAGGCGCATTTGGCCCTCCAATTTATGCAATCGGAAAGTATTGGAACGCCAAACAACTGACGAATTTCGTTGAGAATCCAAAGGGCGGTATGCCTAAAAACGGAAACCTCCAGAGCACAGCACAGGTTCAACAAGTCGTCGATTGGCTAGTCAAACAAAAAACAAGCGGTAAATAGATGTTATTACTCCTGTCTCAAATTTTTATAGAAAGGACGTAACTATAGCGGTTACGTCCTTTGTTATCTCTAGTGCGTTCCGACATTCGGCATGCTGACGCCTAACCCTGGTTCGCTTACTCATATGTAAATCCTTCGCCGAGCACCTCGTGAACATCATTGATGACGACAAAAGCACTGGGGTCTTTGGACGAGACGATGTTTTGCACTCGAACGACTTCTTCCCTCGGTACGACACAATAGATGACACGCTTGTCTTGGCCCGTGAACCCGCCCTGAGCCTTAAGCAGGGTAGTGCCTCTGTTCAATCGCTCGTGAATTTCGCTGGCGATAGCGCCGTTATGTTCAGAAACAATAGTGAGAGCTTTTCCCGAATTCACGCCTTGAATGACAAAGTCGATGGTTCGACTGGATACAAACAATGCCACGAGGGAGTACATAGCTGTCTGCAAGCCAACAATCAGTGCGATAATACCAATCACAAACACGTCAATCGCGAATAGTGTCCGGCCCATAGAAATCCCGTAGAAGTGTTTCATCATTCTGGCAATAATATCGCTTCCGCCGGTGGTTGCACCTGCCCGAAAAATAAGACCCAGCCCGATGCCCGTAATCACGCCTGCATACAATGCGCCTAAAAGGGGGTCAGACGTTGGCATCTGCCAAGACCGAGTCAACCACGAGAAGAGTGAGACAGCGGCAACACCAACGGTTGTCTTCAAAATAAATTCACGTCCGAACAATCTCCATCCAGGAATAAGGACGGGCACGTTCAGAATCAGAAATGTCACACCGAGCGGCCAACCAAGTTTATACAACAGTAGTACCGAAAAGCCTACAAACCCGCCTTCTGCCAGATGATTGGCGACCAAAAACGCATTCAAACCAATTGCATAAACGAGTGCGCCTGCTATAATGAGAACCCACTTAGAGCCGCGTTTGTTCATGAGTTGCCCCCCTTAAAAAACAAGCCGCGACAGCGCGACTTGTTTACCTCCACATGTAGGCCCTTGAAACCGTACTACTAGCCAGATCAATTATAAGGGAAGGGGCAGTATAGGAGCAAACATTCTAAGCCTGCTTGCTGCGGGGCCAAAGAATAGTCAGAAGCAGCAGTAAACTCACATACCCAAAAACTGTGTATCCATAGGCAACAATGGCGGCAAAACCAATTTGGCTGAATAAAAATGCAATGCCCAAAAGTATCAGAGCTACGAGAGCCTGCAGCATTCTTGACGACATCGGGATTTGCGCCACCATTGCATAGACGTTTCCAACCAGAGTGGAGTATATTTCTCCCCATAGTACCAGCACAAACATCCATTGCAGAAAACGTCCCAGGGTCGTCGCTACATATCCCATTGGAACTGCGTATGCGGTGGCCTGTGGGTAGTGGATGAAGAGCGTGAAGGTGACAGCCATTAACATAAACGCCAGGGCCGATGCACCCCACCGAGATCCCATTTGCAAAACAGTTTTATCTCCAATATCTGCTCCAACGGGGATAAGCACCCCAGCCGCAAGACCCACGTTGAATGATCCATAGACGACAGCTGAAATACCTGCAAGGAGCGGCTTTCCTGCAAGATAAAGGCTGATATGATAGGCGTGATACAAGCTGTGGGGCGTCATGAAGGCACGTACAGCTGCAAAGAGCACAAAGCTGACCATAATGGGTACGATGACTGAATTTGCCTTAAGAATTCCGTCAATACCTCGAAACAGTGTCAAAAAAGTGACTGCAATTGTGATTGATACACCCACATCAAAAGGAAGATTCATGCGTTCTCGAAATAATTCTCCTGATCCAGCGAGCATAGCTACAGTGACGCCAAACAACATCAGCAGTAGAACTGCATTGATAAAGCCGCCAATCCACGGGCCAAACAGGAAATTGCTTACCTCACGAAAAGACCTGGCTTTGACTCTGTGTCCCAGCAGCATCATTTGGTAGCCAAGATAAGAAAACAGAAACAGCGCCAAGGCAATACCCAGGTACCCCCAGGCTCCAAAACGTCCGAAAAAATGGTATATTTCCTGCCCCGAGGCGAATCCGGCGCCAACGACAGTACCAACGTATGTGCAGGCTACCTGAAACGCGGCAAAGCGCTGTTTACGCACAGAAAACCCTCCTTCACTCTACTCTCAACTTATGGCCAGTCCATCTAAAACATGCCTGTTGTGTCGCAGAACCCTGTGCATAGCAGGAGTTGCAACTAGCGGACCTGGTGAACCCAGTTACACAAGTCATGTTTGACGCGGTTCGCCATATATATCAACTAGGGTTGTCCATATTAATGAGACCCTGTGATTGGACAATTAAATAGGCAAAAAGGAGGGCTGCAATGACAAGTATTCAGGCTCTAGTACTGGGGATCATCCAGGGTATAACCGAGTTTCTTCCGATAAGCAGCTCAGGACACTTGGTTCTGGTCCAAAAATTGTGGCACATTCAGGGTGATAATCTCCTCTTTATCATCTTTGTGCACGTAGGGACCTTATTGGCGGTGTTTTTTGCTTTTCGACGCGAAATCACGTGGCTTGTAAAACATCCATTCAGTTGGACAGCAAGAATGCTCTACGTGGCATTGGTGCCCACTGCCATACTCGGAGCGGTCTTTGAAGAGTTATTCGAGAATGTCTTTTCAAGCGGCGGAACGCTTGCAGCCGAATTTATCATCACAGGTGTCATTCTGTGGTGGATGGATTCAGTGAAAAACGGGTTTAAATCGGAAGACGATATTCGCTTCATGGACGCCTTGTGGATTGGGACACTTCAGGGAATCGCGATTTTGCCGGCATTGTCCCGGTCCGGACTAACCATCGCTGGCGGCATGTGGCGAGGACTCTCGAAGGAGACTGCCGCAAGGTTTTCATTTCTACTGTCCATACCAGCCATCTTAGGCGCGACATTAGTAAAAGTTGACGACTTCTATGAATCGGGAATGAAGACAGTAAACGGTTCATTAGTACACTGGGAACCCCTTCTCGTCGGTACCGTTGTTGCAGCGGCGGCTGGCTACATTTCTATCCGCCTCACGCTGTGGGTGTTGAAGACATCCAGGTTTAGATACTTCGCCGTTTACACTTGGGCCCTGGCTGCGTTCATTTTGTTCGACCAGATCGTAACTCACCGCTGGTTTCCACCGTTGTTCTAAAGAGTTTCAAGGAAAAATCCGCCGACATTCATATCGGCGGATTCTTCTATGGCTGTAAGTACCAAAGTATCTTTTGAACGGCGAAGTCATCATAGACACAGCGAAAAGTCAGTGCACACGCCACGCAATCACCCGAATGCGGCGGATAGTAATCAAGATGAAGGCAAGCACTAAGAGCCCTGCTGTCAGCCAAACCCAGACTGTGACACTCGTTAAAAGCGTATTCCACCAAGACTCTCCTCCTGATGTCAAGGTGTGGATACTCTTAAACACGGGAACATGCTGAGCCAATACCTGGCCTGCAGGACGTCCAACTCCTAATCCCCATAAAACAACTGTAATCACGGCGGCTAGTGCAGCGTGGAGAAAACGAGCGAGGAAATACGGTGCCATCCGAATATCCGTTTCCGTTAAAACACTCGCTACCTGAGCGTGTACCGCTAATCCGCTCCATGCAATGATGGCGCTGACCAAAGCCAATTTTTGCAGCAATGGAGCGGATACCGCAGCCGCCTGTGCAGTACCGATATCAATCTCGAAGGCACCAGAGAGGGTTGGACTCACAAGGTGCGGACTGACGCCCAACATCTGATACAACAAAGCGACTGGACGCCCCAATACCTTCATAATGCCAGATATATCGAGAATATGAATAAATACTGCAAAGAAGACGATAAATCCTAGAATCATCATTAATGTAGAGACAGATTCTGTTACAGCATTCCCTAACAGTTTCCCAAAGGGTCTGCCGTCTTCTTCCCGTGACTTTATCATTTCAGCATAAGCCCGGCGTATAATCCCTTTCGCTGGAACGGACCGATGTTCTTTTGAATCATGGCGACGGCCCCAAAACTTAAATGTCACACCCACGAGAAACGAAGAAATGTAGTGCGCGATTGCTAACAGTCCGCCGAGTGCAGGACTCTTAAACATGCCGACAGCAACGGCTCCAATCATAAACAATGGGTCTGCCGTGTTGGTGAAGGCCAACAGCCGCTCACCTTCAACCCGCGAGCACATTCCGTCTTCACGAAAGCGAGCTGTAATAACAGCGTCCATTGGGTAGCCAGCCGCAAGCCCCATGGACAGTGCAAAAGCGCCGATTCCAGGCACACCAAACAGAGGTCGCATCAGAGGCTCCAGCAGAACGCCAAATCCCCGCACCAGGCCCAAGCCCAACATCAGTTCAGACAGGATAAAGAAGGGGAGTAATGACGGGAATACGGTGTTCCAGAACAACTTCAAGCCTTCGATTCCTGCGTCAAACCCCTGTTTCGGATATACCACGAGTGCAATCGTGAATACGGCTACGGCCAGGCCCATAAGCACGGTTGTCCACTCTCTCGTCTTCTGCTGGTTCAAGCAACGTCATCTCCTTTGCCTGTCGAAACACATGCGTGTCCAAGTCGTCATTACAGCATATGTCCCAGTCCCGCGTTTATGTTTCTGCATCAGATTCGCTATAATGGGAAAAGAGTTTGCCAAAGCTGAGAAAGGGAGATGAGAGTGAGTACAGACCTTACACTGGCATCCATGCAGAATCAGGTGGATGCCTACATTCAGCAGTTCAAGGAAGGCTACTTTCCACCCATGAGTCTGGTCGTGCGGCTAACGGAAGAGTTGGGAGAACTCGCCAGAGAAGTCCAGCACAGATATGGGGAGAAGCAGAAGAAAGCGACAGAAGCCGACGGTGATATCTCCCTCGAACTAGGTGATATGTTGTTTGTCATCACTTGCTTGGCAAACAGCCTCGATATTCACCTGGATGAAAGCTTTACAAATGTCATGAGAAAATTCGAAACCAGGGACAAAGACCGTTGGACTAGGCTGTGATCCACGCCACTTTTTCATCCTTCTAATACCATAGATAGGGGGGTGAGAAGATGCGCGGCACACAGCTGTTGAAGTCAGGGTTTTCTTATTTGTTCATTGGGTCCCATGACAAGGCGCTCAATGCATTTCGCAAAGCCATCGAGTCCGATCCCGATAATGCGGAATACGCTTTTCACGGTTCCATGACGGCTTGGAGAAACGGGGAGTACGACTTAGCACGAAAGTGGGCCCAACGCGCAGTCAACACAGAGCCCAAAAATCAACTGTATCAGGAACACTTGGATATTATCTGTGCGTACATCTTACTGCAACAGGCGAAAACCGCAGTGGAAGAGGGAAAAACTACGAAAGCTCAAGCTTTGCTGCGCAAGGCAATGTCTAAAGATCCCTTGAATCAACAGGCAGAGGCCCTCTACGAGCGTTTACAGTCACACAAGGAGTGAAAGACGTGTCAGAATCAGTAATACGAGTAGCCGTCGGCGGAGCGGGCGGAAAGATGGGACGAGAGGCTGTCAAAGCATTGCAGGCCGACGCCCGTTTCGCTGTTACCAGCGGATTGGTTCATACAATTGGACAAGCCCCTGACTTAGATGCATTTCCTGTCTATGATAATTTGGACAGCCTGCTTGCTGAAACAAAGCCCGACGTTTGGCTTGATTTTACAGATGCGAGAAGTGTCGTAGAAAATGTCAATCAAGTTCTTACATACGGAGTACGCCCAGTCATAGGTGCCACTGGATACACTCAGGCTGACCTTGACAAGTGGCATCAGTTGAGCGTGGACCAAGGGTTGGGAGGAATTGCAGCCCCGAACTTTGCCATCGGTGCACTCTTAATGATGAGATTTGCCAAAGAGGCCGCATCCTACTTTGCCAGAGCTGAGATTGTAGAATTGCACCACGACGGCAAAAAGGATGCACCATCCGGAACTGCAAAACGTACGGCTACCATCATTTCCGAGCAGTTCCGTGAAACCGACAGCAGCGTGAACGAGGGTACGGCAAGTACAGAAAAAACGATTGCGGACATCAACAAGATGGAAAGCGACAACCAACCAGCCAGGGGTTTGTTGCAAGACGACGTTCGCGTGCACAGTGTGCGCTTACCAGGGTTGGTTGCACACCAGGAAGTGCTTTTTGGCGGTATGTCGGAAACTCTGACAATTCGCCACGATTCAATCCATCGAAGCAGTTTTATGCCCGGCGTTCTACTGGCCTGCGCAAAAGTCCGCGATTTGACAGGAATGGTCTACGGACTTGAACACATCCTGTGGTAATCTTAGCCGCAGAAAGGGGAGATTTTCATGAACATTGCTCTCATTGCACACGATTCCAAGAAAGATACCATTGTCAACTTTGCACTTGCTTATAAACACATTTTTGTAAATCATCGCTTGTTCGCAACCGGAACGACGGGATTGAGAATTCAGGAAGCCACTGACCTTCCAATTACCAGGGTACAATCAGGGCCCTATGGCGGAGACCAACAAATTGGCGCAAAGATTGCCGAAGATGAGATGGATCTCGTTATCTTCCTGCGTGATCCTCTGACCGCACAACCACACGAGCCTGACATAACGGCACTGCTCCGACTCTGTGATGTACATGACGTACCCGTTGCAACAAATCTTGCGAGCGCAGAAGCTTTGATGCGTTCCGTCGAGCAGGGGCTTCTGGACTGGCGCTCAATCGTTCGTGAAGACTAGTTCAAAGCCTGCAAGGCAGAACAGAAGACGCGTTTTAGGTTCTGTAATTTTGCATCACATCATTTGGAAGGAGGCGGACTTATGCGAATCGGAATCAGCTGTTATCCAACAATAGGGGGATCCGGTGCAGTCGCGACCGAACTTGGCAAGGCACTGGCTCGCAGAGGACATCAGGTGCATTTCATCGTTACAGATATCCCTTTTCGACTTGGACAATTTGACCCAAATATTTATATTCACGAAATGGACACCATGACTTATCCGGTTCTGCGCACGCCGCCTCATGACTTTACCTTGGCTGCACTTATGGCAGATATCATTGAACGCTACCAATTACAGATTTTGCATGCACACTACGCATTGCCGTTTGCTGTTTCAGCGTTCTTGGCGAAAAATATGGTTTCAAAAGACCACGACGTAAAAGTGGTCACGACTTTGCACGGAACGGATGTAACGGTACTTGCTCAGGACAAGAGCCTGTATGAAGTGATTAAGCTCGGAATTGAAAAGAGCGACGCCGTGACAGCAGTCAGCAACAGCTTGGTCCAGCAAACCAAAGACGTATTTAGTATTTCTCGAGACATCGATACAATTTACAACTTTATTGATACAGATTTGTTTCAGCCGAGAACAGCAAGTCACATCCGCAACAGCTTTGCACCAAACGACGAAAAACTCCTGCTCCATGTATCCAACTTCCGCCAGGTTAAGCGAATCGACGATTTGGTTCGAATGTTTAAACTGGTGCGAAATCGCGTGGAAGCAAGATTGCTTCTCGTCGGCGAGGGACCAGAGCTAAACGCCATAAGAGACATGGTACAAAGTGAATCGCTCGAGCGAGACGTTTTCTTTCTTGGCAATCAGGATGACGTTGCTCCGCTGTTCAACGCCGCTGATTTATTTTGCCTGCCCTCTCAAAAGGAAAGCTTCGGCTTAGTAGCGCTTGAAGCCATGGCAAGCGGTGTCCCAGTTATCGGAAGTACCGCCGGCGGTATTCCGGAGGTTGTCCAACAAGGGAAATCAGGATTTTTAGCCCCCGTTGGAGACATCCGTGCCATGGCCGATTACGCGGTTCGCTTGTTGCAGAACCCGGCCGAATATCAGAGGATGTCAGCTGCCGCCAGAAGCCGGGCCGTGGAGGAATTTCAAATGGAGTCCAAAGTAAAGGAATACGAGTCACTATACCGTCGCCTCATCGAACATTCGCACTCATGAAGACATTTTTCTCTTTGCCAGAGTTTGTTGTAAAGGTGCTCCAGCGGCTACTCTCTTCTGGTTTCGAAGCTTTTCTCGTAGGCGGTTGCGTCAGAGATGGCTTGCTGGGGCGTCGTGTTCACGATTACGACGTCGCTACAAATGCAACTCCTGAACAGGTCGTCAGTCTGTTTGAGAGCGTACTTTGTACCGGTCTCAAGCACGGTACAGTAACTGTTTTGACAACAGACAGTCCAGTCGAAATCACGACTTACCGGTTGGACGGAACCTATACGGACGGACGTCACCCGGATGTAGTTACATTTGCCAACAGTGTAACAGATGACTTGGCCCGTCGGGATTTTACAATCAATGCAATGGCGGTGGATGTTCGTGGAACACTTGTCGATCCGTTTGCCGGCACAGCAGATTTATCGACCTCTACTATCAGAGCCGTAGGACTCCCGAGTGCGCGATTTCGAGAAGATAGTCTGCGGATACTGCGGGGCCTGCGACTCTCAGCGGAACTGGAGTTTACAATTGACGAAGCAACTTTGACTGCCATGTACGAAGCGTCACACAGATTGAAAAGTGTGTCCTCAGAGCGAATTGGTCAGGAACTTGCAAAAATCGCAAATTCCAATTGGTGGTTCGTAGCAGGTCTTTTGGCATCAGGCAATTGGCTTGAAGATTCTCGGCCCACGCTTGTACACATGAAACAAGGAATACAACATCTGCTTCATCGACCCGATGTCTCTCCGTCATTGGCGCTGGCCTGGTACAAAACGATAGACAGTTTGCCTGTAAGCGACCCCAACGTACGCCGGGTTGGCTGTTTGGCTACAATTCTCGCCGTTGTACCCAATTTTACAGAATCCATCATTACATCTCTTACAGAGATGGCATGGGCAAAGAAACAGTTAAAAGTGGCCCGTACTGCTGCACAACTGATGCAAGCGGAGATTGAGGAGTGGTCTGAAGCCCGTTGGCGACAGGTCTTGTTTGAATATGAATCCACAACTGTTGAACTTGCATGCCGTATATACGACTGGATGCAACTCGGCAGCACCACAGCTAGTAGGTATCAGAACCGTACCTGTCTGAATCTATTCAAACAATACTGCGCAACGCAACCTCTGTTTAAACTGAGTGACTTGCATATCAACGGCAGCGACATCTTACAACTCGGAGCAAAGGGACCGCTCATTGGCAGCGTACAGCGGCAACTGGCTCAGGACGTATTGGCGGGCAGTGTTCGAAACAGCAGACAGGCTCTGCTAAACCGCACACGTGAACTAATAGAAGGAGACGGTCGCTGATGAATCACGAATCAAACACATTACGCCTGCATACAGAGGACATTCGAATAGACATTGTTGACCGTTTTATCTCTGCCGGGACCAACTACATCTCGGGAGGCAATCTTGCAGATGAACTAAGCATCACTCGCACCGCCGTCTGGAAACACATTCGGGGACTGGAGGATTTAGGATTTGAGTTCGATGCTGTCCCTCGCCGCGGTTACCGTTTGATTCGTTCACCGAACATCATCCTACAATCTCTCTTGCAACCGTACCTAAGGGATGATGCGGAACTAGGCTCACACGTTGTATGGTATCCTTCCGTCGCTTCCACCAATGTAATTGCAAACCAATTGGCGAGACAGCCAGCTACTGAACACGGTACGGTTGTGGCAGCGCTCAGGCAAGAAGGCGGGAAAGGCCGACACGGACGCAACTGGAATTCTCCTGAAGGAGGACTCTGGATGTCTGTTGTTCTCAAGCGGTCGTTCCCTCTTCTAAGAGCCGCCGAAGTGACACTAATGGCGAGCGTGGCGGTTGCACGCGCAGTCGAGACAGTCACTGGTGTATCCCTCGATATCAAGTGGCCGAATGACTTGCTCTACAAAAATAAAAAGGTTTGCGGCATTCTTGCCGAATTGCGAGCAGGAGGTGAATCCGTCGACCACGTCGTGCTTGGAATCGGGCTAAACAGCAATGTAGCGGATGCTCAAATTCCACACGAACTGAAGAGGATTGCGACGTCTTTGCTGATTGAATCAGGGGCTGAAGTGAATCAGTCGCAGCTTGCGGGAGCGATATTGTCAGAGTTTGAAACCATGTACAGGTCTCTCGTAAATGGAGACGCTGGATTCGTCGGCGTGGCTGACGAATGGCGAAAACGATGCGTCACAATAGGGAGAAGCATCCGCGTCCAGACCCCTCAAGGTCTTGTTGAGGGCACTGCAATCAATGTAGATAATCAAGGCGTTTTGCAACTCCGTTTGACGGACGGGTCTACAGCAGCCATTCACAGTGGAGATGTATTGTTCTAGTAAACGGTCGTTTTCTCAATCCCTCCCTCCCAGAACGCATAGCGCACCGACCCTTGTTACACGCTATGTGAAACGAGCTAGTTAAGACGGGAGACGAGATGATGTCAGAGCAATATGGCGCAAGTGACCCGACGCTGGTACTCTATACATCTGCGGTAGATGACCTTTTGCTGCGGTTTCAGCAGACACACCCTTCTGAGTGGGGGTATCTATTGCAGCAATTGGACGGCCTGCGCGAGGACATTGAAGAAAGAATTAACGCATGGATGACACTGGACGAGCAGATTGACGAGATGATTGAAACCGCGGTAATGCAAGATACCAATAAGGCAGAATTCCACGTTCATCCATTGCATGGGTCAGAAGGTGCAGATGAAGAGGAAAACGAAATCGTCTTAAACAGTTATTCCAGAACCCCGGCGGTGCAGTCATTGACGTCAGACAACCAAATGAATCTAGATAATGAACTAACCAGTTTTTTAAACAAGGCCATAGGTTTTTACAATCTATGGCTGTTTGAAGAAGCATCCTCGCTCTTTTTGCAAATCCTGAAATCCAGTCCCGACAACGTGGTGGCCTCGCTGTTTTACTCCGCTGCAGAAACGGCGCAAGGACGTTTTACCAATGTAATCGGGCACCTTGAACGGATTTACGAAAGCCAAGAACCAAGATTTGCAGCCGCTGCCAACGAAATTTCAGCAGCCGGGTATTTTCAACAGGGACGTTTGACCAAAGCAGTGGATAGCCTTCAAAATGTTGTGACCCTACAGCCGGACAACGAAGACGCCTGGTTTAATCTGGGGTACTGTTACATCAACATGGCAGACTGGAGTGCAGCCGCCGGAGCCCTCTCACAAGTTCTAGATATCAATCAGGATGATTTGAGGGCACGGGAACTCCTCGTTGATGTTTGGAATGAGCTGGGGGAATATGATGCAGCGCTAAAACTCTCCGAAGAAGCACTCCTTGAAATGCCTGGTCATTCTGGATTTCTCTTACGCAGAGCGCGTAGTTTGCGCCTGAACGGAAATCTGAGTAAAAGCCTTCGATTGTATGAACAAGTTGTCCTTCAAAATCCTCGAGACACAAGTACATATGACGAATATGCGACGGTGTGTCTAGAAGCGGGCGACCTAGAAAGAGCAGCGGCAGTGCTGCAAAAATCCCTCTCCTTAGGCAGCGGGCAAACGCGGCATCAAGAAAAGCTTGCCGTCATTTTTCTACTGCAGCATAGGACGGAAAAGGCCTATAAAATCCTGAAATCAGTGAAATCCTCATCAGAAGCAAGTTTTATCCATACCATCGCATTAGCCCAATATGAATGGCAAACAGGCGGCAGAGAAAAGGCACTCACTCTTCTGGAAGGAATTATTCATCACTCCGGCAGTGAATTTGGTCAACTTGCAACCCATTATTATAAGCAGCTCTTGTCAGAGATGAAAGAAAGCGACAACGAGAAAGAGGGAATTTGGAATTTGAATCGCACATGAGATTCACACGTCGAGAGAGTCTGCTAGAATAGAGCCATTGAACAACGTCTTAAAAGGGGCGAATGGCGATTCTGGTAACTTTGGATTTAGAAACCACCGGCCTGCGTTCTAACCAGGATGAAATTATAGAAATTGCTGCTCTAAAAGTGGACTACGACCAGGAGATTGACCGGTTTCATTCCCTGGTCCGGCCCGAAAGGACTGTTTCTGACGATATTTTTCAGTTGACATCGATTCCAAAAGAGGCACTGGAGGCTGCGCCGTCCTTGTCAACCGTGTTGCCAAAACTGTTAAAGTTTTTGGACGGGGCCACCGTAGTAGGCCATAATGTTCAATTTGACTTGTCTTTCATTGAAGCAGCCTGTGAACAAAACGGATACGAATTACCATGCTCTGCAGATGGCTTGGATACTTTGCTGTTGGCACAGGTCCTGGAACCCGAGGAGCAAGACTTCCGTCTCGGCGACGTAGCTCTCCGTAACAATGTGGAGCTGAAACAGGCCCATCGAGCCATGAGCGACGCAGAAACCACACAACAAGTCCTGAGCAGCCTTGAGCGCAAAGCATTGACACTGCCCTACGGCACTTTGCAACAACTGGCTCGTTTGGCAGGGTTGTTTTCGAGAACCACTGCAGAGTGGTTCTTGCTGCAATCTGAAAGGCGATACCAACAAAATGGAGACAGCTTGCCAGCAACTGTACAGAGTGTTCGGGGACTCGTATTTAGCAAAGATACTCCCTGGGAAGACGAAGAGATGGATTCAGAATCCAGAAAGACGTATGTACGTGAATTGACGCAAGCAGCTGTCGACTATGTACAGCAGGAAAGTGCCCTCAAACAAGCCCTGCCTTCGTTTGAGGTGCGGCCCGGTCAGCAAAAAATGGTTGAAGCTGTTGCCCAAGCACTTTCAGGAGACCAGCATCTCTTGGCGGAAGCTGGAACAGGTACAGGCAAATCGCTCGCGTACTTGATTCCGGCCGCACTCTATGCCGCTCGCGAAGATGCACGCGTGATGATTTCCACACATACTATCGCTCTCCAGGAACAAATTCGAACAAGGGATTTCCCTACCTTGCGGCAGGTATTGCCTTTTCCGTTAAAACTGAGCGTCTTTAAGGGCCGAACGCACTATGTGTGCATGCGCAAACTCCACAGCGACGTGGACAGTTTAAACTGGAGTACACAACGGGAAGAAATCGTCACCTATATGAAACTGTTAACGTGGTTGACAGGAACTCCTGCAGGCGACAGGGAAGAACTGGGCTTGTCCGGCAACTCGAGAGATGTATGGCCGCGCATCCAAAGTGAAACCGAAACCTGCATTAACAAACGCTGTCCTTTTTTTAAACACTGTTATTACTTCCGCGCACGGACGAAGGCCTACGAGGCTGACTTAGTGGTGACGAACCATTCTCTCATTTTTTCTGACTTAAAAGCAGAACACCATGTGCTCCCGTTTTATGACAAGCTCATTGTCGACGAGGCTCATCACCTTGAAGAACAGGCCACAAAGCACTTGGGGGCAGAAACCCACTATCGACAGATGATGTCGCTATTTGGACGACTTATCAGAGATAACGAGCGGCAGGGAGTGCTCGCAGAACTTGCTCAGAGACTGCAGGGAGCGGGAAGTGTTGAGAGTCAGGCACTAATGGCGTGGCTCAACGAAATCATCCATCGCACCGGAAGCTTGCGCAGCCAAGTAGAACAGACATTTCTGACACTCTCAAGTCTCGTGCCAAGTGAGAAAAACGAATTCCGCATCAGTCAGGACATTGAATCGAATCCGTCCTGGAAGAATTTCCTGAACGATATTGACCTGTTGACGGAGATGTGGACTGACCTATCGGAGTTGCTGGAGAAGGTGGCGGAATCGGCAGAAGATGAGCCGGACGAAGATTTAGCAGGACGACTGCTTGACGGAATTGGTTTTTATCCAGAAATCGGATCGAATATCCAAACACTGTCCGAAGCTGCTGATTTTAAAGATGATTGGGTTACATGGGTAGAAATTCAACGAATCGGACACAAGCGCTGGACAAGCCTGCACAGGGCCCCGATAGAAGTAGCCCCGTTACTGGAAGAACGGGTGTTTAACAGTAAAAGCAGCGTGATTCTTACCTCTGCTACACTGTCAGTGAATCATTCGTTCCAGTTTACAAAGGAACAGCTAGGACTCGTCAACGTCGAACTAGACGGCCGCTTGGCATCCATTGCCGTTGAATCGCCGTTTGATTTGCGCCGGCAAGCACTTCTATGCGTACCCAAAGACGTTCCGGACCTAGCGCCCCTGTCTGACGCAGAATCCGCTACATGGCTAAGTGATTCTCTCTACCACTTGACCAAAGCAAGTGACGGCCGCGTGCTCGCCCTATTTACCAGTCACGCTATGCTTAGGGCGACCGCAAATGTACTTCGAGAGCCTTTACAGGAAGCCGGCTATGACGTTTTGGCGCAAGGCGTGGACGGAAACCGCAGCCAACTACTCAAGACATTCCGAAGACAACCGAAGAGCATTTTGCTTGGCGCACAGTCCTTTTGGGAAGGCATTGACCTGCCGGGCGATCAACTGCGGACACTGGTCATTATCCGCTTGCCCTTTGCTCCGCCGACGCACCCGGTAACTGTCGCGCGACACCAACTGCTTGAAGCCCGCGGGAAGAGCTCTTTTCGAGACGCCAGCCTCCCGCAAGCCGTGGTCCGCTTTCGCCAAGGATTTGGCAGACTGATTCGCTCGACAACCGATAAAGGGGCCGTGGTCGTATACGACAAGCGAATTGTCACAGCACGGTACGGAAAAAGCTTCATTAAATCTTTAGCCAGCGTGTCACCAGTAGTGGATACCGAAGAAAGTATTATGGCTCGAATTCGCCGCTTTTTTAGCGAAGGTCCTTGATTTACCAGTCGGTCATGGACAAACGCCAGTGCGCTTCAACTGCGAGGTGGGCCGATTGCTTGCGACGTTCCTGCGGGACACATGATTCTTTGTGCTTGAGCCAACACTACGTAAAAGTCGCTTGGAAAGCACAAGGCTAACGGGGGGTGAAGGCATGCACACCATGTGGAAAGGGTCGCTGAGCTTTGGCCTGGTTAACGTTCCTGTTCGAATGTTTGCAGCCACCGAATCAAAGGACGTGAAACTGCGTTACCTGCATAAGGAATGCAAGACTCCAATCAAATACACACGGACTTGTCCCACTTGTGACAAGGAAGTCAATTGGGAGGACATTGTGCGCGGTTACGAGTATGAACCGGACCATTTTGTCATTCTGGACGAAGACGAGCTGAAGTCTGTGCAAAAAGAACGTTCCCATACCATAGACATTGTCAGCTTTGTCCAGCTCTCAGATATCGATCCCGTTTACTACGATAAGACCTACTACCTAGCACCGGAGTCATCCGGTACTAAAGCCTATCAACTGCTCAAGTCAGCCATGGACAAAACCGGAAAAATCGCCATTGCGAAAACGGTCTTAAGAAACTCGGAGACACTGTGCTGTGTTCGTATCCGTGACGATGTAGTGGTTGTTGAGACGCTCTTCTGGCCGGCAGAAGTGCGTACCACGGAGGAACTGCCGAATTTAAGAGAGCACACCAGCCTCTCAGATAGTGAATTGAATATGGCTGTCACACTCATCGAGCAGTTAGCAACGAGCTTTCAGCCGGATGAGTACGTAGATGAGCGGAAGGACCAATTGGAGCAGCTGATTCGGTCCAAAATTGAGGATGAGGAAGTCGCTGTTCCCGCTGCAGAACCTCAGGCACGAAAGAACATTGTTGATTTGATGGATGCGCTGCAGGAAAGTATTAAAATGACTCAGGCGGACAAGACAACGGCTGGGAATCAAAAGACAACGCCATCGACGCGGAAAAAGAAGACAACTGGTACTGGAACAAGAAAAAGGACCAAAGCCTCCACAAAAAAAACATCCTGACCGGGTACAAGATGGTAGAGCAGGCCGGACCCTGATTTACTGGGCACGGCCTGGGCTTGCCGCATCCTTATCTTGAGTAAATACGGAGTACAACAGGGGCCCTCAGGTGACCCTCATGCGTCCATTCCAGAAAGCGTACGCGCAGACTAACGGGCTCTGCCAGAGGAGCCAGACCGTTCCTGTCCCAGTTTGTTTGTTCCTGGTTTTTGAGTATAAGACGCCAGTCCGCAGATGAAAGACCTGACGAAACAGAACCTAAAGGCACATTCCCGTCCAACCGAGTAACAGCTACCGATACAGGACGACCGTCCCTGTAATTGACTGCCTGCGCGCGCACATCTAGTTCGCGCCAGCACTTCGTCTTTTGCCATAATGGTGTTTTCCGACCAACGAGGTAAGGGCTGTGTCGGCGTTTAGACACTACCCCTTCCATTCCTCTCTGCTGCATCTGCTGAAACAACTCAATTCCATTGTCGAAATTGCGACATTCAGAAATGAGTTGTCTGCTCCCAATTGTCTCAAGTAAATGATGGAGAACGGATTGCCTCTCCTCAATCTCCATTTGCTCCAGCGGCTGACCCTCAAGACGAAGACAATCAAATGCCATGTAGGCCAGCGGGATGTCGCTACGGACCTTCTTTGCCAAGTCACGTTTTAGAATTTGTTGAAAATCAGGAAGGCCGTCCGGTCCGACAGCAATCAACTCTCCATCAATGATGAAGTCAGAACAAGAGATAGCGTTTAGTTCCTCCACCAGTTCCGGATAGTGCAACGTCCTCAAACGAGCCTTTCGCGTATAAAGCTGAAGTCGTCCACCTTCCATGTCAGCAATCAGACGGATGCCATCCCACTTAATTTGAAAGAAAAAGTTCCCTGACTCATCAATGTGTTGGCGGTATTCGGGCTCCATCGGTTTAAGCACTGGCAGTTAAATCTCCTCATAGTTGATGATAAGTAAACTGAACTCAGGCGATGAGAAATCATGAGTACGGAATAAGAACAACTTGGTCTTCACAAGCTGACATGGAAGGAGCGAGTACGATGATTCTTGAAGCAGAACACGCTGTGACGATTTCACACCCAGAAAAAGTCTTATGGCCGCAGATTGGATTCACTAAAATCGATTACATCCGCTACCTAATCGACGCATCTCCGTATCTGCTCCAACATCTGAACAACCGGCCTCTAACCGTCATTCGCTTTCCTGACGGAGTTAACAGTGAATCATTTTTCCAAAAGGATGCTCCCAAGGGAACGCCTCCATGGGTAACCACCACACCTGTATGGTCGCCTGATAGACAAGACTACATACATTACATTCTGGTCGACAGTGTGGCTACGCTAATATGGTTAGGAAATTTAGCCTGTCTGGAGTTCCACATCGGTTTTACTACAACTCAGAACGAAGAGCTGCCAACCCACATCGCTTTCGATCTTGATCCCACTGTTCCCGGCTTTGAACGCGTACGCGCGGTAGCCCTGAAACTTCACGAATTACTGGATGGACTGCAACTTACAAATCGTGTAAAGACTTCCGGAGCAACCGGATTGCAAGTGTTTATTCCGTTAAAAATTGGTTATACATTCGAAGATACAAAAGTATTTACGGAAGCAGTCGCGCAGTACTTAAGCGCAACTCTGCCGGATTTGGTAACACTCGAAAGACTGAAAAAGAACAGGGGTAACAAAGTGTACGTGGACATCCCTCAGCATGGCTCGGGAAGAACGCTGATTGCTCCATACAGTGCACGATCCACTTCTGACGCAAAAGTTTCAACACCAATCACATGGGCTGAGTTGGCACAGGGTGCGGTCCCCGAAGATTTTACAGTTGCAGAAGTCCCCAGTCGGTTAAAGACAACGGGAGACCTGTTTCAATTCAAAACGAAGGCTGACATAGCACCTATCCTACAATTTTTGCAACACCACACCATGCTTGAAATGAGCTGACAACAGCGCTGGGTTGGGGCACCGGAAAGGGTTGGACAGGACAGGTATAAATAGAGTACCTTTAATAAAGATTGAATGGAAATCGAGGAGGAATCCACGTGCACGCAGATGTCGCCATTATCGGCGGTACAGGAGTTTACGACCCAGCTATGCTTGACTCCCCGCAAGAAGTAGAAATAAAGACCCCATACGGTACAGCAAAAGCTACAGTGGGTACATATCACGGAAAAAACATTGCATTTATGCCCCGGCACGGGGCCGGACACAGCATCCCGCCGCATAAAATTAACTATCGCGCTAATATCTATGCCCTCAAAAAACTTGGTGTTACTCAAGTGCTGGCGACGGCTGCGGTAGGATCCTTGCAACTTCAGTATAAACCTGGAAGTCTCGTCGTTGTAGACGACTTTCTCGACTTCACGAAATCTCGCCCAGCTACATTCTTTGAAGAGGACACAGTCATCCACGTGGACGTTTCTGATCCCTACTGCAATCGTCTGCGAAAGATTCTGATGGATACAGGACAAGCACAGGGCATCCACCTTCATGACGGAGGAACCTACGTTTGCTCGGAGGGGCCTCGGTTTGAGTCGCCTGCAGAAATTAAGCTGTATCAGAGTTTTGGTGCCGCGGTAATCGGCATGACGAGTGTCCCAGAACTGATTCTTGCTAAGGAAGCAGAACTGTGTTATGCCACAGTCTGTATGGTTACAAATTACGGTGCTGGTATTAGCGAACACCCGCTCACGCACGCTGAAGTGGTAGAGGAGATGTCCAGAAACGTTAGCACTATTCGAGACCTTTTCTTCACAGCCATTGACACAATGGATACACACAGAGGTTGCTTGTGTAGCGAGGCAGTAGGTGTAGAGACACCCCTGACTGGCATCGACCAAAATGATGAGGATGCTTTGGACTAAAAACTAGTTTCGACATGGAGAGGAGACATTGTGTGAACAAATTCATACTTGAAACAGGATGGGCTGTATGTTCAGCAGCGGATGTGAGAGATGAACCGACGTACTTCGTAGTGGAGGACGGAATCATTCAAGAAATTGGTTCAGGAACGGTCTCAGAACCAAACGGCATACCGGTCATTAAACGGCCCAATTCTGTAGCAATGCCTGGGCTGGTGAACACCCACGGACACGCGGCAATGACCTTGTTGCGTGGAGCAGGCGACGACTTGCCGTTGATGCAATGGCTTAGTGAAAAGGTTTATCCCAACGAGGCTAAACTAAACGGCGAAGCAGTTTATTGGGGAACAATGCTTGCGGCCCTGGAAATGATAATGTCCGGTACCACTACTTTTACAGATATGTATTTCTTCATGCACGATGCTGCACGAGCTGTTGAAGAAGCAGGCCTGCGCGGGGTACTCTCATGGGGAATGGTCGGTTTTTCTGAAGCAGACAGGGAAAAGGGCATTTTACAATCCACCGAATTCGCAAACCGGTGGAATGGTGCGGCCAACGGCCGAATTCGTGTCACACTCGGACCACACGCTCCGTACACATGTCCGCCTGAGTATCTGACCGAAATTGCAGAGCTTTCAACTGAACTGGATGTTCCTGTTCAAATTCATCTGTCCGAGACAAAAGGTGAAGTGGAAGACTCTATAAAGCAGTTCGGATACTCACCTATTGCCAACGCACAGCGCACTGGTTTACTGGACCGACCAGTGCTTGCAGCACACTGCGTCCATCTGTCCGAGGCTGACATTCAAATCTTACAACAACACCGTGTCCGTGTCGCACACAATCCCCAAAGCAACCTTAAACTCGGTTCTGGAGTGGCACCCGTTACAAAACTGCTCAAGGCAGGAGTGCGGGTCGGACTGGGAACGGACGGTGCCGCGAGCAATAACAATTTGGACATGTTTGAAGAGATGCGACTTGCTGCGACGCTTCACAAGGGAGTCTTAATGGATGCTACAGCTGTGACTGCGCCACAGGCATTTTCAATGGCAACTGAGGAAGGCGCCAAATGCGCGTTTCTCGAAGAGCAGCATGGCACGTTGACGAAAGGCGCACAGGCAGATATCGTGCTTCTCAGCCATGACAGCCCCCATTTTTGGCCGAACCATAATCTGCTCTCGAACATTGTGTACGCGTCTGGTGCAGATGATGTTACAGATGTGTTTGTACAGGGAAGACAACTCCTGTCAAACCGAGTGCCTCAGACCATCGATGTCGAACGCGTTCAATTCGAAGTTGGAAGAATTGAGCAACTGTTAAAATCTTAACCGCCTGTGAGCAGTCGCAGCGCAGTTTGACCCTGTTTAGGTTGCCTGCTGCATGTCGTTAGAATTTCAAGTTTTTCGTTGGCTACCCGTCAATCAATGTATTTCTGTACTCCATTCCATGGAAGACAGAAGGAGTTTCAGCCGCAAACACGCGTGCCCACAACCTGTACTCCGCTTCTCGTTCGTCGGAACCGAAATTGTCACTGAAATGGCGGTTTTTCTCCGACGCGTCCTCAGAGAATGGCGTCAAGGAGTGACTGCAACACATTGTGTCACCTCCAAAGAAAATGAATGACTTGAGGTGTACGGGTAGTATTCACTCAAATGAGCAACCCATGTGGGTACAATCTTGGAAACGGAGGGGAGATGTCTTAATGCGTATCCTTATCAGCAATGATGATGGAATCTCTGCTCCAGGAATTGTTGCACTGGCAAAAGTTGCGCAGGAACTTGGGGATGTCTATGTTGTAGCCCCTGACCGTCAGCGCAGTGCATCAAGCCATGGAATGAGTCTTCATCACACACTATACGTAGATACTGTCGATTTTCCTGTATCAGGAGTGGAGGCCTTCTCTGTCACCGGAACCCCTGTCGACTGCGTCAAATGGGGGATCTACCATTACTCCCAGCAGTCCGTTTCATTTGACGTCATGCTCTCCGGCATTAATGCAGGCTACAACCTCGCCACAGACGTGCTCTACAGCGGGACAGTGGCCGCAGCAGGGGAAGCTTCACTGCAAGGAATCCCAGCCATTGCACTCTCACTCGGAGGCGCCAGTCAGTTCGACTTTGATTCTGCAGCCAAGTCATTTCGAAACATCGCCAACGAACTGCTTCGTATATCACTTCCAGCAGATACTTTCTTAAGCGTGAACTTTCCTGCCGAGATGCCAGCGGGGAATGTCTGGCGCGCCACCCAACTGGGGGCCCGCAGCTTTCAAGATGAATTTATTCCGGTGACAGATGACGCTGGTCGAATCGGATACAGGTATGGAGGCGAAGCGCTGACGGAAGTGGAGGCAAGCGATACGGACACAGCTTGCGTGCGCGCAGGCGACATCAGCGTCAGCCCGTTACGATATCGATTTACAAACACAGAATTTCTTGATAGTCTGAAATTAAAAATCAGTTCAGTGTTGAAGTAGGTGGAGTTCCCTTTATGGAAGATAAATTAATGGTTTTAGGCACTCAGGAGTGCACCAAGACGGATGACTTGTATCAACTGGTTGATTTTCTCAATCGGAACTTGAAAGAAAAGGGTATTGTGTTTGGCTTATCACTTCATCCCGAACAATCGGATAAAGCTATTGTTACCCTTTATAAGGCATGATGCCTTTGGCTAAGTGGAAAGCCTGGCTTATTACAATTGCTGCCATCGTCGTTCTAAGCGCTGGAGCCATCTTTATGGCCCTGTACAACAACCTCAATACGGAATGGAAGTATCAGCGACAAGCCGCTCAAATCGCGCTGAATGAATCACCTGTGTTACATATCACGAGCCATTCTGTTTTTACCGATACGGTGCAAGAAGAGGTCTTCTCGGGTACTGACGCGTTTGGTACACAATGGTACGCGTTCGTATCTGGACCGCCTTGGAAGGTTCATGCAGTTCGGACCAAAAGTGTTCTCAAACAGGCACAGGTTAAAGCGATTGCAGCCAAAGCAGGTGTGCACCCCATCAGCATGCATCTCGGCTACTTGAACGGACAACATCATTCAGCAGTCACCGCGTCCAGCCAAGTAGTTTGGGAAATCTACGGCACTTCTGACACCGGAAAACGTTTGTATCTCTATTTAAATGGCGAGACTGGAAAGCAACTATGGAAATATGTGTTGTCAACATAATGCCTATATCATGGTATAATTGATGTGAAGTGGAGATAGACATACACCCATTAAATATATACGTAAATCAGGGAGGCGGGATGATTGTCTCGCATTCGTGTCGTTCCAATTATATTAGTCGCCATTGTTGCTCTAGCTATATTGTTTGGAGGCTTTCAGTTCTATCAGCATTACAACGTAGTCAGTCCAGTTCAGACAGACTTGCAAAAGGTCTCAGGTGTTAAATCGGTGCAGATTGTAACAGGAAGTCCCACTAGCGTGGACATCAAGTTAAACAAAGTTAGTGATTTGCAGTCCACTTACAAGGAGATTTCCAAAAAGGCGAGCAATGAATTGAATAGTTCGGTGAAAATTCACATTTCTGACAACGCGTCCCCAGCATTGCAAAAGGAATACGAAAACATATTTCCAGTGCTCAGCGAAGGCATTGCAAAGGGAAACTACACAGAAATGATTGCACAGGTCACAAAAACTGCCGCAAGCCACGGGATTCAGACCAAAGTCACAATGGATGCACAAGACGTGTTCGTGCAAATGACCAAAGGAAGCCACTATTTATATAAGGTCGTGCCCTATAAGTTGTGGGGAGGAGATGGGGTCTCTTGATCAAAGAACTGCTGATTGGTGTAGGCATTGCCTTCGCGCTGTTCCTGGGATATATCCACGTTATTCAGCTGATGCCGCTGTTGTTCTTGGTCGGAATGGGGGTTGCCTTATGGGTGCTTCTGCAACGCAGGAGTACAGCTCCGGCGGCAACCAAAGAGGCACCAGTAAAACACAACATCACGTTTGCGGAAATCGGCGGACAAGAACATGCAAAGCGTGAATTACAGGAAGCCCTCGATTTTCTCCGTCATCGTGAAAAAATTAAGTCCCTTGGGATTCGTCCGCTCAAGGGAATTCTGTTAACGGGGCCTCCCGGTACGGGAAAGACGCTCATGGCGAAGGCGGCAGCCACGTACACAGACTCTGTGTTCATGTCGGCATCAGGCAGTGAATTCGTCGAAATGTACGTTGGCGTCGGTGCACAGAGGATTCGCGATATGTTTCGGAGAGCTCGTACGACTGCAAAAAAGGAAAGCAAGGACAGCGCGATTATTTTCATTGATGAAATTGATGTACTTGGTGCAAGACGTGGACAACACAGCCACCAGGAGTACGATCAGACGTTAAACCAGTTGCTGACCGAAATGGATGGAATGTCTACGACGCAGTCTCCGTTAGTTCTCGTCGTGGCAGCGACAAACCGTCCGGATATGCTGGACACGGCACTGTTGCGTCCAGGTCGCTTTGACCGGCAGATTAAAGTGGATCTGCCCGACAAGGAAGGCCGATTGCATATTTTACAAATTCAAGTAAAAGGCAAGCCGCTGGCCAAAGACGTAAATTTGGAACACATTGCTCGAGAAACCTTCGGATTTTCCGGCGCACAACTCGAATCGCTCGTTAACGAAGCAGCGATTATTGCGTTACGGCAAGAAAAGACAGAAGTCACTCAGGAAATGTTTCGCGACGCTGTTGATAAGGTACTAATGGGAGAAAAAACAGGTAGAAAACCAACACCTGAGGAATTACAACGGGTAGCAGTGCACGAGTTAGGACATGCGATTATCAGTGAAGTAATGCGTCCGAAAACTGTGTCACATATTACGATTGCTCCCAGAGGGAATGCCCTCGGATTCGTACGCCAAATTCCAGAAGACGACAGGTACTTGCACACTCCGGAGCAACTTGAGGAACAAATCAATGTGGCTCTTGCAGGTTGCCTAGCTGAGGAACTTCACTATGGAAACAGAAGCACTGGAGCGCAAAATGACTTTGTCCAAGCATCAGGACTTGCAAGAACAATGGTGAAGTGCGGACTCTCACGTATTGGTATTGTGGATGAAGAGCACCTGCCTGAATCAGTCTTAGACACGGAAGTGCGTCATATATTGTCAAAGCAGGAAACGAATACACAAGAAACCTTAAAACCATTTAAGAAGGACATCGCTGACTTTGCACAGCATATCGTTGATGAAGAGTCTATCGGCGGAGCTGAGTTTCGGCAATGGCTTCAGGGGGTTTTAAATCAACATCAGATTGCGTCGGCAAAGGCTTTGCCGCTGGGCGAGTTAGGGACAGAAGTCGGATTGTAAAATCCGATAGAAGAATGAAAGAGAGAGCTAAATCAGCACAGGGAGAGAACTGTACAGGACCGTAGGGAATGCCTGTGCAGTTTTTTGTCTATTATCCAATTGGCTCGACTAATTTCTATTTGATATAATCCGAATGAACTGATTGTAGCGGAGGGACGTTCATTGGCGATAACGACAACAATTAAACACGTAGGTGAATACGAAGGACAGGCAGTTACACTTCAAGGATGGCTCTATAACAAGCGTTCCAGCGGTAAAATTCAATTTTTACAACTTCGCGACGGCACTGGCATCATTCAGTGCGTCTGTGTGCGGAGTGAAGTTGGCGAAGAGGTCTTTGAAAGAGGAGCAGGACTGACACAGGAAGCTTCCGTCATCATTACAGGAGACGTCCGTAAAGACGACAGGGCGCAAGGAGGATACGAAATTTCCGTTCGTAATATTCAACCAGTATCCCCGTCAGAAGAGTATCCAATCACCCTCAAGGAACACGGTGTCGATTTTCTACTGGACCATCGTCACCTCTGGATCCGCACACCCCGTCAGCGGGCTGTTCTGAAAATTCGTTCGGAAGTTGAACGAGCCATGATGGATTTCCTGGCTGAGAACGAATTTACACGTGTGGACCCGCCAGTACTGACACCCTCGTCTTGTGAAGATACAACTGAACTGTTTCATACGGAGTACTTTGACGAGGACGCGTACCTTACACAGAGTGGACAAATGTACGTCGAAGCGGCGTGTATGTCGTTAGGCAAGGTTTACTCAATGGGTCCCGCATTTCGGGCTGAGAAGTCCAAGACTCGCCGCCACCTGATTGAATTTTGGATGGTGGAACCAGAGATGGCCTATTGCAATCACGAAACAAACCTTCAGGTTCAGGAACAGTTTGTAGCACACATTGTTTCACACGTGATTGGGCACTGCAGCGATGAATTGAAGACCTTAGGGCGTGACATCAGCAAGCTTGAGAAAATTCAAGCGCCATTTCCACGTATCAGTTACGATGATGCAGTCACATGGCTTAAAGACCACGGTCATGACATTGAGTGGGGAGATGACTTTGGTGCCCCCCACGAGACAGCTTTGGCAGACGCATACGACAAGCCTTTGTTTGTAGAAAAGTACCCTACGAAACTAAAGGCATTTTATATGCAGCCAGATGAAAACCGGCCGGAAGTCGTTTTGTGCGCAGATCTGCTTGCTCCCGAAGGATACGGTGAAATCATTGGCGGAAGCCAACGTATTCACGACTACTCTTTGCTAAAGCAGCGGTTTGAAGAACATAATTTGCCTGCGGACACATACCAGTGGTACCTGGATTTGCGGAAATTTGGAAGTGTACCTCACTCAGGGTTTGGACTCGGATTGGAGCGCACCATCGCGTGGATTTGCGGCATTGAGCATGTACGTGAAGCAATCCCCTTTCCACGCCTTCTCTATCGCTTGTATCCGTAGAACCAGAACGCTAGAACCTGAACATAGGAGATGAACCAATGAAACCGGCAGCCAGGCAGGATGCGAACGCCGATTTTCTCTCCACACCGTTTGTGCACATTCCGTATCAGTGGTTGTTGGACTATAGTAAATTGCAGTTAAGACCAGAGGAGTTTCTCATCCTCATGCAGATTCTCGGTGCTGTTCAGGTAGAACAATCAGAATTTCTGGAACCGCAGCAATTGGCAATGAGAGCAGGACTCGATGCCCTTGCGGTCCATAACATCGTAGAACGCTTGGTCCAGCGTGATTTTCTATCAATCGGCGTCCGTCTCAACGACAACGGAACAGAGTCACACTACTATGATTTCACTCCTCTCTGGCAACGGATTAGAGGAAAACAGAGCAGTGCGCCAAAAAGCGAAGACCGCACGTGGGAAATCAATCTGGTGAATGTATTTGAACAGGAGTTGGGGCGCCCGCTCTCGAGTCTCGAATGCGAGCAAATTCGAGTCTGGTTAGAACAGGACGGGTATGCGGAGTGGCTGATTGTAGAAGCACTGCGCGAGGCCATATACGCCAATAAGTTCAGTATCAAGTACATTGACAGGGTCTTGCTCGACTGGCAGCGGCACCGCATTTTATCAAAACCGGATTTAGAACAGTATCGCCGCGGTATGAGAGAACGGTCGCAGTCGCAAAAACAGACTGCAGCGACTCAACCGCGTCGCAATGCTGCGAAAGTCAATCAGGCCAACCAAGATGGACGTTATTCAAACTTTTACAAGCTTTTTCCCGACTCATAACACTTTTGTTTATGAATAAAAAGGGGGCAGCCGAATGAATGTCTTCGTGACTGGTGGAACTGGATACGTTGGAAACAGAATTGTTGACTCTCTGTTGCATGATGGTCACCAGGTAACTCTGCTTCAGCGTCCCGGTACCACCCGGCCTACCCCATATGATGTCAAGATTGTTCACGGTGACCTGTTCTCATCGCAAACGCTGACACGAGGACTTGCCGGGGCAGACGCAGTTGTGCATCTCGTTGGCATCATACGAGAGAGAAAGCGACAAGGAATCACCATGCAACGGATACATGTGGAAGGAACAAAGCGAATCGTTGAAGCGGCGACGGCCTCAAACGTGCCGCGTATACTGCATATGAGCGCTTTGGGAGCCCGTTTGAACGCTGTGTCAGCCTACCATAAGAGCAAGTGGGAGGCAGAAGGTATTGTTCGAACTTCGGGACTTCAATACACCATTTTTCGTCCATCTGTCGTTTATGGGAAAGGGGGACCAGGGCCTGAGTTTTTAGGTCAACTCACAGACTTGGTCCGCTCTGCTCCAGTGACGCCTGTCATCGGAGACGGTCATTTTCTCTTGCAGCCAATTTCCGTTGAAACGGTGGCTGCTGCTTTTGTAAATGCCCTAGACAGACCGGAAGCCATTGGTAAAACCTACGAGTTGGGCGGACACGACACCGTCTCTTACCGAAAAATTCTCGAGCTTATTGCCAGTCGACAAAATAAATCGCTTCGGGCAGTTCGTATTCCTGTGTGGATGATGAAGGCGTTGGTGAATGCGTTTGGACGATTTCCTTGGTTTCCTCTCACCAAAGACCAACTCACAATGCTGCTTGAAGGCAATGTATGCGACGACAGTCAGAGAGCCGTCGAAGAGCTTCAGATAGCGCCAAAACCATTCGCATTGTAGTCATGAATCACTTCGCGAGTGACACACAGACAGCGTTTCAGCCACGCAGAACCACACTCGGAGCCCCACACGGGTGCGCAAGGGAGCCCGCGCACTGACAAGGATTCGTCCGAAGCACAATAATCAGAATTGCTGTAGAATGACAGGAGGTTCCATATGTCTGAACATACTCCAGATTTGAAAGCGCGATCACCTTGGTCAAATCTTCACAATCTGACTTCCATTGAAATACACCCTCTAGATACCCCAATAGAAACCGAATTACAAGTTCCCGGGAGCAAGAGTTTTACAAACCGCGCCCTTATTCTTGCGGCGCTCGCTGCAGGAACCTCAAATCTGCAAGGGATCCTCAAAAGTGACGATTCCTATTGGTGCATTGACAGTCTGAAGAAGCTGGGCATTAGAATTGAAGTGAAGGGCAACTCTGTACGCATTGAGGGCAGCGGCGGACAATGGCCGCACCAATCCGGGAAACTCTATATTGGTGCATCGGGTACTACAGCTCGATTTCTGCCAGGTGCCCTTGCCGCAGCCGAAACGGGCCAGTGGACAATTGATGCCAGCCGCAGTATGACGAAACGTCCTCTTGGACCGTTGCTCGACGCTCTGAATGCAATTGGGGCAGAAATCAAGACAACCAACAAACCTGGATATTTACCCATCACAGTCGAGGCACGCGGTCTTCAGGGCGGGGACGTATCGATTTCCGGAAGCATCTCCAGCCAGTTTCTCAGCGGATTGCTCCTGGCAAGTCCGTATGCTAAGAACCAGGTAACAATTCATGTCACAGACCCAATCGTACAACATGCCTATATTCATATTACACTTGACCTTATGCAGCAGTTCGGGGCAGAAGTACATCATGATGACAACCTGACCACGTTCACTATCCTACCGGCGCAGTACCAAGCTCAGTCGCTAGCCCTTGAAGCTGACGCCTCTACTGCGAGTTACTTTTTTGCTGTTGCAGCTTTAACGGGCGGGACTGTGACGGTCACCAACTTGAATCCGAACACGCACCAACCCGATGTCAAGTTTGTTGGAGTACTCGAAAAAATGGGGTGTAGAGTCCGTTACGGCGAGCATTCCATCACTGTGGAAGGTCCAGCACAACTAAGAGGCGGCTTCAGTGTCAGTTTTCGAGAATTCTCCGACCAAGCCCTCACGCTGGCCGCAATTGCACCGTTTGCCGACGGAATAATTGAAGTGCGTGAGGTGGAGCATATTCGAAAGCACGAATCTGACCGTGTACAAGCGGCCGTTGCGAACCTGCGCCGGCTCGGCGTTCAGTGTGAAGAGCACCAGGACGGGTTTACAGTTCACCCAGGCAGACCCCAGGCAGCAAGACTTCCGTCTTATGATGACCACCGTGTCGCCATGTCTTTTGCGCTTGTCGGCCTGCGAACAGAAGGAATTGAGGTGCTCGATCCAGGCTGTGTCTCCAAAACGTGCCCTACCTATTTTGATTTGCTTAGAGAAATCGGGATTCGCGTTACAGAGAAGTAAGGTCAATTGCGCCAAAGTGTCTCGGTGTTTGACGGAACAACCGTTTCAAGATATTCTCAGTGTAAGTGATATCTTATCATTTGTTAGTTGACCGTGTTTAGAATAGTGGAGAAAAGAGCAAATACCATGGAGACCTCATTCACAAGTGAAATTTCGTACTCACCATATATCCGTTTTTCTCGTGAACAGTGGAGCGGATTACGGGCAACAACTCCGCTGCCCATGTCAGAAGAGGAACTTGAAGTCTTGAGAGGCGTTAATGAGCAGGTGTCCCTGAGGGAAGTGTCTGAAGCCTATTTGCCGCTATCACGCCTTCTAAATTTGTATGTAGCTAAAAAACAGGAACTCTACCGTGTTACCAGCGCATTTCATGGGAACCACACTCGACAGGTTCCCTATATTATTGGCATCGCCGGGAGCGTAGCAGTGGGGAAAAGTACAACTGCCCGTATTATTCAAGCGCTGCTCGCAAGGTGGCCCAATCATCCGACGGTCGATCTCATTGCAACTGACGGATTTTTGTATCCCAATCGTGTTCTAAAAGAGCGCGGCCTAATGAAGCGCAAGGGGTTTCCGGAGAGTTATGACCGCCGCCGTCTCATCCGATTCCTAGCAGATGTGAAGTCGGGAAAACCGGAAGTTTACGCACCTGTGTACTCGCATCTTACATATGACATTGTTTCGGGGGAAGTACAAACCATTCGTCAACCTGATATTGTGATTGTCGAAGGATTAACTGTGTTACAGACGTCTGGCGACTTTGGCGCTTTGAGCGTACCCAGAATGTTCGTATCGGATTTCTTTGATTTTTCCATTTACGTAGATGCGAACGAAGCGGATATTCAACAATGGTACAAAGAACGCTTTTTAACGCTGAGAGAGACTGCTTTTCGCGATAAGAACTCATACTTTCATCAGTACGCAAGTCTGGCTAAAGACAAAGCGGAGGAAGTCGCTCAGCAAATCTGGGAGGAGATTAACCAGCCTAATCTCCGGGAAAACATTGAGCCAACAAAGTTTCGCGCACACCTTATCCTCGAAAAGGGCAGAGATCACTCTGTGCAACAGGTGAATTTACGGAAACTGTGAGGGTCCAACGATGACAATTCAATCACAGCGATTATACTACGATAAGTCATATTTAATGAGCTTTGAAGCCACAATTGAAGGACTTGCAACGTCGGATTCTCGCCTTGAAGTAGAGTTGGATAAGACCGCCTTTTATCCAACCTCCGGAGGGCAACCCCATGACAACGGGTACATAAATGGAATCCCGGTGTCAGATGTATACGTGAATGACAACGGACAAGTGATTCATCGACTGTCATGGGACACACAACTTACGGACCCTCCCCTCAAGCTTGGGCAGACTGTCTCAGGTGAGATTGAATGGGAGAGAAGATTCTATCATATGCAACACCATACTGGTCAGCATATCCTTTCTGCGTGTTTCGAACAGATACTTGAAGCACAGACCATTGGTTTTCATTTAGGGTCAGACGACGTCACAATTGATATCGATAATTCAAGCATAGATACCACTGATATTGACATAATTGAAAACAAAGCCAACGAAATCATCATGAATAACCTGCCGGTAGTTGCGCGTTTCATCGAAAACAATGAACTAAGTCTGTTTCAATTGCGAAAGCCTCCCAAAGTCTCCACTGACATTCGGATTGTCTCCATCGGTGACTTTGACAATAACGCCTGCGGCGGGACCCATGTGAAGAGCACGGCAGAAGTAGGCCTGTTAAAGATACTAAAAACAGAACGCATGAGAAAGGGACTGCGGGTTCATTTTTCGTGTGGATACAGCGCTTTTCAACGCTATCAACAGGAACACCGAATTCTGTCGAGTTTAGGAAATGCTCTGTCAGCCGGGTTTGACGATCTTCACGGCACACTCAAATCACTCCAACAAGAGCTGAAAACTACCAAGAAAAATGAAAAATTTTTCAGAAGAGAAGCCGCGCAACACCTTGGTAGAGAAGCAGCAGGAAATGCAACCTCATGCCCTTCAGGACTCGTCTATTCTGTATATCACGTGGACGGTCCCTATGGGCCCGGAGATGCTAAAGGGATTGCTTTGGCGGCCCTTACGACACTGCAGCATGCCGATGTCTCTGAAAATCCTTCAGGACACGCTGTAGGCGTCATTGCGTACGACGGGCAGAAACTGTCTCTAGCCGTCGTCAGTTCACCGAACTCAACTGTCAACTGCAATGTGGTACTAGACCGAGTACTGGAGGATTACCGCGGCAAAGGAGGCGGAAACCAAGCATCTGCGCAAGGGTCAATCCAGAATCTTCCGAGAGCTCAAGTAGATGAGGTCACCACAAAGTTCGAAACGGTGTTGTCCCAATGTTAAACTGGAAACGAAGCTCAGACAAACCACAAATTACTCTGCACGAATTCGACAGAAATTCGCCTCTGCTTTCGTTCGCAACCCGTGTCTACTGTAAGACATGGGGACATCCATGGTATGTCGCGTACAACTTTATTTCCCAGTACGCCAGATATCCTGGTTTCGTCGGCGTTGTTGCCACAACTGAAACGGGCAAAGTGGTTGCCATGGGATTCGGCGCGGATGCCTTTGAAGGGAACTGGTGGTTCGATCACGTTCAGCGCGCGGTAGGCACCAACCACCCCCAGCTTGAAGATGCATGGGTCTTGGTTGAGCTTTCGGTCTTGAAACGGTACCGCGACTGTGGGGTAGGTACTCGGATTATTCAATATCTCTTGAGCCATCAATCCCGACGTCACATTCTGCTTTCGACTCAAGTGACCAATACGGGAGCGCGCAGGTTGTACGAGCGTTTTGGCTGGATATACCTTCATGATGGCTTAATTTTTGCGGCCAATCAGGAACCATATGTGATTATGTGTAAAGACCAAAGGGGGACGGATGGTGTCAAAGAGAAAGATAAATGAGTTAACCGTAAGGGAATGGTATGCGGATTATAGAGAGATGATTTACACCTACCTCGTCTACCTAACACTGTCGACAGAAGTAGAAGAAATCGTGTCACAGGTCATCATTGAATCCGCAAAAATGTCTACATTGAAACGAACGTCCCGTCTCCACCCGCACGTACTCGTCCTCTCAACGGCTCGCGCCAGCGTCAAGAGAAAACACAGAAAAGACTCTGAACAAGGAGTTTTGACTTCCCTTAATACTGAAACCAACACCTCTGCTGAGGCCTTAAAATGGATTGCTTCCGTTTTGGCCTTACCGGAAAAGGAACGGGAAGTGTTCGTTTTACGAGAAGTATTAGGACTTGACAGCAGACAAACCAGCCAAATTGTCAAATATACTTCAATCAAAGTTGAAGACAGACTGATGCATGCATGTGCAGCCCTCCAAGACGAACTGAACAACGAGTATACAAAACAATTATTACGTAAACTGGATTCTGACCCAGACAGCTTATACGAATCCCTGCTTCCTCCGCATATTCGAAATTCACTCTTGTTTAAGACGCTGACACAAGCCCCTAATCCTGATGCCATTACGGTCATGTATCGAAAGTGGCAGCAGTCGAGAACGCGACGGAAACTGTTAGTGACCAGTTCATCGGCAGTTGCGCTCATCGCGGTCGCCGGCTTCGCAGCTTGGGCCTACAAACCCTGGGTCTACCTGCTCAGACCGGTCAACCCCTCGGCCAAAACCACAGTACTGCGCCGTCAGTATGTAAAGGGAGTAGGTTTTGTTCCGCGTTTGCCAACCGTACTTCCAAAGGGATACCATTTGCTTGAAACCACTCTTCAAGCAGGAAACCGTCCTGATCTTAGCAATGAAAAAAGCTACACCGCATTTTATTGGACCGGTACAAAGCGGCCGCCGAGTACGCTCGAAATTATTGAAAGTCAAAACTCTAATCAAATACAATTTTCTTCTGACAGCAACCCAAACAGTCACTCTGACAGGATGACGATAAACAGCGTCAAGGTGCAACTGAATTTGAATCAGCAAACCAACTTTGCAACGGCTCAGTTCCACGTTCATGGGACCTACTACACCCTCATCAATCAGGAAAGCCAAAGTCCGAATCATACCGCTACAAAGCAGCAGCTCGCACTGAAGAACTCGCAAAGGAAACAAGAAATAATAGACGTTGTGCGCTCTATGATTGTGCATCCAAAAGTCCTTACACAGCCCGTGGGGTACACCTTTGACAACTTGCATTCCTTGCAAGAACTCAGAACGAGACTGAACTTTACCCCTGTGCTCCCACAACAGATGCCGCATCTGAATGCAACCGGTACCACGCAGTTTAACGGCGTGATTGCTACTCATAAGAACCAAAAGTACGGGTCTTTTAATGTCACTTACAGGTCCAGCAATCAAATGTATACAGTCAACATTTCGGAGTCAAAAGGAAATGTAACAAACGCACTTGGCAACCCAATGGCTCAGGCTCCTCATCCTAGTCCGAATGAAAAGGCTGCAATCATTGCTGGGCAAAAGGTGTATGTACAGAATCAGATGCTCTTTTGGAAAAGTAAGCAGACAGGGGTATCCTTTCAAATCACCCTGCAAAGAACCCAAAGCTCTCTGCAACAATCAAAGGTTGATTTAAAACCAATCGCCAAGCAACTCATTCGCAAAGAGCAATCCTTGCCCGGCGGGGCTAAATAGGTTAATCAGAAGGCCGTCAAAAGGTTTAAGGGAAGTCACAAGAAGTGGATCTCGTTCTCTACTGCTATCCGCTGCCTAGGACCGCCGCCTCCGATGAGGAGGACCCGCACGTCGCCGGCCCGATTGTTTACGTCTGCGAAAGAGAGAAGTAACGAGGGCCAGAAACGCGACGATAAAAGCTGTATCAGAAAGAGCTATGAGCGCATGAAAACGCAGCCAGATGCCCACGGCACCTGTAATTCCGCTAAAGATGAGCCAAGCGCTTCGGCGAATGAGAGCATCCTGTTCATCCAGTCGTGCAAGAACGTCTTCAAGCTCCAAACGCACCGTCAACTGTCCGCTGTCTGCCTTTTGTAAGACCCGTTCCAGTGCAGCCGGTGTCCTCAGGAGCGACAACCCGGTTGCCTGAACTTGATTTAGCACTAATCCTGTAGCGGACGCCGCAGACTCGCCAAAGACATCTTCGACAAATCGCCGCAGATTTTGTTTCCATGCGGCCTCTGTTCCCTCGTCCTCATGGCTTGCCGACAGTAGCGGGAGTGCTCGTTCCCGCAAAACTTCTACCCAATTGATGTTTGGATTTAAGGTACTGATAACCCCGGCCAGCATACCCAGTGCTCGTCCCAAAAACATATATTTGGCTTGTATCACAATCGGTTCATCGTGAATAAACCGCTCAAATTCATCCATGAATTCGTCTAGTTCAGGACCCTTTCTTAATTCCAGACCGCTGATGCGATTGACCATAAAAGCCACAGCCTTTCGTAAAAAGGCCTTGTCTGCATGCGGCTGCAAAAATCCGAGACTGTCAATGGCCTCAACAACGGCATCGAAGTCCCGAAGAATAGCGGCTCTGACCAGCATGGCGAAATTCTCCACATCTTTGCGAGGAATCTCACTCATCATCCCGAAGTCAACCACGCCAAGGCGGCCGTCGGAAAGCAGCATCAAGTTTCCTGGGTGCGGATCCACATGGATGAATCCGCCCACGAGCAGCTGCGAAAGGTATGTTTTTAACAAAGTACCAGCCATCAGGGAAGGGTCATGATTCAATCGCTCATATTGATCCAAGTCCGTAATTTTATACCCTGCCAAGTATTCCATCACAAGGACTCTGCGTGTCACAAGTGTATCAGAGACACTCGGCACAACAATGTTCAACTCGTCGGCATACTGCTTTCGAAATCGACGCAGGTTCTCAGCTTCCATTTTGTAGTCCAATTCCTGCTTTACCATGGCGTTGAATTCGCGGTAAATAGCAGGCAAATTCATTCTCTTACCGAATTTTGTAAATCGGTATGCCAGTCCCGTCACTTTGCGGAGAGCAGACAAATCTATTTTGGCCAGTCGCTCAATATCCGGACGCAACACTTTGACAGCAACGGTTTCCCCGTCCGTCAAGACGGCACGGTGAACCTGTCCCAGCGAAGCAGCCGCGATGGGAGACTCATCAAAACTCTGAAAGACTGCGTCAAGCGAAGCACCTAACTCACTTTCAATCTCAGCCCGCACCGACGCAAAAGAGGCACCGGGAACAGCATCCTGTAATTGCGTTAACTCCTTGGTAAAAACCAGAGGAAGCACGTCACTGCGTGCACTGAGAAATTGACCCACCTTCACAATTAGACCTTGTAAGCTTAAGGCGGCCCGGCGCATGCGCGAACCTGCCCGCGCATAGACCCGTGCCAACGCTTCAGTCCTGCGGGCACCTTGATACCGCCGTTCAATCCAGCGTACCCGCCAATAGTCCAGCATAAATGTAAATGCAAGGCGAAATATCGCCAGCGAACGAAATAGTTGTCCCCGCACAACAAAGCTCCTTTAGCTTACAAGATAATCGCCAATCAAACAGCTATTACGAGGGTGTCCTTACAAATCAAATTCGAAGCCGATTACCGCTCAGATTGCTCACTGCTCCGATTGCGAATCACTTGCTGCAGCGTCTTCTTTTGATGGGCTTGCTGCCACGTCCTCGTCATCGTCGTCCCACACTGCGAACGCATCCCGAATTTTCTGCCGAAATCTCTTTCTCTTCACACGATAATCTTCACGCTCTTCATCGCTGAGGCGTTGCGCCTTGACGGTTTTAAGTCCAAATATGAACAGCAGTAGAGTCAATAGCGAAAAACGTCTTCGACAACGAAAAAACATCTGCAGCCACCTCTTTTTGTAAACTCGGGCCAAATCTCGATGAACCTGTCCCTGTATCAGTGAAGGTACACAGGCGGTCTGGCAACCGGTCTCTCTTTGACAATACTGCCTGACATGCGGGGTGTCAACGCGATTTGCAACCGTGCGAGATAAAACTGAACTGATTGCCGGACTCCCGTAAGAGATGACAAAGACATGTCTTTGAATCCGACATCATAGACATCAAAAATAGCAGCCTTGGGACAAGGCTTACTTCTAACTCCACGTGGATGGTAGGGAACAACACATGGGAAACATTATCTGGATGAGTTTGCTGTCGGGACTATCAACGCCTCTGGGGTCCCTGCTTGTGATTCGATACCACCGAACCCTCATGCGCGCTCAAGGTGTATTCTGGGGTATCGCAGCAGGAATTATGACTACGCTTGTTCTCATTGAATTGATGCCGTCCGCCATTCAAATGGGAGGGAGGGGGTTATTTTTCAGCACCGCCTTTGGCGGTATAGTCTTAATGCTGCTGTTGCGAAATTGGCTGGCTCAAAGAATTGATTCCACTGCGTCTCTGGAGATGACTGCAGTTCAAACCAATTTTCTCGAAATGGGTTGGTTCGTCGCTGTAGCCATAGCCTTGCATGATTTACCCGAAGGTATCGCCATCGCGGCGGGAGACGCCGTTCATCCAAACATGGGTATTCTGATTGCGGTCGCAATTGCAGTCCACAACATTCCTGAAGGAATGAGCGTCGCTTTTCCGCTCTTTCTGGCGGGCGTAAAGCCTCGCAAGATTTTTTGGCTGTCAGTCTGGATTGGTACGGTGACACCCATTGGTACAGTTCTCTCACTGTGGTTTGTACACATCTCCACAAACTTTATTGCGATCTCACTGGCGCTGGCGAGCGGAACCATGCTGCTTGTCGTATTTCGCGAAGTTCTTCCTGAGGCACTTCGTCTCGGCAAGCGCCAAGCCAGTCTAGGAGGTGCAATCGGTGCCTTATTAATGGTATGGCTTGCTTCGCTTCACATCTAGCACTGATTGTGTACGGTTATACACTCCGGCACCCAGACGTACAAGGCGTGTCAATTGAAACAGGAAGCTAAACTCATGGCCAGCCGTCGTCCTGGATAGGCTACACCTAGCTCCTCGCATCGCCAAGTGATACGATGTGGAGAGTTGGAGGTGCAACCGTGACATCAACACCTGAAGACACATTACGACATGAGCCACCATCTATCAATGCACGTTTGTTTGGATTATCGTGGTCGCATTTTCTTAATGACGGATCCGCGAACTACCTGCCAGGAATCCTGCCGGCAGTTCTCATTTCGCTCCATCTTCGCACACAAATGGCCGGCGCTCTCATGGGAGCACTTTTGATTGGCCAGGCAGTTCAGCCCGTCATGGGGTACATTGCTGACAGGCTTGGAGGCCGTATGCTGATTGTCATCGGACTCCTGGGCAGTTCGATAGGCGGTGCACTGCTGGGGCTGGCTCAGCAAGTATGGATTTTTGTTGGATTACTGTTCCTAATTGGGCTCGGAAACGCCTTGTTTCACCCGCAGGCACTGGCGGCAGTACGAAGCCTGGTTCGGAACCGACACGGATTCAACACTTCAATATTTCTTGTTGGAGGGGAATTGGGAAGGGGGGTATGGCCAACAGTCAGCAGTTTTGTCGTCGTCCATTTCGGGCTGCCTGGACTGTGGGTGTTTGCGGTTCCAGCACTGATTACAGTCCCCTTTCTCATTCGCCTTGCGCCGCGTCTTGAACCGAAAACATCTCATGGGACCGCGATACATTGGCGCAAACACTTCTATCCTCTGACAATTTTGATTGGATACGCAGGGATACGGTCCTTCATGACCTACGGTGTAGTAACTTTCATTCCACTGTTATGGCATTTTCGGGGAGGGTCATTAATTGCGGGAGCATCTATCATTACATCAGTGCTTGTCATCGGCGTTCTGGGGAACTTAGGCGGCGGACATTTCGCAGATGGGGCAGGGCGACGGCCTATTTTGCTCATCTCAGTGATTGGGTCGGCCCTTTTCATACCCCTTGTAGTCCATGCAGCAGGTGTCTTGGTCTGGCTGTTAGCTGGTCTCCTCGGTATTCTTCTGTTTCTCAGTGCCTCCACAACGGTCCTGATAGGACAAGACATATTCCCAGAAAACCGTTCTTTGGGCTCCGGTATCGCCTTGGGTTTTGCCAATGGAATCGGAGCGCTTTTAGTCTTCATTGTAGGCTTTTGGGTCAACGAGGCCGATGTTCATACAGTCTTCTGGATTCTTGCCGGCGCAGGCATCGTTTCCGCGTTGTTTGCCTTTGCCTTTCCACGCAAACTTTTGAACAACGAGACTTGACATCTGGTTAAATGCCGCCCGCGAAGGGTACCGACAATCCCTCAAAAAACACCGGACTGACAGGTCATGTCAGCCCGGTGTTTTTGTTCACAAATGACCGCAAATGGCCTCAGCTAAAACTCCCTCCACCAAATTGACCCCAATCAATGTCTATTTACATGGATTGTGACAGGCTGATACAAAGAACGTGCTGTTACAAAGAACGTAAGGAGTGAAAACTGAAGTGCCGCAATCGATACACACACCGATGCGAAAAATCCATGTTAACGACGGACAAGTGCTTTGCCCCTTGAGGGGTCTGATTGACGTCGAGTTGTGTTTTTATTGCACGGATTTGGTGACTGTCAACTTGGACAGTAAAGCCCCAAGTATCACCTGCAAGGCGACGGACGATATATCAGAAGAGCAGCGCAAGGCGTACAAGTGGATGAGCTTGCTCCAGCTTGCTGAACGCTATGGGAACGTCAGCAAGGTGTGTCGTGACCACAGCATCTCTCGCTCCATGTTCTATCGTTACAAACGCCGCTATGAACAATACGGCTTTCAAGGTTTGATGACGCCAACTCGCTTGTGACTCACGTGGTGCCGCACCCGAACCATTTTACACGGGAAGCACGTTACAGCAGACAAGTTGCAGTGACAGAACAGAAAGGGGTTAGTAGTATTTGCTTGGCACTCGGAACGACTGAGTTTTCGACTTCACCTTTTTGGGACTGCGACTCTTCCATGCTTTCCACACATTCCCGAGAAGCAATCCGATGTACAGGTAGGTGAGCCCGCCATGTATTGCAAACACCAATGTACTGATAGCCGCTGCAACGATACCAAAGACGACCTGGTGTCCATATTTGGCCGGCGACGTAGGAGGGTCAGTCAACATAAAGAACGCCAAGAACAAGGCTGAGTTGATAAACGGTGTTCTCAAGGCATCTCCCGGTGTGTCTGAAGAGAGTCCCAGATGAAACATTCCCATGACCAGCAGCAGCACAAAGTAAGTCCCGAGAAATGCAAACACCTCAGGCAACTTGTTTACCCTGACTGCAACCCACAGTCCGCCGCCAACCAACAAAACAATGAACAGAGCCGGCATCAGCGCAAGACTACCCCACCAACTCTGTCCGGTAGGAAAGATCATGGCCGACAAAAGTAATCCGAATGCTGCTGGGTTGAGAATTGGTTTGCGTTTTATTCTGAGAACATGTTTCGAAAGCAGGGCAATTGCCGTTGTGGCAATGACCGCATACGCCGGACTCGTCGAACTCAGAATATCTGCCACTATGAGGCCTGTGATGATACCTCCGTCAGATATTAATCGAAATGGACGCTGGAACAGAGACACAGCTAGGTCGAACAGTACTCCCGTGCCCACTGCATAAACTGCATTTAGAAATCCGTGGTGTTGATGCGGGTTCAAAAGCGAAAATAATGTAAGCACCGTGAGAACAAGCATGACAAGACCCTTGGGCTTTTTCAGATATTTCCTTATTGAGCTTTGTCTCCAAAGGCTCTCACTTGTAGAACTCATAAATGAAATCCTCCATTTTATCTGTCAAATACGTCTCAAGACCTGATGTGATAATAAGCCCGTTCAGACCGTTTTGTTCCAATAAGTCAATGCCTTGTCCTTTGCCGAGAAGGAAAGCGGCAGTCGAAAATGCGTCTGCCATCATTGCATACGGGGCAATAACCGTACAACTTACGGTCTCTGGCCCTTTGTCATCCCTGTTCTTCATTGGATTCAATAGATGATGCACCCGAGGATTACTCGGACTAATCCGATAGTAACTGCCAGACGTACAAACTGCCGCGTCATTGATGGCATGTAAGCTGCAAATAGAGTCGTCAGGATGCAACGGGTGTTTAATTCCCAGACGCCACGGCTTCTCGTCCTCGTCCACGCCGTGGACAAACACATCTCCGCCAGCGTCAATGGAAAACCCGGGGAAGTTCATCAAGGTCCGAGCTGCCAAGTCAACTGCCAATCCCTTTGCCACAGCGCCTACATCGAGAAGTAAAGGCCGCATTAGGGTAATGGTCCGTTGTTCCTCGTTTAAAATAATGTCTTGATAATTTGCATCAGTATTCACAAGACCTGTCCACGAAACTGTCTCGCCTGTGATATAATTCCTGTTAAACCCGTGCTCCTCCATGTTGCGTCCAATGGTTGGGGTAAAGACGCCGTCAGTAATGGCTGCCATAGCCACTGCAAAGTTAACTGCATTAAACAGGTGTTCTGGAACTTGAACTGGTTTTCCCACAGTATGTGAGAGTTGGCGGAGAGGGCTATCCGGGTCGAATCGGCTGCATTGTTGTTCGACTTCGCGGAAGAGCGCAAAAGCTGAATCGATGTACCTCGCTACTATAGAATCAGTTTCGGACGAAACAACATGGATTGTTACAGTCGTTCCCATGCAAAGTTCTGATTCGACTCTGTGTCTCATGACAGCAACTCCAAACGGTGAAAACCCAAATTTGCATCTACACGCTTATTTTTTGGCTTGCTTGAGTGCTTTATAAACGGCTTCCGCAAAATCATAGGTACTGGCCGTAGCACCGGAAACAATTTGAATCCTCCATGTTTGATCTGCCTTCACTTCATTTGGCAGAATCGGGTTAATCACGGATTCCGGATAATGTGTGGTGCACTGTGTGATTCTAACAGACGTGATTTTACCCTGTTTGATGCTTAACGCCACGCCGACCGTACCGTATGCATTGGTGCCTGTTGCCTGGTAAGTTCCATCCTTATATTTGGTTTGTGCTGAACTGCTCGACTTTGCTGAAGGGGTTGACCCTTTACTTGAAGTTTGTCCATTTGCAGATGAAGAACCTTTTGCCGTGCTTTGATTCGTGTTTGTACTTGAACTTGAACCCGCTTTTGCTGCAGGTGCGCTGGAGGGCGCTCTGGAGGTCGTCTCGACACCCGGATTGAGTTGATGTGCGGTTGGTTGTGTAACGTAGTATCCAGTTGCGTATACTGCACCTACGGCAACTGCGCACAACGTCGCCAGACGCGGATTCATTCGTGCGGCCATTCAGTTCGAACCCCCTTACCCGGTTTGTCTGTTGATTTGCCTTCGCAACACGGAAGGCCTAATGCCACTATAAGTACCAAGCAATCATCAAATGAAGATCAAATCACTTTAGAGTTCCTTTCATTTTTCAATAGACCATCATTTTCACTATAATCCGATGCATGTGCTGGTACATGGACGAAACCGGGCTGGAGATGTAGTATCGCATTGAGTCTTTTTTGAAATATTTTTCGTTGAATAGACACTAACAACCATAGAAGGAGCGTTTCCAGTGTGCGGATTTGTAGGAATTTTGAACATAGACAAGAGCCGTCCTGTTCAAGTAGACAGGTTGGAAGCCATGAGTCAGGAGATCATCCACCGGGGACCTGATGAGGCCGGTTGGTATATCAACGGCTGTTTTGGCATGGCTTTTCGCAGGCTTTCCATCATCGACATCAACGCTGGACATCAGCCCTTCCACAACGAAGCGCATAACGTTCACGTCGTCTTCAACGGAGAAATTTATAATTATCAGTCTCTACGCATAGAATTGTTGCAATACGGCCACGCCCTTCACTCTGAGGCGGACGGCGAGGTCATTTCTCATTTATATGAAGAGCACGGAATTTCTTTTATCAAGAGACTGCGCGGTATGTTTGCTATCGCCATCTACGATGAAAGAGAGGATATCTTGTATCTCATCCGTGACTACTTCGGCATTAAACCACTCTACTATTCGGAAACCGCAGGCAATATTTCTTTCGCGTCGGAAATCAAAGGTCTTCTCAAGGGGAGAGACTCAGCGCCATCCATTAGTTCTCAATCTCTGTGGGATTTTCTCACTTATCAATACGTACCCGATCCCGATTCATTATTTGACGGGATCTACAAAATACCTCCGGGATCATACCTGAAGTTTGAACAGGGAAAAGCCAAGGTTGAACGGTACTTTGATCCAATGTTCGATTCAGATGAGAGTATAACAGCCGGTGAAGGCATCGACGGTATCCAAAGAGCCCTAGAAGATTCCGTAGAACATCACAGCATTGCTGATGTACCCGTGGGTTCTCTCTTGTCGGGCGGAATTGATTCGTCGATTATTGCATCTTTGCTTGCCGACAGACAGAAGGAATTACATACATTCACTGTTGGGTTCGAAGGCGGGACGCAGAACGAGTGGGACATGGCCGCGCATACGGCTAGATGGCTCGGTACAAAACATCATACAGTGACTGTCGACGCTCGCGACATCATGAACGAAATGGAACGGTTTGTATTCCATCTTGACGAACCCATCGCAGACCCAAGTGCACTTGGGTTGTACTTTGTCAGTAAGTACGCGAGAAATTACGTGAAAGTATTGTTGTCGGGGGAGGGCGCGGACGAACTGTTCGGCGGCTATCCCATCTATCATGAGCCCGTATCTTTGGAGGCATTTAATCGCATGCCTGCAGGCGTGCGCCAGAGTTTGCAAACCATGGCTGGATTGATTCCCGAAGGAATGAAGGGTCGAAACTTCTTACTTCGTGCGGCCACTCCGTTGCCACAGCGTTTCCTTGGCAACGCAAAGATTTTCTCAGAAGCAGACAAGCGAAACATCGTGCCTGGTGCTGCACAATTTGCAGACTCATTCGAGCGTGTGCAGGCTTTGTATGAACATACCAAATTTCAGGATGACATTACGCGCATGCAGTATGTCGATATGAACACATGGCTGCCCGGGGATATTCTGATGAAGGCTGATAAGACAACCATGGCCCATTCACTGGAGTTGCGTGTACCGTTTTTGGACAAAGAAGTTTTTGCCCAAGCAAGCAAGATTCCGGCCCATTACCGGATTGCTGGCGGAACAACCAAATGGATTTTACGCCAAGCCTTTCAAAGCAAATTGCCGCCAAATGTGTTTGATCGTAAGAAACTCGGATTCGCAACTCCAACAAGCTATTGGATTTCAAACACCCTCAAAGACTACATCGGCAGCACACTGGACTCGCAATCCGCAGGACAGGTCCTGGACAAACGTTACGCAAAAAAACTGTTTGATTTACATCTTGCAGGAAAAGGAGACTATTCAAGAAAAATCTGGACCATTTTTGTATTTATTGTGTGGTATGAAACCTTCATGACATCCCTGAAGGAATCAAAGGAGAGGACATCCGTCGTAAATTAGGTAGAAAATCTGATATTTCGTCGAAAATTAGGAAGATTCATCCCTCGTCATAAACAGATTCAGGATATATAATAGTTCCGACTCGAACGAAGGAGACACCAGCTTGATGACGAGACGAACTCATACATGGAAAATTCGAAATAAGGCGATGCGATGGGGTGCGCTTGCAGCAGGGTCAGGACTATTGAGCCTGTCCCTGTTGTGCTCTCCAAATTATGCAGATGTGACGACTAAACCGACATCTGTACAGTCCAATTCGTTTCATCAGTCTGTGGTGGTCAATCAGACACTGAAGAACGGCGTCCCCATGATTGCCACGAAAGCGCCTCATCCTCCACACATTGTTTCCCAAGCAGCTGTGGTCATGGACTTAACAACTGGAACGATTGTTTATGCAAAAAATCCGCAGGTGACTCATTACCCAGCAAGCCTGACGAAAATAATGACTGCTCTGATTGCCATGCAAAAAGGGCATCTCACTGATGAATTAACAGCCAGCAAACTGGCGACAGAGCAACCCCCTGATAAGTTGTACCTCGTGCCCGGGGAACAAGAACCGCTTCAGAAATTACTTTACGGAATGTTGCTGAATTCCGCCAATGATGCCGCGGTGGTTATCGCACAGAACTATGGAGGAAGCATTCCCGGCTTTGCGAAACTCATGAACCAAGAGGCGCATTCACTTGGTGCCAATCACACTCACTTTGTCAATCCCAGTGGATTACCGAATCCCCGTCACGTTACCACTGCCTACGATATGGCCGTAATAACCCGTGCAGCGATGCAGGAGCCTTTGTTCAGGAAGATCGTTCGCACGCGTCATTTTCAGTGGAACGGAGAAAAATGGCACCGAAACCTCGTAAACATCAACTCTATGCTTTTCTCCTATCCAGGTGCTATTGGAGTGAAAACAGGGTACACAAGTGTTGCCCACGAAACGTTGGCTGTTGCGGCAACGCGTGGTAATCAGACTTTTTTAACGGTATTACTGGACGCTCCGTTGAACCGGGAGATTGACAGTGACGCAACGAATTTGTTGAATTACGCCTTTAAAAATTACAAAACAGTTGACATTGTAAAAAAGGGAACTGTAGTCAGTCATTTAAGTCTTTCCAAAACGGGGAAACAGTTGCCTGTCCTTGCCGGTAAAACAATGATGGCGACGGTGTTAAAAAATCAATCCCTCTACTCGTCAAAGAAGTTAGTCTTCAATCCTCATATCGGTAGTGCAGACCCGAGCACTGGTCAAATTGGGAAGTTGGAGTTTTTGAAAGGCGGTTCTGTCGTTGCATCCGATCCCCTTGTCCTGCCGCCACACTCCATCCCAAAAACACACTACCCTCGCAATGCATGGAACTTCCACTTTCACTGGTGGAGATGGGTCATTGCAAGTGTTGCAGGTGCGCTGGTCATTCTCGCCTTTATAAGACGCAGTCGACGTCGACGCAAGCGCAAATATAGTGCTCGGTACTCGGAGCGGTCGTGGGGCCAGTATTACCGCCGTTAGCGAATTGTTGTTGAAAACACGAGATGGAAAAACAGAAAGAGACTGTAACTTGACGCTGGTCAAGGCAGTCTTTTTTAGTATTTGCAACAATTAACTCAAGCAGGCAGAGAGCATCCCAAACCTGCGGACCGTGACAGAGTGCGGTAGAAGGGAGGACCAAAAGTGGCCTTTATTATCACGTCACCATGTATTGGCGAAAAGGCTGCAGACTGCGTGGAAGTATGTCCTGTCGATGCCATTCAAGACGGCGGAGACACCTATCTCATCAATCCCGATGTCTGCATCGACTGCGGTGCGTGTGAACCAGTGTGTCCTGTGTCTGCCATCTTCCAGGAGGAATTCGTACCGGAAGAGGAAGAAGAGTGGATTGCAAAGAACAGGGATTTTTTTGAGGAGACATAGGCAGTCCGGTCACCAGCGCAACTGACCGACACGCCAGGGTTTTCTTGAATTGCGGGATGGGCTTTTACGGCCATCCCAGTTTTCTTGAATTGCGGGATGGGCTTTTACGGCCATCCCAGTTTTCTTGAATTGCGGGATGGGCTTTTACAGCCGTCCCAGTTTTCTTAAATTGCGGGATGGCTCTTACAGCCGTCCCAGTTTTCTAGTTCTGGTATCTGTGGTGCAAGACATGTTATCTGTTTAGCTCGAAATTGCGAAAACTTGGCACCTGTAGTGTCTCTGGAGTACTATGCAGATAGAGTTTCTGTACATATCCCGGTTAGCAACACCGAACTGAAGCAGCTAACGAGGTGAATCATGAGGAACGAAAGCACTGCCAGGTACACAGTCTCGGGTATTTCTGATGTTTTAAGAAACCGAAATGCCGGCTTTTTAGGCTATCATCGAGCTGTTGAGACTGCTGTTCTGGTCGCCCTGAAGCAACAACAAGGAGTGCTGCATGTATTGTTTGAGCGAAGGTCGTTTAGCCTTCGCCGTCAGCCCGGAGAAATCTCTTTCCCCGGAGGACATGTCGAAGCGACAGACCGGAGTCAATTACATGCGGCTGTGCGTGAAACGGGCGAGGAACTGGGTATAAACCAAGACACCATACGAGTGCTTGGTTCACTGGACATCTTCCCGGCATCTTCTGGCCTGCTCGTGTATCCGTATGTGGGTTTTCTCCCAGATGACGCAATTCTTCGACCTAATCCCAAAGAGGTTGCGAACATTCTGTCGGTTCCCTTGCAGACTCTACTCGAACATGAGCCGGACATGTATCGCGTTCACTTACAACCTGAGTTTCCCGAAGATTTTCCGTTCCACCTGATTCCGAACGGACGGGCTTATCCCTTTCGAACGGATACACAGGTACAATACTTTTATCAATTCGATGATTTTGTTGTGTGGGGCTTAACCGCCAAGGTCCTGACTCACTTTCTCGACCTCCTGCGGTGACAGGTTCACAGCCCCTAAAACACGCAGACGCGAAACCAATTGGAGGAGACTGTCATATGGAATGCAAAATGAGTGAAGCGGCGACAACCAAGCTGAAAGAAATTCTTGAAAATGAAGACGACAAGCAACTGAAGTTCAGAGTATTTGTCGGACACGCCCATGGAGATCACGCACACTACGGATTGGGGCTCGATTACCAAAAGGAGACGGATGAGCTTGTGACGACCAATACGGGGGTAGAGGTTCTTTTGGAGAAAAACGAAAAGTTCCTTCGGAACATCGAGGTTGACTACAATCCGGATAAGGACGAATGGAGCATCGTGAACCCAAATTCAAGTCATCACCATCATGAATAACCCCGAATCGAGTTTCGAACGCGATTTCTTACTTGTTTCGCCAAGACTGCTCCAAGGGGCAGAACGGTTAAAGTCATCCCAAAGTAGGCTGGCGTCACAAACAGCATGTAGTGGGAGAGTTCGACACTGTCACGCCACAGGTACAACGACGCTGCGCCGGTGACCGCCACTGACCCGAGGGTCAAATTCCGCAGTGAAGGAGCATTTGTGAAGGTCTTGAGGGAAGAAGTAAAACAGTACTGATAAAGAGACACCTTGAGAAAAATCACAGAAATGATTCCGAGTACGTACAAGGTATCAAAACGCTGAATAAATCTCCCAATTCGTATGCCGCGCACCACTTCAAGAATTGGATACTGAAGGTAGTTGGCTGTCAGTCCCAAAACCGAGATAATCAGTACCTCAATCATGGCCAGGAAAAGCGTAATGACGATACCAATCCACACAATATCCATTGCGGCTTTTTCCGGCTGCTTCAAATGCGGTACAAGTTCCAGTGCGGTGACCAACTGCAACGCAAATGCAACAGTTGGCTGTATGGCGGCCCGAAATACCGGGCTCCAGCCATCGCCAAGGATCGGTAATAACATATCCGGATGCATTGTCGGAACAATCAACCCAGTAATAAAAAGCACTACGAGAAAGGATAATGGGGTGACAAACTGTGCGAAGCGCGCAATCACTTCCATCCCTGAAAAAACGGCGTACGCGATGGGGATAAAAAATACGCCAGCAATCAACGGCTCCGGTGTCTTTGGCAGAATTGTAATTCCTGCAAATACGAGAAACTGCCTGGCCATCAAAGCTGCTTGATTCAGCAGCCAAAAAAGGAGCCATAAACCGAAGACGCGTCCTAGCCAGGGGCCAAATGATTCAATCAATGCCTCCGTCAAGCTTTGGGACGGAAAATAATTGGTAAACACCTTGACAATAAGTGCTGCCGCTCCTGTACCCAGAATAAAGAGCAGCGAGGCAATCCATCCGTCATGAACCGTGAAATTTGCAATTGCCAAAGGCATGGTCAGGATGCCTGTGCCCATAATCAGCCATAACATAAGATACCGAAATTGGGTTCGCGAAACCTGTGTTTTCATTGATTTACACCCTTTTCATAAGCCAATTAGTAGGGGGCTCAAAGAGCATTTTCAGCCATCCCAGGGGCTCGACTTGAGGCCACAAATGAAATCGAATTGTCACACAAAGTGCAAACGATATGAACCACAAACACCCGACCACAATCCACTCTTTTTTCTCAGGCCTCGTCTTTTCGACGACAAAAAATAAAACTTGTCCAGCCAAATACATCACAAACACCCAAATCATGTCGAGGCACCTACTTATTTGGCGGCAAGGAGCCATGTGTAGAATAGGCTCCAACCGGTGGTCTACCAGCAAGTCCAGTTTTGAGTATACTCACATGAACATGAAAGGTAACAGGGATAGCGGGATACACCGTATCCCAAGTAGACGCATATCTTCTCCACATCCGAGGCTTAACCCTGTGCAAGCTGGTTGCGAGTTGAGCTCCATCGATGCCTTCTGATTGCATCGCGGCCATGGAGACCGTCATGTGGCGTTTCATATAATCGTCAACAGCGGTTTCCAGCATCCGCATGACAGTTGGCGTAAGAGTTGTGCAACCTCCAACGTGATCGACCTCGGCCCTTCCTGTGACTGTAATATCAACGGACGGGAGCCGGGAGGAGGTATTCCAACGTATGTTGCGATAGGTGCTTAATAAGCGAACAGTACTCTTCTCATGAGAGGCATGACCGCCTTTGAGTGAAACAGTAATGGGAACTTGCCTGGTTTCACCGAGCATCCACAACAATCCCTTCAGTTCAGCACCCTTAGAGACGGTGACCAATTTCCCTTTTTTCACCAACCCCAATCCCCTAACTTGGGGCATGCGCATGGCATTCAGACCCAGCACACAAGCAGATGAAGTGTGAGCCGGCTCAAGATACTGACGCAAGAACGTCAATTGTTCAGTGTTGTATGCCTCTGATACATAATTCATCATGTCAAGCAACTGACGAATTCCAAGGGATGTCACCTGTGGGTTCAAGAACCGGGCCTTCAACACTTCGGCGGCCGTGTTATCTGCAATCAGAAGAAGACTGTTTCGACGATATGCCCGGTCTCGCTCAAGGTAATCAAAGGCGCGGTCTAAGCCGTTTTCAGCGTAGCTTTTTCCAAATATGAACAAAACATTATGCGGGTAGTACAGTCTTCGTGGAGACCTGGTCGTCAACACGGACAACGCATCCTCAATCGTATCTCCCGTTGAGGAGACGATGAACGACTGCCTTTTGTCCGTTTCCGCGGTTGAACTCTGTCCGGACTTGATTGGACGAAATACCTCAAGCGTCACACGCACTTTGTTTGTCTCCAGCAAATCCACTCCAATGCCTGCTACGACATTCAAATTTTCCACTTCGGTCGCATCAAAGCATCCCGAAAGTCCCAGCGATACAATGACAGTAATCAGGAGCACCAGCATGCTACTGTATTTTCTGACAAGCACACGTCCCACTTTCATGGCTTTTTCCGGCTTCTTGCATGACTGATAGGGTTTTCTGAACGGCTCCGGACCCTGTCCTCAGGCGCATATATTGAAGGACGTGTCTTCATGTTCCAAAATGGGGTCCTGAAAATAACGTCTTTGAAGTCTTGAGGCTGTCCCGGTGCCACAGGTGCAAGGTAGGGTACAGCTAAAGACCTTAATGACAACAGATGCAAGACCAGGAGAATACCAAGAATCATGACACCAAACAAACCTAGAAAACCTGCACACAGGAGAAACACAAATTGTATGACACGAACAGCATTGACCAAGCTGTAATCCGGGAGTGTGAACGACGCAACACCTGTAGCGGCTACAACGATGACCATTCCCGGTGAAACCAATCCTGCGGTCACCGCTGCTTCACCGATAATCAGAGCGCCGACAATACTGACAGACTGACCTACAGCACGTGGCAGCCGGACACCGGCTTCTCGCAACGCCTCAAATGAAAACTGCATGATGAGCGCTTCAAGCAGAGTTGGGAAAGGAATTCCCTCGTGCTGTGCCTCTAGGTTGATTAGAAGAGGCGTAGGGACAAGGTCTTGATTAAACGTGAGGAGGGACACGTACAGACTTGGAAGCAGAATAGAGGTCCAAAACATAATGTGCCGCAAAATACGTATCGGCATGGCAATGACGAACAGACCGTAGTAGTCTTCGGAAGCCGTAAGCAGGGAAGACAAAACGACCGGCATGATGAGTGCATTGGGACTTCCGTCCACAATGAGCACAATCCGCCCTTCGGACAGGGCCGCGGCAATTTTATCAGGTCGTTCCGAGGTTTCAATTAAAGGGAAAGGACTCCATACACTGTCACGGATGAGTTCCCGAATATGGTTCGAATCAATCACAGAATCCGTCTTCACGTTTTCTAAACGCCTTTGAGTTTCGGTAATGTAGTTCTTGTTCGTGACGCCATCCACGTACAACAAGGAAACCTTTGTATGCGTGACGGCCCCGTAACGGTATGATTTAATCTTGAGCCGAGCGTCTCGCACAATCCGCCGTACTTGTGCAATGTTAACGTCTAGTTGTTCAATAAACGCAGCTTGTGGTCCCTGAATGGCAGGCTCTCCTTGGGAAACATCCACATTACGACCGCGGACTTGAGATACATCGGTCATCAGAGCATTCTTATGCCCATGAACATAAATGACCGCTTTGCCTTCGCTAATGGCTTGGTGTATTTCTTCCATTGTTTTGGCAAGGTGATCGGAGGGGACTGTCAGCCGCCTCTCGACTTCATCTATGCCAGGACGTCCACGGCCATACGCCGAGAGAAACTGTGTAATGGGTTCGAACACTGCATTTGAAATGAGTTGACGGTCCACGAGCGTCGTCAACCACGTGACAACGATGTATTCACTCCCATTGTTCAATTCCAAAACGTTTGTTCGAAAGTCATCGCAGTCTGTCCAGTGTGCAAGCAGTTCCTCCTTAAATTTGTCGATTCTCGGCGGTATCGGGAATGGTGTCTTTGCAGTCTGAACGGAGTTCTGAGATTGCGATGATGGGGCCTGTCCCGTACGCCCACGAGACGGATGTCCAAAGATATTCACGGTCTATTCTCTCCCCACATGACGTCTGGCTATATTTTGCAACCAATCAGGAAAATCTATGCAACTTTGCCCTTGGGTCAGGATTCCTTCGTGGTACAATACTGGAGACTCAATGAGTGTGAAACATGTGGAGGTGAGGACGGTCTATTTACCACGGGAGAAAAGCAAGCAATTCGAAGCAACTGTGAAACATGTTCAAGCCACACAATCTGCGATAAATGCGTCTGGTGCGGCTGTACTCATTATCCACCAGGACAAAGTTGTTCGAGAAGAATACTTCGGGTATCAATCGAGTGAACCCAACTCAAGGCCAATTCAAGAGGATACCCAGTTTCATGTAGCATCCGTACGTAAGAGCTACATTGGATTTGCAGTTAGCTACTCTCTTTATCACGGATACATATCATCAATTGATGACCTGGTATCGGATTATCTGGAAACCTATGACCGAAAGCTCTTGCGCGATACAACCATCAGGCATTTGTTGACGCACACCCATGGCCTCAGAATGAACCACGGGGAGGCGCAGCGAGAGTTTCCGGCAGGTGAAAGTTGGGCTTACCGAGGCATTGGCATTGACATGCTGTGCAACATCGTCCGTAAAACCTCCGGTAAAACGGTGGCACAGATCCTCTCCCAAGAGGTCTTTGAACCGATGAAACTTGAGCAAACAGGGTGGTACAACCAACCCACAGACAATTTAGTGAGTGTCTTGGGAAAGACGGATGAGGGAGGGTGGTCTGATGCTGAAAGCATTGCCGGCGATAAATCCAACATGTATGTCTCAGCCCAGGACTTAGCTTATTGGGGATATCTTCATATGAAAGGGGGAGACATTGGCGAAAAGAATGCCGTGCCAGGACGAATTATTCATACAGCCACATCCCTTCAAAGCCCAGCACTCAAAAACCGTGAGTTACCTCAAAACGGGTTTCTCTGGTTTGTGAAAGCACACCCGGCACGGCAGCATGAAATCGGAGATGTCGTACCTGCGGGATCGTACCAAATTCTCGGCTACTCAACGGTCACGTTGCTGGTCATCCCGAAGTATGACACGGTGGCCGTTCGCATGTTTAACAGGTGGGGGTCTCCACCTGGATATGACTATCTGTCGGACGTTCGCAGTTTCGGGGATACGGTGGCGCGCTCTTTTAAATAGGCCTTTATCCAAGGAAGCGCCTGTCTGTTACGAGACCAGCCTGTTTCATGTGTTTCACACACTTTAATACGAAGAGGTGACGCAACTGAGAATTGAAAAGAATGAGTTTGTTGTGCGGGACCTTAGCTACGTGATTCGATCTGCAGAAGAGAAGGATGCTCCAGCGCTGTCTGCACTTCGGTTGCAGGTTGACGGAGAAACGGAGAACCTGGACAGAGAATCCGGAGAAGACTTTATGGACGCCCAGAGGTTTAAGAAGGTCATTCAGACCGATACAGATAAATCACGAAATCTATTCTTGGTTGCCAGCACTCGTGAACGTCTTATAGGCTTTTCGAGATGCGAAGGGAACTATTTACAGCGATTCGCCCATAAAGTGGAGTTTGGCGTGGCAGTACTAAGACCATTCTGGGGATATGGAATCGGCACGAATCTTCTGAATCGGTGTGTAGCATGGGCTGACACGAACGGGATCCGGAAAATGACACTAACTGTTCTGGAGACGAACATACGAGCGATTGCCTTATATGAGCACGCTGGATTTGTTAGGGAAGGAACACTGATAAACGACAAGTTGCTTTCCGACGGTGACTACCACAATACGGTAGTGATGGGCAGATGGGATACACAGAGGATGATCGGCGCCAAGCGCTAGTGTGACTGGAAGTCCTTAGGTAGATGTATGCCGAGTCTGTGACCGTCACCTGACTCATCAACCCGCTTCTCGGGGTCCATCACTTCCCCTTGAACTGTCTGTTGCAGCGCTTTGAGTGCATCAGGATGCACACCGCCGAAGGTGAGCGCCAATCCCATCAGCATTCCTGCACCGTGTCTGCGAAAGCGCTTTGTTCGCAGCTTCGATTTTCGATAGTGCCGCTTGCTTAGCATGATGTCCTCCTCGTTACCGAACTCGTTGGAGATTGAGGATACTGCGATAGCGTTGAGAAATGTTACGATACTAGACTAGACGGATCTAAGTCTCTCACAAAACGATCGACCTGGTAGCACCTGAATAGCACGGCAAATCATGATGAATTCGAAAGGAACTGGGGAAGTGGATACTGCAATTCATATATTTCCATATTTTGCAAATCTACATAGCATTCATCTGTTCCGAAAACAGTACGACCCGCTTGCCAATCTCATTTCGCCGCATATTACTTTGGTTTTTCCTTTTAAAAATAGTATTACGGATGAAAACCTGAAGCGCCATGTCATACAGTGCACATCCAAACAAAAACCGTTTCACATCATGCTGCGCGGAGTCTCAGGCGCCGATGAAGTGTACTTGTTCCTCAACGTAAAAACTGGTAACGACCAGATTATAGCACTGCATGACGAATTATATACAGGCATCCTGGCGGAGCACTTAAATCGCAGGTATACATATACACCGCATTTAACCATCGGACGAATTGAGGATGAGCTCACATTTAGCGGCGCTTTAAGGAATACTGCAGCTTGGGATGAAACGTTTACAACGACAGTCCGTGAAGTTGTGGTTGAACACATTGATGAACATCACAAATCAACGGCTGCGTTTAGAGTCCCATTATTAGGCTAAGACAGCGGAATAGAGATGACAACCGATGGTAAACAGATGAATCGCAGACAGACATGACAATTTACTCGAGTTTAACGGAGACTTTGAGCATTAGTTTTTTATGGGTTTTGTTAACATAATATATATTATCGGACGTTATCAAGATTATCCTTGACGCCAACTTCCTGGTTCCTCAAATGCTGAACATGTACCAGTGGTCAAATCCCCTTAGCGATCCCTCTTCCTTCTTTCAACTCATTTCATGCATCATAAAGGAGACATGAATATCAGATGCCGTAATCAAACGAAGCTTGGATGTTCACAAAATCGCGAATCAGTGCAAAGACTTTTCATAGCGAAAGAACATTTCTCCATTTTCGTCGACGCCAACGAACGTCCTTATAAATCCGTATTTCTCAAAAAGTTTAATAGATGGAGTGTTATAGGAAAACACCTTATGTGCAATGAGTGTATTCCAACCAAGCGTTATCGCGTCCTCAATCAGCAGTTCTAGCACCCGACTGCCAATGCCGCGATTCCGGTATCTATTGTCACCAATCACAATGGGTATTAAGTCCTTACAGAGAGCAGCATCGCCAACCGGGACCCACTTCCCCTCGAAGACCTCAATGATATAGACTGTTCCCTTCTCAGACAGCCACCTGTACATGTTTTCAATCCGGTGCTTGGAAAACGGCGGCACCTTAGCGCCTTCAGAAAAGTAGAGCACCTCTGGATTTGCATACCAGGAAGCAGCAGTCTCAACGTCGCCGGGTAAAGCTAAATGACGCAGTTTGACGGGTGGCGTGACGCATGGCTGTTGCGATTCTGCCGTCTCCGTTCTGGGTGTAGCAACACCCGGTTTGGAAACGTCCGATAAAGTCATAAGCTCTCCCCCCCTCTTGAATTTGAGCTATCGTTTCACCGCACAAAATCCGGAATGTCTATCTCATACATATTACCATTTCACAGAAACTTCTCTAGTTGGTTTTGAATGCGTCTCGGAGTACCTGCTTTGGTGCCTGAAAGCCCCCTCCAGCGTCACCTTTCACAGATGCAACTTTGGCACAACAACAGCACCACATGTCATTTCATAGAACTCAATGGGACCGGCATTTTTGATGACGGCATAATCATAGCCGAGCTTTTGCATTTCGGCTAGACTGCGCAACAGCAATGCTCGTCCAATACCGCTTTGTCGAGACTCTATAGATGTCCCCATAGGTCCAAACGTTCCTTTCTTCCCTCGAACAACGTCGTAACAGGCAAATCCTCTCACTCGACTGTCGATAGCTATAAATATAGGAACAGTCGTTTGACGCAACCCATACGAGACCTGTTTCACCCACCGTTCTCCAAATTCCTGACTTACAAACTCGAAGAGTGCTTTTGAGTCCGCGGGTTGTGCGCGGCGTATGACTGTATTTCCCAGACGTGAATCCTTCTCTGTAAATCCTCGAAGGTGTACCACCATGTCTCTGGGTGAACAAACAGTGTGTAATACTTCTTCCTTCGTCATGCCTGTCGTCGAATACTCAAGCAAAGACACAATTTCGTCCAATTCAAGGAGTCCGCTACAAATATCCCCTTCTGTAATAACAGTTTGACGGTATGACTCTCGAAGTTCGTCGGCTCTTCTTACTAGCGACACAACCTTTTGCGATACGGGCAAGTTAAACGGGAGCATTGAGACTGTATCCTCATCCGATGCTTGTCTGTGCCGTTGCAGTTCCAGCTTACTCAAATCGAAATCAGCATTTAAAAATAACTCCCCCAACACTCCGGTCCGCTCATATAAACCGCCGACGAACAAGTCAATAGGAAGCACTACATTGGGTCTGGAATCTGGTAACGTACGCTCTGCTAAAGAAATGAGGCGTTGAGCTCTTAAACTCATCTGTAACACAGGCCCTATCCCTCCACCCTGCATATCAATCACACATCCCATCCCAGGCTGGTTCCTCACCTGAATCGCTACCACCGTGCGAACATATTATTCAACCTGTTCAGTTTTCCAACTCTGGTGTATTGCGGACTGTGCCTGCGCCCAACGAGTCGGTATCGTCTTCTTCTGCAGTTCGAACAAATGGCCACGCGTGTGCACGCCCAATGATGGCAATTACAGCAGGCGTGTAGAAGCCAAGCATGAGCAGGGTGTACAGAAACAAGCCAATTACGACCGATAGGCCAATCTCCGTCAGCGTCGACATGCCTGTCGCAATCATCGAACCAAACGTACCTGCCATGATGAGGGCGGCAGAGAAGACCACATTCCCCATGGCACGCATGGAATGGCGCATGGCGCTGACTGGTCCACGGCCCGCACGATATTCTTCGTCAAAGCGCGAGGTCAGGAAGATGCTGTAGTCCACCCCTAAAGCAACCAGCAGCAGAAACGCGAAGAACGGAACCGCCCAGTTGACGCCGGGCTGATGCAGCATATGGATGGCGATATTTTGGATGATGCCCATAGTCACAAAGTACGTGGCCGCCAGAGACATCAGCGTAAAAAGCGGTGTCAGAACTGATTGCAACAAAATCGCCAATAGAATGAAAATCGCGATAAAGACAATGCTCATGGTTCGAACAAAATCCTGGCTCGACAGCTGATTCATATTGGCCTGAGTTCCAGTTGTTCCACCGATGTACACGGTCCCATGTCCCACGGGGCTCGCAGCCAATGCCATTTGGACTGCCTGTCGCAAAGGCGTCATCGTGCGTATGGCTGCCATGGAATAGGGGTTGTCTTTGAGTACGACTGTAAACTTTGCGATGTGACCGTCCGTCGAGATGTACGAATTCATCGCCTGCTGAAGGCTCTTGTTGCTGCTCAGAGTACTTTGCGGGATATAGAAACCTGGATTGCTCGCAACCCTCGACTGATGCAGAAAGCGCTGCACCTTAGTCAGGCCCGACTGCATCTTTGCAGTGCCCGCAGCAGCCTGACCGAGACCTGAAACTTCGCTGCCTGTGGCCGTTTTGATTTTCCCAATACCGTTCGTTACCTGCTTGCTGCCAGATGCTAATTGATTTGCGCCTGACGCAAGTTGACTGGCACCCTGCGAAAACTGCGTGGCGCCCCCTGCCAATTTACTTGCGCCAGTTTCCAAACCTGCCATGCCTTGTGCAGCCTGCTTAGCACCGGCGGCCAGCTTGGTACTGGCTGCGGCAGATGCATTTGTACCTGTACTAAGTCCTTTTGCAAGCCCCTGAATCTGTTGCCAAGATGGCGATTGGGTACTCGCGGGGTGCTGCTTTGCCCAGGCTGCAATGGCATTTGCCAACGCCCCTGCGGTGCCGGCGAGTTTTTGATCTGTTGCGGCGAGTTGTGATGTCCCTGACGACAACGACGATACGCCGGCCTGCACTTTTGAAATGCCGTTCGCCAGGCCTTGGGCACCGGTTCCTAGTTTTTGGCTGTTGGTCGCTAGTCCAGAAGCTCCCTTCGCGAGGCTGTTGATCCCGGAAGTGACCTTTGAAGACCCATTTTGTAATTGTCCAATTTGCGACACACCGTTTTGACCCTGATTGCCCGAAAGCTGTGATGAAAGCTTGGATAGACCACCGGATATCTGTTTCAGTCCACTGGACGCCTGATCGTTTTGATACGCCAACTCAAAGCCCTGTATCACCTTACCGACAGGCTGAGTCGCACTATCCACCTCTTTTACACCAGGGACGGCGGCCAAATTCCTTGAGATTTGCTGAATACTGTCCATACCCTTCGAAGTCCGCAGATTGGCAGTGGTTTTCACAACAATCGTCGTTGGCATCACCTGCCCCTGACCAAAAGCCTTGGCCACCACGTTGAATCCTTTGACTGAAGTCGAGTTTGAAATATCCGTCATGGGGTTAAACGTCCGAACGTTGGAAAAAAGCAGTCCTACTGGGACAAGGATGACCGCCAGGATGAGTAAGACTGTCCACGGTCGTCTGATCGAAACTCCGCTGGTCCAGTTCCAAATTCTCGAAGGGCGGTGACTGCTTCCCGGTTTGGGTTGCAGCGGCCAATACAGCGCCCTCCCCATCAGACTCATGACTGCAGGAACCAGTGTCACGCAGTTAAGAAGTGTGATGAAAATCCCAATGGAGATGCCTACCGCCGAACGGTACAATCCAAAGTGGGCAAAGTACAAGACAGCGAAGGAGATGAGGACCGTGAGGGCACTAAAAACCACAGTCTTGGAGATTCCCCTGAGAGCGGCGGTCAGCGCTTCTTCATTGTCATGGGTACGGGTCAGTTCTTCACGAAATCGATTCATCATAATCATCGTGTAGTCCGTTCCAGCCCCCATCAAGATGGCAATTAGAAAGGTCTGCGTAAAGGTTGAAACAGGAAGTCCGTGCTGCGCTGCCCAGGCCACGAGACCTGAGGATACAACATAGGAGAGGCCAATGGCGATTAACGTGAGCAAGGGTGCCAGCAGAGAACGAAAAACGATGAGCAGAATTGTCAAGACCAGTATCACAGTAACAACTGCCGTCTTTTGAGCAGCATCGAGGCTTCCGTGAAGAGCATCTTCCTGGATAGGGACGTTCCCCGTAAAATATACTTTCGCGCCTGAAGGTACATTAGAAAACGACGCGTACAGGTGTTTCAAGGTATGGTTAATCGTGGGGTCTGTAATGCCCTGAGACAGCCCGATAACGGCAATTTCAGTTGTGTTGTCCTTGCTGGTGAACTTGCTTGCGACACTGCTCGGCGAATTTGACACATCTTGCATGTAGGTAATATGGAACGATGACGCTTGGTTCTGCAGGTCTTGAACTCTTTGGGCTAAATAACCCCGATCTTGGTTAGTCAGTCCATGTGAATTCCGGATGGCAACCACGACGGTGCTCTGTGACTTGTGCTTCGTGTCAATCTGGTTAGCCAACTTTCCTGCGACGACGCTCTCAGCACTGTTCGGAAGGTAGGTCTGACTTTGTCGGGAAACCACAGTCTGCAGGTTCGGCAGGTATAGTACTGCGGCTGCTACCACAGCGATCCACAGAATCACAATGAGCCACTTAAACTTGTTGACAATGTGTGCATATCTGGACAGCAAAACTTCCACACTCCTTTTCATCCCACAATAAGCTCCAACACTGCAGCCAACGCCTCTACGATGATGACGGCTGCACACTTCACATCTGTATCTTTATATTTATCTTTATATTGAAGATAAAATCGAATATAAAATCCGGAGATTCTGGTAAATCCTACATTAAGTCGTTCAGGCTGCGCATGGTATCCTTCATCAAAGCCAAGCCTTCGGCTGTACGGTCTCCCCGAGTTTTTCCACCAACCGTTTCCACTCGGTTCGACGGTAACTGGCCACCTGCTGTACCAGTTCAACGCCACTCGGTGTCAGCCGAAACCAGTGAATTCGGCCATCTTCGGTATCGTTATAACGGGCAATCAAGCCTTTCTCTATGAGCCTTTTGGTCAGACTGGTCACGGGTCCGGACGTAATGCCGAGCATCGAACCAATCGTTGAAGCCGTACAGGGGCCCTGCGCGTGCAGGTGACGCAGCAGGAATTCTTGGACTCTTGTAATCTCCGTTCCAGGCACAACACGGATAAAGTGCAAGAGCCTAGACGCGACGGTCGGCAAAATGTCGTCCAACTGCGCCGCCAATTCGTCCGCAGTGGGTTTCGAGTTATCGCGGTTTGCGTCGGCCGTTCCTAATGGTAAAGTCTCTGCTTGACCCGCTTTTGGCCTTCCGGGATGTTTCTTTACATTCGTCATACGCTTCACCCGAACGCAGTATACCACTAAATATCTTTATGCGGAAGATATTTAGTGGTATAACGTCTACCTTAACCGCAGCCTTGTGTCCACTATGTGCAGGAAGCGGATATATGTGTCATAATATCTTTGTCCATGACGATTGTCTGGCAGACATATCCACGTCTTAAGGAGTATGCAGATATTCAAAGGAGGGTTCATCTTGCCAAAGAAGGTCTTGATTCTTACTGGAGATGCCGTGGAAGCCCTGGAAGTGTATTATCCTTTCTATCGCCTGCTTGAAGAAAATATCTCTGCTGTGATAGCCGCTCCTTCAAAAAAGACTTTGCACACTGTAGTCCACGACTTCGAAGATTGGGATACGTATACCGAGAAACCAGGCTATCAATTAGAGGCCAATGTAGCCTATGAAGAAGTCAATCCAGAGGAGTTTGATGCGCTGATTATTCCTGGCGGACGCGCTCCGGAATATATACGGCTGAACAGGGATGTTCCGAGGATTATTGGACACTTCTTCGACACAAACAAACCCGTCGGCGCTATCTGCCACGCGGCTCAGGTTTTGGAGACTGTTGCGCCAAAACTACAAGGCAGGAGCATGACTGCTTACATTGCATGCAAACCCTCCGTAGAATTAATGGGCGCCAGGTACATTGATGAAACGCTCCACGTTGACGGTAACCTTGTGTCTGGACACGCCTGGCCTGATTTACCTGGCTTTATGCGTGAATTCCTTAAACTTCTAAACTCTTAAATTTCAACACAAGACCTGAAGTCAATTGCACTACAGGGCTTGGTTATAAACGTGAGGGACGCCAACTTTTCATCAAAATTCCAAAATGCGTCCCTCTTTTCAATTATCCTTCTTGCTGTTCGTGTACCCGTACATCATCGTGGTTCGGCTGGGGCCGCATCCGGTTTTTGGGATATGAACAGCCCTCATCCTAGACCTATCCTTCATGTGAATACGGTAACAGTTTCTCGCGGTACGCCTCAGGAACTCTCGACGGTTTTTGCTCATCATAATCAAAGTGGACGAGCACAGCCACGCCTTCGAATACCAATGTACCTGTCTCTTCGTCATACATCTCTGAGGTCACGTCGAAGCTTGAATTGCCCCATCGTGAAACCCAAGACTCTATTTTGAGCGTCTGTGGATAAAAGGTCTGAGCTCGAAAATGAACTTGCGCTGAAGCAATAATCAACGGAATTGTACCCGCGTCATTCGCCACTACAGTTTGGAGAAAATCAATGCGCGACTCCTCCATATAGGTAAAATAGCGAGAATTGTTAACATGCCCCAACATATCTGTGTCACTAAATCGTACAGGTATTTTTGTTATGTGCTTCATTTGCTGTCTCCTTGCAATGCCTTGTCGCCATATCAAGGCTGATTCTAACGCTTTGTCGTCCACTGCGACCACAATGACATTATGTCACTTCATAGTCTCTCTCGCAAATTGATATTTTCCAGAAGGAACGCACAGATAACTTTAATTGGCGCTCCCGTGAAGGTGATATCCTAAAAACAGCAACACACTATCAATGACGTATCTCGACATAGAAGTATTATCTCGGACATCGAAGCCGTGTTGCCCGTCTTTATGATTTACAACCGTGATGGGCAGATTGCGTGCAAAACACTTTGCTGTGAAATCGTCGATTGACTGATTGATGACTTCGTTGTCTCGGCCTGCCCGCACCACCATCATTGGCGGAACTTCCTCTGAAGGCCTGTCGTGAAGGGCCCAAATTGGTGAATAGTGGCGTGCCTCAGATGAAGATATCTCTCCTTGCAACTCGTCGATGTGAGTTAGATTCATGAGCGTATACAAAGCAGCGACGGCTTTAAATCTTAGAACGCGTTCTTGCAGTGCAACAGAAAGTGCCGCCGGTCCGCCCGCAGAGCAAACCCAGAGAGCAAGTCGCTCTGTGTCTACACCAAAGTCTTCGGCATGCTTTGACATGTGTTCAAAAAAGTCATTGACATCACCGGAGGCCGTCTTAAGCTCAGTGAATCCCGCACTGGGCCTTCTGGTAAACGTAATGCCAACTATGCCCGCTGACGCAGCAAGTTGTCCCCAGCCTGTATACTGTCCCCAGTCTTTGGCGTTGTACAGCACTTCCCAGGGCGCTTCACCGTGCGCAAAAATCACTGCAGGTAAAAGTGATGTGCCATCATAGTGCGCTGGGTAGTATAAATCAAATTTTAGTTCCGTATCCTCAGCCGTTTTGTAGACAAGATTTCTGCGTACCGGGCAAGACTCCATACCTTCCCGTCGTACGACAACGTGCTGCTCGTCCATAGATCATCCACCTTGTTGTTTGGTTGTTCCCTATCTCATTCTGCTCTCACTGCTCTCATTCTGCGTTTGCTGGAATAGCACCTGCTTGTTTACTTATGTATTTGCAAAAATCCCGCTTTCTGCATCCTTGGTCAAGACTTCTGCCGCCCCCTGCGTGATGAGCACTGTGTGTTCAAAATGGGCACTATAACTATTATCAACGGTAGCATCGGTCCATCCGTTGGATTGTCTGACCATAAATGGCGAACCAAGGCTCATGATGGGCTCGATAGCCAGAACCATTCCGGCGTGAAGCCGCTGACCGAATCCATCGGGACCATAATTCGGGATGGACGGAGATTCATGCAGTTCAGTGCCAACGCCATGACCAAAAACCTGCCGTACTGCCCTATAGTTAGTACCGGAGATTTTGCGATGAATTGCGCCCGAAATGTCTGAACACCGATTGCCAGGCTTAGCATGGGCGATTCCCGCCCACAAAGCTCTTTTATTGTTTTTCAACAAGGCCACAAGTGCAGGATGCCCTCTATCGACAATATAGGTTTGGGCGCAATCTGTGTGAAGTCCTTGATACGACACCGCGATGTCTATCTTGACAATGTCGCCTGAACGAAGAATAGCTGTACCGGGAACACCATGACCTACTTCTTCATTTCTCGAGACACAAATGTGACCTGGGAATCCCTCGGCTATAATTGAGGAGATGACCCCAGTTTTCCGCATCAGTTCGCCAGCAAACTCGTCAATCTCTGCCGTCGAAATCCCAGGACGCAGCACATTGTATATACGCCTGTGAATGGCTGCGTTAATAGCACCGCATGTGCGCAGTTTCTCAATGTCACCCTCCTGATATACCATGGACCATGATACCTCCCCCACAGCAGTGTATTGCAAAGTCCCCATAAGGTCTGTAAATAGGTCTGTAAACCAGCCTATGTAGCCCTGCTCACTCTGTGCTTATCCCGCTCAAGGGGCTGTTGCAGCCCCATTGCTTGAGAGCGGGATCTACAGAACACACCTACATCCCATTCACCATGCTCCACATGCGCATTTGGTGCCAGCGGTTTTGAGGGTCAATTCTTTGACCCACCAACCATTTAACAGCGTGCGCTCGCTGGGCAGGCGTCAGACGGACATTCAAAGCGCCGGATAAGTGGTCTACCATAGCGCCAACCCCGTCCGGCGTGGCAAGGTCATACCTTGAATAACCGCGTAGTATCGTATACGTACGCCTCCAATACATTGGATTGGCGATTCGTCCTCGGAACGTATCAAGAAGTCTCGGATCTAGCATTTCACTTCACCTCCCTTCGGTGCGTAGAACATCTTGATAGCGACAAAGAGCCATTAGCGGCCACACCTTTGGGTAGATTTCATAGTGAATGTGTAAACTTCCTGGAAAGGCCGATCCCGTTGGAAAACTCTCTTCCCATGTACCATCCCTGGCGCTGTAGAGCAACCACCTTGCCGCCCGGTCTGCGGCTTCATACAATCGCTTGCGCTGGTTCGGCTGAGTCTCTTGCTTCAGCAAGTGGATTATTGTATCAAGGCCCCAAGCTGTCTGTGTCGAAATGGATTCGAATGTGGGTACATACCTGCCCTCTACATCACTTGCACATGACTCACCAAATCCTCCGTCCAGTCGCTGGTGCGCGACAACCCATTCTTTTGCTTTTTCCATGGCCGCACCACTGCTTGATACGCGGGCCGCAGACAGAGCCCGTACTGCACACCACGTTCCGTAGGTGTAGGGGGTTCCCCATCGTCCAAACCAAGATCCATTTGAGTTTTGGTGTCTCATCAACCAATCGAGTGCCCTAACAACTACAGGATGACTTCTGGGCATTCCCGCTCTGCGGAGTATAAACTCCAAAACCCGACCCGTTATGTCTGAAGTTGACGGGTCTGACATGGACCTCTTCATGTCATTTGCGGGAATCCATTCCAACCATTTTTTACCGGAATTTCGCTCGAACGCTGACCACCCTCCGTCGTTGTTTTGCATTGCCAATAACCACTGTACGCCTTGCTGCCAAGCACCTTTATAATCTTTCCGAAACGGATACAGCGCTTCAAGGCACGAGACGGTGTCATCAGTATCGGGATGTTTGTGATTGTTACTGGAAAATCCCCATGCTCCCGCTAACGCTGGCAATGCGAATCTGCGGTCCCCCGCTGTGATGCCCTGCATGTTTGCCGTCACTTGCTGCTTTGCCAACAGATACTCAACACCGAGTCGAACTGGCGGAATATCACCTGTCCCTGCAGTTTCGAGAGCCTGCACAGCGATAGCAGTATTCCATATATAGGAATTACAGGTCTGCTGATGCCCTGCTTCATCGTCATGCATATAAAGGTTCTTTTTCATAGAGTCAAGAGTAACGGTGAACATACCGTCTTTCTCAGAGTATTGAAGAGCGCGTAAACTCAGTAGTAGTAAGAATGTTGCGGAATGATATCCTGCCAGTGTCCCATCTGATTCTCTTTCATTTAACATGAACGAAATACATTTGTTGAACCTTTTGCCGCGTGATTGCGTTGTGTTCACCGTATGAATCCTTTCAGTTCTGCGCGAAGAACCCATTCGCTTCAACAACGCAAGTCGGGCGTGTTCTCTGCCAAACGGCCTCCTATAAGCGACTACGCTCTTGTTCTTCATAACAAGATGCTGCAAAACAGGACTCTTTACGGCCTTGGAAATATACCTCAAGGATGACAAGACAAGCATGGGCGGTACGTGTAAACGCGTAAACATAACGAGTTGAGAGAGTCGGATTGGCGTATGGTCAGCAAACAACCAAGAATAGATTTTTGGGGAAGGGAGCCAAGACCATGGAACCTCTCCTGCTGCAGCAAGAAAGACCTTCGTTAGATTGCGGCAGTTTTTTAGACCACCATGGTTTTTAATAAATTTTGTTGCTGCAGATTCCAACCTTGACGCCTGTTGCCACCGACCATGCAATTCCAGAGCATAGTAGCACTCCACAGTCGTGGACAAATCCCCTCCGCCTCCGGGATATACTTCCCACACCCCGTCAGAACGCTGCTTCCGTTCAATTCGCCGCAGCAATGGGTCCGTCCAATCAGAATCCTTTACACCAAGCAAAAAGAGAGAGATGACAGTTTGCGCATCAGACATCACGCCCGTATCAAAGCAATCGGTAAAGGCCCCATCGCGCTGCTGACTAGCCAACAATCGTCTTATGCCCGCACTTATGGTTTCTTGCACGAGTGAACTCGCGGTACTGGTACTGTATCTCTTTTCAGCGCTGTGCACTGCAGTCCACCTCCATGTGAGAACTGAGCAGGCATTCTCTCCAGGATAGTCGTGTTGCAACTTCACTTGTCGGCTGGAGACTAGAGCGGACTGCACTCAGAAAAGCTATGCAAAACACGGCTGTATCCGAACAGACAAAAGAGATTGTATCGGACCCACAAAACCCTGCCGTAGACCCATACAATCTGCAATTGTTGACCTACCACCAGAGTCCTAATAAGGCGTATATCACAAGAAAAGAGACCGCCCAACGACCCCAACCGTAGCCATAGGCGCCGCCGCGTCCACCATAGCCGCCGTAGCCGCCCCACGTCAAAACCGCATCCAATCTACGTTCTTCTCCATCATCCAGAGACACGTCTGTTGCTAACCCCATTGGGATATATCTCTGCGGCGACAGGACGACGGCTCTGTTGCCTGAAATTCTCTCGATGACACCTTCGTGATAGCCGTGCGGACTTCGAAAACTTACATACTGTCCCACGTAATGAAGGCACTGAGTTCTCGAACACATCGACTTTACCTCCTATCCTTCGCCTTACTTGTAAACCATGAAGTTGCCTTAGTAGGAAAGCACACCACACCGATGGGATACTGCAATCCTCCCCTCAAGGCGACATGCTTCACAATATGTACATAGACAAGATGTCAGAAAGGGTACTTATCCTCAGGCATTCACACAGATTCCTGTATACACATGTGTCGCAAAGAGGCATACCAACCACTGAACCATCTGGGAGAACATTTAAAGGATATTACAAAGGGCGGTGCTGACGTGGTCATCGATTGCGTGGGAATGGACGGAAAGAAGACCCTCGGTGAACAAGTTCAATCGCTGTTGAAATTGCAAGGAGGTGCCATGGGGGCCATTGTCATTGCTACTCAGGCAGTGCGAAAAGGGGGAACCATTTAAGTTACCGGGGTCTATGGAACTTCCTATAATGCACTTATTCCATCTTCGATGAAAAAGAAGACGACTGCATTAAAATTGTACTTCATCCCTTTTCTACAAACTGAATTCAATCGCGCTTAATCAAACCGAGCTCTTTGTATTCCCTTAGCCCTACGCTCCCTACCATGGGTAGACGATTGGCCAATTGAAAGTTTGTTACAGCAAATTGTGTGACAGGACCAAATCTCCCGTCACATTTTCCTTGAAAATAGCCCAATTGTTTCAATCGCCGCTGGACAAGTTGGACATCCGCTCCCGCGTTTCCATACTCTAAAACCCGGAGGGAACGGAGAGGGTCTCCCTCAATCACAACAGTTGTACGGAGGGGCAGTTTTTTATAAAGCTCCTCCACGTCAGAATTGTACATCCGAATGCAGCCATTGCTCACATATTGACCAATACTCTGCGGACTATTTGTCCCGTGGATACCATAAGTTCCCCACGAAACGTTTAATCCCAACCAGCGGCTTCCAAATCCGCTTCCCCAGTCTTTTTGTTTGTCGATGATTTTCCATTTACCAATTGGTGTCGGCGTACTAGGCTTCCCAAGGGCTACGGGATAGGTTTTGACGAGGCGTCCCATCTTATAGAGCTTAAGTTGTGGTTGTTCAAGATTGATGTGAATAGAATAGCCACGGCTCACTGGTAGCCCCTTGGCCGTGTCTGCACTACAGGCGGGTGGATTAAGCATCCCAAGACATGTGTAAGTCATTGTGACGGCGAAAAATGCTTTGAATAAGGGTTTTTCGTGGAATTTACAAATCACCAGCTGGTCCTCCCAAAAACTCACTTACACCTAGGATGAGCCTTTAGGAGGACACGCATGTACGCTTAGGGCTTACTCTTTAACACAGACAGAATTTGCTGTTGCTTCATGCCACTCGTAAAGGTGTAGGTTCCGGGCCAAATTTGTTTCTCGACGCCTGTTTTATGTAGCACTTGATCGAAGGCATAGGCGTTGGAAACCAATTTGTGCTGTTGCAGAAATACCGAAATAGCATGCACAGACATGCCTTTCTTCAAAGTGAACGAAAACTTCTGCGGTTTAGGCGCACTGGTACTCGTAGCTGTAGTGTTGGACGTTGCGGTCTTCGATCCCGCTGAACTTCCAGAGGACGATGTTCCCGCAGAGGATGATGTCGAATTTGTTGGCTTCGCGGCAGGTGAGGCGGTTTGTTTCGTGGCAGAGGCTGGTGTTGTCGCACTGACCAGCTTATATCCGTTGTTCTGTGCCCATGCCTTTACTCCTTGTTTCGAATATGCCGCAGCATGTGAGTGCGTCGCAAGGATGGAAATGGTTGCAATGGCTGCAACCCCTAGGACGGCTTCAGTAATCGCACGCGAACGTGATCGCCATACCGGACGCTGATGAATCGACGTGACCGCAATTACGTCCCAGTCATCGCGTCGATAAGAAAACTTCATATCTATAAAGCGCCCTGAAACTTTACCCCGCACTTGAAAGATAAAAGACTGATTTTCTGCGTATTCTACGGCCAGTACCTCTCCGCTCATCATTGCACTCCAGAGCTTCAGTGTGTCAATCCCTTCTAATAGCGCAGGATCAGACAGTTTGGCTAGGTAGGCGTCAATCCCTGTTGTAAAATCTTTCTCCGAAAACTCACAGCAGCCAACCTGCTTTATCGCCGATTTGAAAGGCAAATGAACTACGGAGCTTAAAATTTGGTGCATTCCAATTTCAGGAACTGAACTCATCTAGATACCCTTCTCCTTCTATATCGCTAGTTTTCTACTCTATATGACAATAGACCTCATTGATAGATTCGTAAAGTACCCTGCAACGACAAAATAAATGATAAAATTCGATATGCAGCATTCAGCGTGAAGAAGTTTCTATGCATGGCTTTTTACGCAATCACTCATTTGAAGGTGTTTTGAACAGTCACATTTACGGTACTATCTTAAGACATCAGCGTCTGGCCTTAACTTCTAACCTCCATCAAGAAAATTCAACAACAAAGGAGCTACCATGGGAACTCTCAACTCTTCAGGGGTTTTTGCTTTCAAAAAGATACACCTTCAATTACTGTTGGTAATTACCATAGCCATAACAGGCTGGGCTACATACGGAGAGTGGCACGGCTTATTCGGTATGCATATGTTGGGCTACGACTATGCCTTCTTTTACTACGCGTTTCAAGTGGTCTTACATCACCAACCGGGAACCCAACTGTACAATATGGTTCATGAGCAAGCATTTTTGACACGCTTTCAGTTTCCATTTATTCCATATAACCAATACGTGTATCCCCCGCAATTTGCCTTCTTGGCATCTATTTTTGGACTGTTTTCGTTCCGCACGTCTCTTGCCCTTTGGATGGCCACTTCCGTTGTACTCTTTTCCTTCGGAATCTATTGGAATACCAAAATGATATGTCAGTTTCGAGATAAAATGGGCATTGTTGTGATAGGCCTTGCGGCGGCTCTCCTTACTCCATTTCAATTGGATGTGGGAGTCGGCAACGTGAACAGCATCCTGTTTGCGGCCATTTCCCTTACATTCTATTTACTGTACAAGAAACAGCGATGGTGGGCAGGCGTACCTCTTGCGATTGCTATCGTATTTAAAGTGACTCCGCTGGCAGTCCTGGTTTACCTGATCTTTCGCAAACAATGGAAAACTGCTGCTTCGAGTTTCATCACGATTGTTGTTGTGACAGCGGCTACTGCAATGCGAATTGGCTGGTCCCCTTTGCTTTTGTACGCACGGGACTTCTTCTCCTTCGGCAAAACGAGTATGCATAACGGACCCGCTCCCTACAACCAATCCTTAATTGGTGTTCTTGGCACCTTTCGTCAGCACCACTGGCTGCAAATCTCGAGTCACAGCATCACCGTATTGTTTTTTGTGTACGCCATCTTAGCTGCAGGCGTCATTTTTCTGGTCCTTCGACGGCCCGTAAGAGACTGGAAAATGGATTACGCCTTGGCCAGTTTGACACCACTTGTGTTCTCCCCCCTGGTTGAGGAGGCCCATATGATTTTCACAATTCCAGCCTTGTTCGTTTTGGCAAACCGGGCAAGAAACCTGCTCACGGGGTCTCCATCCGACAAACCAGGTCTGTCAAGAGTGCCGTCTGCAAAATTCATTGGATTGCTGCTTGCATTGCTTACTCTGATGCTGCTGACTATCCTTTCGTTACCCGCTACTTTCTTTTTGAACTTCGTCACGTATCACTGGCACCAATTATTCTGGATGCATACACAAATGTTCTGGGTCTATATGACGTTGCTTGTTGTGACGGCAGGTTATGGCCTTCGTTCGCGTGCAGAATCGAATGCCAGTGTACTTTATCATCCGCACCGGCATATTTCGTAATTGCAAAACCGTGTGTTGTAGTACACCAACGTTTCGACAAATTGCTCCTCCCTCCCGTTGTAGAATGGAGATTATATTCTTGTTAACAGGGTCCTTGGTCTCCATTGATGCAGAAGGGAGTGTACTTGATTTGAAGGTCATCATATCCATATTGACGGGGCTTTTTGTCGCCTATACGGTATGGCAATCATATTTGATTGCCAGCACTGGTGCACTGTATCACATTCCGCAACTTGAAGGAGACGGCGGTGGAGGGCTCGTATTTGCGGGACTGTGCTTCATCGCAGGTGTCGCACTGTTCATTCGTCCGATTCTGTCGGCTGTAATTTATGTCTTGGCGGCGCTCGTCATTTCGTTCATTGCAGTCGCGTTTCAAGACTCTATCGATTTTCTCTGGACACTGATTGCATTGTCACTCGGAACACTGGCTGTTGTCTCCAGAATTCGTTCAAAACGGCGCATAAAAACTCAAACAGGAAAGGTTTCAAGCGGCAGAACGATACTTCATCGATAGCAGCCACAGAAAAACGGTGCCGTCTCCTCGAAGGGAGGTGGCACCGCTTCCAACTTCAGACGCGCCTTGTGACAGCCTGACGCCGTTACTTTCCTTGCCAGTATTCCTTCAGGAACTCGTCGCGCCCAGAGGCTTTTCTGTACCCTGTGTAGTGCGCCGGATTTTTCCTATAGAAATCCTGGTGGTAGGCCTCGGCGGGATAAAACGCTTGTGCTTCTAGAATAGGCGTCACCACGGGTTTGTCGAACCGCCCGCTCGCATCCAGATTGGCTTTTGACTTCTCCGCCAAGGTTCTCTGTTCTTCCGTGTGATAAAAGATAGCCGTCCGGTATGACTCTCCCCTGTCACAGAATTGCCCTCCCGCATCAGTAGGGTCAATCTGCCTCCAGAACACGTCAAGCAGTTCTTCATAACTGAAGACACTGGAATCAAACGTGATTTGTACCGCTTCCACATGCCCGGTAGAGCCAGAACAAACCTCTTCGTAAGTCGGATTTGCAGTCGTACCGCCCGTATAACCCGAGACCACCTTCTCAATTCCTGGCCACTGGTCAAAAGGCTTTACCATACACCAGAAACAGCCTCCAGCGAATGTAGCTGTTTCGTAATCTCCGTCTTTTGTCGTACGTTTTTCTTCTGCCATACCTACATTCTCCTTGGTGATTTCTGATTTCTATTCAAACAACGACAAAAACTCTTCCTTTGTCACATTACCAAAATACTGCTTTAGGTCCAGGTCTGCAATGGCTTCCTGTAAATCGCTATGTTGCACCCGGCGTCCTAAAAATCGTTCTTGAATATCAGCTACATCTTCAACGCCAAAGAAATCCCCATAGATTGCACAGTTCTCGATAAGACCGTCTTTGACATTTAACCTGACGTCAATGGACCCAATCGGAAACCGGTGTGAACGCTGTACATTAAACGCAGGAGACTTTCCAAAATTCCATTCCCAACTTCGGTACTTTTGCTTTGACAATTCTCGAATGCCCGACCAGTCTTCTTCATTCAAATGGTACTGCGGCACAGATTTCCCCTGAAAGATATAAGCTAACAATTTATCCCTAAATTCATGGATAGTCATGTCCTCGGTTAAAAATTCACGGATATTCGCTACACGACTGCGAACAGACTTGATACCTTTCGACTCGATTTTGTCAGCCCGCACCTGCAATGCGTTCACCACTTCATTTAGATCAACATCAAACATGAGTGTACCGTGACTGAACATACGGCCCTTTGTAGCAAATTGGGCATTTCCCGAAATCTTTTTTTCTCCTACTTGAATATCATTACGGCCGGTTAGTTCTGCATTAATACCGAGTTGATGCAGAGCGTCCACTACGGGTTCTGTAAAGCGTCTAAAGTTTGAAAATGCATTCCCGTCGTTTCTGGTTATGAAACTGAAACTCAGATTACCCAAGTCATGGTATACCGCCCCGCCGCCTGAAATTCTGCGAACCACATGGATGCCGTGTTCGCGCACGTACTCTGTGTTGATTTCTTCGAACGTATTTTGATTCTTGCCAATGATGATGGCTGGCTCATTAATGTAAAACAGAAGATAAGTCTCATCAATGTCCAAATGCTTAACTGCATACTCCTCAATCGCTAAGTTGATGGTTGGATCCGTATCATTGTGGTTATCAATAAAAAGCAATATGCCACCCCCGGGTTTCATCTTCCTCTATCTTACTGCAGAAGTGGACCACTGCACCACCTGCCAATCTGAACGGCGGCTTTGCCGCAAAATGTGATCTACATCATGGCGGTCTCAGCATTTGCGAAGTAAAATCTTCTTACATAAAACTTCGCCGCGAGGATTCCTCAAGCGACAACGGGAGGAGACAGGGGAATGCGCGTAAGAGAACACTTCTTGCTTGGGACTGAGAAGGCCACAATTTCAGTGACTGCCCGCGATTCGTCCACTCGCAGGGACCTGTTTCAGTCTGCACTTGATGCCATTTTGACGAGGTATGAGGAAGAGTTTGGGAGAGACGAAAGCCAGACATTGCTAGAGTCTTTAGCAAACAGGCAAGTGAAGCAAACACACTGGAGGCTGCGTCCAGAAGACTCCTGTTGGAACCAGTCTTAGCTAAGAGAGTCTGTGCTGACGAAACTACTCGGAAGGAGCTGCCCGCTATGATTGACTTGGATGTCCGTGCGATTTTAAGTGCCAAGGGAAATCCCTTAAAGACAATTCTCGCTGAAGCCGACAAAGTGCCGATTGGTGACCAACTGAATTTGCATACGACTTTTAAACCATCACCCTTGTTCCGCGTCTTGGCAAAACGCGGTTTTGAACATTCGATTGAACAAATTGAAAAACGGCACTTCGTCACGCATTTCACACGAATAGAGTTAAAATAACACCTGCTGTATAGAGTGGTAATGGTCAATGAGCAGTATCATGACGCCAATTGTCATAGTGAACGATGCAGTGAGTTTGAGCTTGGCATTTTGCTCTTGAAAGAACACAACACCCACCAGTGTAGCGACAAAAGCAGCAAATGCCGATACTGCTTCAACCAATGCCGGCGGAAGCCAGTGCAGCAACAAGAACAAACTTAAATATGCACCAGCGTTTGTAGCCGCGGACGCGAGGCTCCAGCCGGGCCGAGCCCAAAATAATCGCAGTGTCTCGGGAACCCGTGAATTGAGCACAATGCCGATTGTCATCCACAAACTAATCGATGTGAATAGACTGGCAGCATAGGAAAACGACGGCAAATGTGTATGCGAAGCATCCAATAGACGGGCAGCCACAAACATGATGTCACTGCACACAATCAGCAGAACACTTGTTGTGATGCGTTTTCCTGCAAGCCAAAGTGCTCCAGTGGTAAAGATGAAAATACCAAGTATGGATATCCACCCACCTGTCGGGTGAATGATCCATAGTAGCACAATGGTCAAGTTTGTCCACGCACTTACACCGCCTACGGACCCTTTCGTCAGAGCAGCCGTGTACAACCCAAAAGCAAATGCGTAAATCAATCCAATCCACACGGTGTCACCAATCCACACTGCCTGTTGCTCCTCAAGAGCCACTCCCCACAACACGAGACTCGCACCCCAAAACGCAATGCCCATCGTGGCAAAAGCACTGTAGGAGCCGCGACCTAGTCCGTGAAAAGCTACACGCTCTGTGCTCAGCAGCGCAATACGAACAATCATAAGTACGGAAACAAGGACAATAAAGTCTTCCATTAGAAACATCACCTAGGCAAGTCTATGCAAAGACCCTCCGGCAGCATGTCCCCAAAACGTATTTTTGCACATATCTTCGGATGTATCAGGGGAAGATTGGACAAAAAGCAATTTCGAGGGAGTCGTGACTATGAATTGGACTAAAAAATTACAACTGGGTGCTTTGGCGAGCATATATCTTGTTACACCAAGTGCCATGGCCGAACACACCCCGCACAGAGGCGGCGCTCCGGCTCATCCGGTCAGGTTAATCGAGCCAAAAACTGCTAAGGGGTCAGAAGTTCCTGCTCCGCTGTCGCCGACAGTACCTCCCTTTGGTAAAGAGGATGCTAAAAAGCATGGGCTGTCCTATTTGCTGAGTCAGAGAACCACGAACTATTATCACGCCAGTGACTCACAAGCGAAGAACATGGACCTACTGGCAAAGAGATTGAACAACACCCTTGTGAAGCCTGGTCAAGTGTTCTCGTATTACAAGACTGTCGGCCCGTACACTGCACAGAATGGATTTCACTGGGGGCGCGCATTTCAAGGAGACAAAATTGTCCCTTCCATGGGCGGCGGTGTCTGCCAGGGAGCGAGCACTTTGTACTCTGCCTTGCTGCGTACAAATCTACAAATTGTCGAACGCCATCAACACTCCCTGACTGTACCTTACCTGCCGCCTGGTGAGGATGCCACTGTTGCATCCACGTACCTTAATTTTCGATTTAAAAATACGGACAAGAAACCAGTATTGATAACTGCCAAAACCGATGCAGAAAAGAAATGGCTGACAGTAGCTGTCTGGGGTGCTCACGAGCCACAGAGAATCACGGTGCGCCATAAGACACTCAAAGTCTATCCGTATCCAACAAAGGTGCGAAACAATCCCAAACTGCCAGCAGGAACGACCAAACTTCTGTTTCCTGGACAATCCGGCGTTAAGGTAGACACCTGGGTTGAGCTTTCCACCCCGTCAGGTGTGCAGAAGCGAGACATCGGAATTGATACTTATCGGCCGAGCCCGAGAATATATGAAACCAATGCCAAACACACGGACTAAGTAAGGGCCTTGGTAGACCCGAGACATCAAAAATGTATACTGCTGTTGCAAAGTGTAACCAAGCTATCTGGCTGCGGTTGAATGCTTCTTTACTGCAGCCCAGTAGTATATCCATAACACGCCAAGGAACACGACTCCTGAAAAGACGGAGATCCGCGTTAGCGGAGAAACAACGATGGCTGTAAATGCCACAACGATGAGGACAAAACCGAGAATTGGAGTCAGCGGCCAGAACGGCATGGCAAAACGAAGTCCAGTCCCTTGGAACTGGAACTCTGTACGTTTTCGAAACATAATTTCACTCACAAGAATAATTGCCCAAACCCACAAATCGGCAAAAGCCGATGCACTTGTTATCCAAACATACACACGGTTTGGTGCGAGATAAGTAATCACAATACCAACAGCAATCGACAGGCCTGTCGCAAACACCGCCACATGCGGAATCTGTTTGCTGTTTAAGGCACCTAGAGTTCGGCCAAAGCGCCCCCCTCGAGTGGCTCCAAAGATCATACGACTTCCACCGTACAAGCCTGTATTACACGAAGACAAACCTGAAAGAATGATGATGATATTTACCACACTGGCAGCCACAGGTATACCGATTTTCTCGAATAGCAGCACATAAGGACTTCCAGAATGGTGAGTGAGATAATCCCACGGAAATGCAGCCAGCATAATGAAGATGGAACCTATATACAGTATGCCAATGCGCCAGGTAACAGTATTAAACGCCTTGCGAACGTTCTTCTCAGGATTTCTGGTCTCCCCGGATTCAACGGCAAGGGTTTCTACGCCGCTGTAGGCCTGTACCGTCAAGGATATTGCCATGACGACACCGAGAAATCCATTCGGTAAGAACCCGCCGTGACGCCAAAGGTTTGAGAGACCGACGGCCTGCCCGTGATTAAAAACCCCTGTTAAAATGATAAGGAGCCCAAAAACCATAAACACAAGCACGGCCAGAACCTTCAGTATCGCAAACCAGTACTCGAGTTCACCAAATACTTTTACAGTGAGCAAGTTGGACAGAGTAAACAACACAAGCGCGACTGCCCCAGGCAGCCAAGCAGGAATCCCGGGAAACCAAAATTGTATGAGCTTCCCTATTGCTGCCAGTTCAGACATCACCGTGGCGACCCAAAAAAACCACCACATTCCTGCTGTGACAAATCCAAATCCGGGTCCAAGAACCTCCCCTGCATAAGTTGAAAACGAGCCGGATATTGGACGTTCAGCAGTCATTTCAGCTAAAGCCCTCATCACGATGGCAACAATAATACCGCACACAATAAAGTCAATAATGACACCTGGACCCGCTATTTTGACGGACAAACTGGCACCATAAAACAGGCCTACGCCGATGACACCGCCTATAGCGAGCATTTGAATTTGCCTGGACGACATGGCCCTTCGAAGACCGTCCACATTGTCTTGAGTATTACTATGAGATTGTTTTCGGCTCATCCAACACGCTCCCTTCGTTTGAGATATAACGGCCAGTCTCCTTATTTCTATGAAACTGTTTCAAGAGTTTGACCATCCGTTGTAAAGTTACCGTCATCTCGTCAGTCTCTGTGTGTGACTTACGTCACCCTAAATCTGCATCTTGGCAGGTATAGTGGTAGTAGTGGTTGGCAACGACAACGCCTGTACACGGTTAATACACGCAATCTGTCTGGAGGTGTGCAAATTGGGAAACTGGTCTATGAACCTAGAGACTGACGAGTATATCGAAGACCGCGATTTAATCATTGAAGATTCAATGAAAGCCATTGAGGAGACCGAACCGGGATACTTCGTGAATTTGGCTGTCGCTGACAACCACGGGAACCCCGATGGTTATCTCATCCCAGTTCTAAAAGCAAAATATAGAGAGAGTGTAGATATTCACTTCATCGACCAATGTGGTTGCGGAGGATATGTGTATCGAGTACACAAAACGAAACAGACTAAACGCGCAGCCAACTAGAACGAGGTAAGGCCCTTCTTGCTAAGCAAGAGGGGCCTTACAACATATGTGAATAGAAATTCCTTGAAGCTTCTAGTGCAGTTTCTTCACAATGATTTTGTCGTAATTATCAATGGTCTCTACACCGACTAACTCATGCTTTGCTTTTTCTACCCATTTCGGAATGTCCCTTTGTGATCCCTTATCCGTTGAGAGAACAGCTACAACCTCGCCGACTTGGGAAGATTTAATGACTCGAATCAACTCCATCATAGGTCCGGGACAAAAGCTTCCGCGAGCATCAATTTCACGTGTAATTTCGACTGACATATCTCTCACTCCTCGTTTTAGTTACAGATTAAATCTGTCGAAGCCAAATTTCTCAGCATTTATCCAAGATACAGTGTGGTATCTGCATCAGCACTCATTCCTACGAACTCTCCCACACCAATGATGTCATCAAGAATGGGTTCAAAGTCTTCCTGTTCCATCTCAAACAAGTCTGCTGTCATGGCGCAGGCATGGATGCGAATGTTGCCCATTTCCTTTGCCTGTTCCAAGGTGTCGTACCAAGACGGGACGTTTTTCTCTTGCATCACTCTCATCATCTCAGGTCCGAGCTCTTCGTAGTCTTTGCTCACTGTGGCAAGTTTTTTTGCTTCTCCTTTTTTAAAAGCAAGCAACCCCCAAAAAGTCAGGAAAATATCCACTTCCATGTCATTCATGACCGCACCAGAAGCCATGATAGCTGCCGGATAGAGCTTGTCAACCGTTCCACCAAAGACAACGATACACATTTTCTTACTGTCACTCATGATTTTCCCTCCAACCAAATTTTGGATTGTCCCTTTGAACAGAGGACGTCATTGAATTGATAGCGGTTCAACAGGAAAACTTTTTATTTATGATGTTTTTCCATTGAGCCCTTTCCCCACTTCACGTAAAAATCCAAGCATTAACTGTAATCCGTCTTGAATCTCTGGTTCGCGGAATGTCTTTACAACATGCCTCACACCATGTTTCGATTTCGGAGGATCTGTTAACATAGTATCTGTTATGTTAAGAATGTCCGGAAGCATCTTAAACAACTTGCTTTGCATCAACTGGTCGCCCAGTTCCATCAACTGCACTACAGTTGTGACGAGACCATCCACAATTTCTGGAGTCATGGAATCAAGGGCAGCATTTAGGAAGTGAATCAGTTTATCCAGATTGTCCAGAGTTCCGTCTTCCTGCCACTGCACCAAGCGGTCTACAGCCAATTCCAAAGTCCCAATTAACTCCGGTGCCATCTTAAAGACTTTGCTTTGCATCAACTGGTCGCCTAATTCCAGCAACTGTACGACCGTTCCGACCAGGCCGTCGACAATTTCTGGCGTCATCGAGTCAAGGCCGGCATTCAAGAAGTGAAGCAGCTTATCTACATTTTCCAACGTACCGTCTTGCTGCCAATTGGCAAGCCGTTCCAGTTGGTCAGTACGTTCTGTTGCTTCCATTTACAGCTCCTCCTTTCTACACCAGGCCTCTAACCGATAGCCAGTACATTCTGTTAAACGCCATCTTAAACCAGTGAACCATTTCCGTAGGTTCTGACGGTTTTGGGGGATTGTTATAATCAAAGGTAATGTGCGTAGCTTCCTGTAAACCGCCCTCAATGAAGCAATAAACTTTTCCATCATACAACGGCATGGGTTTTTCTCCGTGAATTTCGCGTACAATGTTTCGTACGACAACTTCAGATTCGTAATGCGCAGTGGATCCTGCCTTCGATATGGGTAGCGCAGCGGCGTCACCAACCACATAAGCACCTTCATGACCTTCCAACTGCAGTGTATATTTATTGGTTGGCAGCCAACCGTCCGGGTCTCCCAAACCAGAAGCCCGTATCACTGCTGCTCCCTTGTGGGGCGGAATGGCGGCCAAAAAGTCATAAGATACTTCATCGCCTTCAAGAGTGGATACAACTTTGTTTTTCGGGTCAATTTCTTCTGGATTAAAGAAGGTCTCCCCAGCGATGCCTGCCGTTTCAAATGCACCTTCCGACCATTCAGCCACCGGTTCCAAAGAATGCAATCGACCGAGAGGGTATGTGTAAACGAGTTCGATGTTATCTCGCTCCTGGCGCTGGCGGAGCAATTTGTCATACATAAACATAAACTCCAGGGGTGCTACAGGACATTTGTGCGGCACGCCAATGATCATCAGCAGCTTGCCCTGTTTAAACTCTTCCAGGTCTCGTCGTGTGCGCATGGCCTCTTCGTACGTGTAAAACGTGTGAGCTGCCTCGCGAAATCCAGGGATATCATCAAAGTCCGGATGCGATCCCGTTGCGAGAACAAGGTAATCAAATTCCATACTTTTTCCGCTGTTGAGTTTAATACTTCTGGAGTCCATATCTATCTTGACTGCCGGGTCATGAATCAAATTAACACCTGGCAACAAGAGTCGCTCATGCTTTCTAAAGAGCGAGTCTGGCTCTGCCAAACCTAGTGCAACATACAGAAGACCAGGCTGATAGATATGTGATTCGGTATCGGAAATCATATTGATTTGTACTTCCTTGGCTGCGATTTCCGTTGATAGATGACGAGCTAGTCGGTTTGCAACCATCGCCCCGCCCGTTCCGGCACCGAGAATAACCACTCGTTTCACTGAACTCACCTTCCCACATCGGTTTTTCTTCACACCCACACAATACACGAACCGGTATGGGTATCATAAGACACGAAAAGACCCTTCTGAGACACTTATTTCAAGTAGTCATAGCGAGTCACAATGCAAGGTAAATTTCTATAGTACATTTGGAATCCCAAGCAGACATTCGCCCTTTTGAACTAGGCCATATTAATCATTTAATATTCTGAATATACAACCAGACATAGTCCATTTGGGCATATAGACTATCTGACTAGCCCAGCACCTGTAGTTCACCTACTTGTATAGCAGGCTTCCTACGCCCCTCAGCCAGATGATTCATGAGAGATACTAACGTGAAGGCCTATCAAGTACACCTGCTCAGTACAGCTACCAAGCACACCTACCAAGCAGACATGCTCAGCAGACACCCTACAAAGCAATTCAAACGACAAGACGAAAAACGGTGTGTACGCATTGATGCCACACCGTTTTTCGTCGCAGCTTCGATATATTTCAGCATCACATGTCAGTCTACGACCGGATTGCTCTTCTCTCGTTCTTGAAGTTCTCGTGCGATGGCATGTTTGTCTTCGGCTGAGAGAAGACGACTGGCCATCGAAAACAAGTGATTGTCTTCTTTGGCGATATGCTGCAGTAAATTATGGGAAAGTTGTTGCATTTGCATCTCTAGTGTTGATGAAACTGACGATTCCACGTGCGACGCATCCAGTAAAGAACTGCATGTTTCATGCTGCGTTCGAATTGTTTGATGCTCTTTCAGCAACTTTGGTACCGGCCCCACATCCGGACCGCCAAGAAGCGCTGTCAGCCGTGGAAATAAAATCTCTTCTTCGTAAACAAAGTGGCGATCCAACTCAGTGCCAATAAGACGCAACGCAGACCGCACACTTGCGGCAGAAAACTCGCGACCCAAGGACTCCAATGCGGCGACTACGTGTGCATGATCGTCCACAAAGGGTAACAACTCCGGTGCAATCTTATTGCGCAACTCGGAATTTGAATAGGCGGTTTCCAGATCACTCTCATTCTCTGAAGCCACCGCCCCTGTCCCAGGCATCAGTGTCACCAAGATAATGCTGTCTTGCAAGGCTGTGACAGCATGTTCACGCAGTTCCGGAACAGTCACCATGTCCTGGGCTCCGAGTTCCACTACAGTGTCGTCAGTAGAAAACGTAACCTTTCCGGTCAGCACTACAAGAGCCAGAGGAAGCTTTGCAACATGCTTTTGCAGTCCTTCTCCTTCAGGTAGCGACAGCTGCATCATACGTCCTTGACCATTCTGAAAAACGGTGCGCACGGTTTTGTCGGAAAACTTCAATTGAATGGTTTCCAGAGACATAGACAGAAACCTCCCTTGTTGTGAACCCTAATCTAAACTCGTGCCTTGGTGTCAAGAAGATCGCCGGGCACTTTCCGTAAATCCAGCACATAGAACATCTGACCTGCGAAAGTGAACAATGACGCGGCCAACAGTAAACAACCCACCATCGCAATAAACTCCATTGTGACCGCTACACCAACCAGTAGTAAGGCGAGACCGAGAAGATACGGGACGTACGTCCACAAACTCAGGTTCAGATTGAGTAAGTCAGCCATCATGGGAATCTTCTCCTTGCCGGCACGCTTCCCATAGCGGTATGTCCATACCAAAAACGGGACAATTTTATAGGCATAACTGATGACTGTCAGTACAATGACACCAAGCAGGTAGAAACTCACCATGTCTTGCCATCCGGCCATTGTGCGACTTGAGAAAGCGAAAAGAATAAAGCCGACAAATCCGATTGCGGCTAACATCACAGCCGTGAGTACGAAGAGAACCGGACGGTCAACACGCTTTCTCATTCGCTTCTTGTACATCTCCCGCAAATCCAACACTTCTAATCCGGTCCCTGCTAGACCTGCAAGAATAGATGCGCCAAACAGCCACTGCGACGGCAGCCAGATATAAGCAATCAACAGCCACAGACTTCCCTGAAACAATCCCAACGTATACGGCTGTCGAGCGGTTGAAAAGCCGTGGGACAAGGTAAACATCGGGAACAGCTTGTAAGAGAATCCAATCAGCAGGAAGATGAAGAAACCGCCTGCGGCCAATGTAATATGGGTTCCCAAAATGCGCATATACTGTCCCTCAAGAAACCCCGTCTTCATGCTCAACAGCATCAGCCACGCCATCACCACTGCTAACGCCAAGTAGACGTGTGCAGAGAACACAAATCCTCGCAGAGCTCCTTTCACAGAAGACGTAAGAATTGAGCCGATAATAACGATTGCGTAAACCAAAACTGTCAAAGTTACTAAAGACCCAAACCAAAACAGTCCTGATACCGACCACAGCTGCATGGACACCCACAGACCGACAACGCCTGACACGTATGCCCAATAGTTTACTCGCGCTGCAAACAACCAGCGCAAAGGCGTCAAAAAGGCGACTGTCAGCAATTGATACACTGCACCCATGACAAACGACAACAGGACAGCTAATGTCAACAGGTGCGTCAAAGCGACCACATGGGCTGTAGAGGGGGTGCCTGCAGCAAGGGTCGGGAACTGAATAACGAGATCGACTGCAAACAGGACAAACCCCACCATACCAGTCAACATATATCGAAGAGGAAGTGAAAAAGGCGGCGAATGGCTTGTATTTTGCATCATTGCACAGTCCTCCTTTTGCCAAGTACAAACGAATCCCTTAGAAGACGAATCTGTTGTGTAGTGAACATTTCACCACGGAGACGTCTGTTTAAGCGTGCATCCTGACAACTACTGTACCGTTTCCCTTGTCGTCAACGTCATAAGCAAAACCGCGTTCGTCCAGTTCAGGCAAGAGTATTGCAGGGACGCGCTCGTTCCAAATTTCCAATCCCCACACACCTTCTGCAAGGCCACTTTCGTTGTCAAGCAACTCTAACGCTCTCATCATCGGCTCTGGCGGCTCCAGACCGCGGTTGTCAATATGCCAGTACGGGAGGCTATTGTCTCCGCCTTTCTCTCGATAAAACTGGACGACGAAATGGTCTGCCTCATCTTCCATCTTGCGCACGATGCTGTCATATCCTTTTTTCTTTAACACTCGCAGCAGCGGTGTAGGTTCGAATGTGGCATGCAACTGCAGGATTTCCTCTTCGCCAAGTTTGTTGATACCCTCCATAATGACTGGAAACGGCTCTTCTTTCTTCCGCAAGATATCTCGTACATCCAAGTCGACAATTTGCTGTGACATGTTTGTCAATCCTCCTATGATTGTACTTTCTCCATAAACAGGTAATCGTGTGCTGCCAAGACTAGGCCATCCCCAACTTCATCTTCGCCTCCGTCGTCATTTCATCAGGAGACCATGGCGGATCAAACACCACATCGACTTTCACAGCGGCTACACCAAACACCTGCATCACTGCCCATTCAACGGCGTCGTGGATCGTATCGTGCATGGGACACCCTGGTGTCGTCATCGTCATTCGAATGTAAAGGTCGCCTTCACGAGGTTCGGATATCTCATAGATCAAACCCAACTCAACCACGTTCAGTCCAAGTTCAGGGTCATAAACATCCGTTAGTTGCTGCCGAACAGCTTCTAAATCAATCATTGCAACTCATCCCCTTACGTTTCTTACCACGCTATAAAAATACTCTCCTTGCACTCATTGTGTTGTGACCCAGGTCACTTGAATCATTGCCGAAAGGTGGAGATGAATTGAAATAGGAGGAAAACCGCAGCACATGAGTGGAGCGAAATGAGAGGAATATTTTACGAGCAGCCCGTCTCTCGCGGACTGCTCGTAGAATCGCAGACGAAAACCTGAGGAAAATGCGGTTAGTTCCGGAGCCAGTCTGAGTTGATGACCCACTCTTCTCTCGTTCCCCGAAGCACACCCTCGCGTCTAAACTGATTGAGAATTCGGTTCACAGATTCACGACTCATGCCCACCATTTGAGCCATATCTGCGTGAGTTACCGGGAGTTGAATGTGGACGCCATCGTCCTCCTCACGACCGTGTTCTTCCGCAAAATGGGACATTAATGCCTGGATTCGCTGGTGAGCGTCATACAATGCCAGTTCCTGGAGTTTGGCCTGCAACTGCAGGATCTTCTTTCCCATGACCTTCATGACTTTCTGTACAATATCAGGGTGGTCTGACAGTAAATTTTCAAAACTGCTGCTCCGAATTGAAAAGAGCGTGCAGGATGTCAGGGCCTCTGCCGTACCCGGATAGGGACTGCTGTCAAAAAATCCGACATGGGGAAACATCTGCTTTGCCCCGATAATATTCACAATTTGCTCGCGACCTTCTTCATCAACCTTGAAGACTTTCACAAGTCCCTTGCGCACAAAGTATACAGACTCACGTGTCTGTCCTTCCATAAACACGTATTCGCCGCGCTCGTAAGTATGTTCAGCAGTTAGAGCCTCGATAGACTCTAACTGCATATCATTCAACTCTTTGAACAGTTCTATGCTGCGCAATACTTCCCATTTATCCATAGCGGCCCTTCTTTCGAGAATCCGTTTCACAAACTAGATTATCACATCTGAAGGGCGCAACAATACAAAACCCAGGACAAAGCCTGAAGCGGTTAAGCAATATACTTCGCTGCCAAAAATGCGACAAGTGCGGCCAATCCGCCTACCAGGGCCATTTGAAATGCACTGCGCCACGCTCGCGTTCCGATAAAACGTGCTTTTACATAGCCAAATATAAACAGTGCAAGAATTGTAAAAATCACCGAAACCAACAGTGCTTGAGCTGCATTGGTAAATAAAAAGTAAGGAGCCAGTGGAACAAGTCCACCAATGATGTAGGAAATGCCGATTGTCAAAGAACTGTTCCGTGCACGCTCTGGGCGCGGACGCTCAAGGCGAAGCTCATATTGCATCATAAAGTCAATCCACTTGTCGTTATCGTCAGTAATTGTATTCACGGCGGGCTCGACATGATGGTGATGAAATCCCCAACGACGTATGATGTCTTCCACTTCACGCCGTTCTGCTTCCGGCATATCCCGAATTTCCTGCCGCTCCCGTTCCATTTCCGCTTCGTAGTATTCATGGTCTGATTTTACTGCCAAATACCCGCCCAATCCCATAGCAATGGACCCAGCAGCAATTTCTGCGAGTCCTGCCGTTACAATCAGCCACGTATTAGATACGGCTCCACTCAATCCTGCCGCTAACGCAAAAGGCACCGTCAGTCCATCCGCCATGCCAATAATGATGTCTCGCACTACTTCCTGAGTGCGAAAGTGTTTCTCCGTGTTTGCCGCCTCTGCTGAACTGTCGACCATCGAGATTCCCTCCCATGGTTTGTTATGCCCATAAATTCAGAGTACCCTGCAAAAGGATTTCACACATCCTCCGCTTGGATATACTCACCAAAAGAAAAGTAGTCCTAATGAACTATGTGAACAGTTGAATCGCTGGTGCATGTGATGGAGGTCACAGTGATGTGATAAAAACCTTAGTACAGTACAGGTGTACTTCGAAAACACAAGGAGGTTACAAACATGAGTAGTTACGCAGCCACTGTCAATGCCACAGAGTACCCGCCACATCGCAAACACCAGGTTATCTTTGAAACCTTTGACGGGTTAAAGCCCGGAGAAGACATGCTTTTGGTGAACGATCACGATCCGGTACCGCTCCACTATCAATTTAAACTGGAGCGAGCCAACATGTTTGCCTGGGAATACGTCGAACAAGGTCCGACAGAATTCAAGATTAAAATCAGCCGAGTATCTGAATGAGTATCAAAATTTCGTGGCTTTCGAACGGTCATGTGGTGCACGGGTACCGCAAAGTATTTGTGATCTATGATGGCGACGATTTGCTTAAGGGTGTCGTCGCCTATGCACCGATGGGGTATGAACAAGTCTACCGAGTGTTGGAATTGGCACAATCCCGGTCGGACTATGAAGGAGTTGACATCGACCCGGCGCTGCTCTGGGGTCTGTCGTTGCTCGTGCAACAACTTGAGAAAAACAAAGACTTCTTCACAGATGACGGGTATCAAAAGCAGAGACCCTTGCCTCTTGATGCAGGTGAGTTGCTTGGAGCTTCCCTCTTTCGAGATGCTCTGCATCGAGGCACTCTGGTGCTGCCTTCAAGATTCGGAATCTGATTGTTTTGCGTCCTAGATCCTGCGCGTGCTGCAAGTCTGGCGGGAAAAATTTGAACTTAAATCGTTGAACCTAAGAGTTACAGGCAGCTTTCGAACAGAGATGGAGGGAACGACGGTGGCCCAAATTGAGGAAATTGATGAACGTACAGTGAAGATTCACGTACAATTGGACGACGCTGTCCAGATGATAGGAGAAGCCCAGAGAGACATCACTGGTTATGCCCACGACATTGTGACCATTACTGAGAAAATGCCTTTTTTTGACTACGTGAACTTTTGTTTCTATGCCTACAACAGTGCCGACTTGTTTGAATGGATGCTCGGTATGAACCCAAAAGACTATCAATCGTTTTCACTCGACGCACCGGACAGCTTCTTTTACAGCTTGTTTGGCGGTATGGCAGCGCTGTACAACAATGCTAAGCAGATTCTCGAGAGGACAGCATAGGGCGTGCCTCGCGCACGCCCCATTCTTTGTACCGATTTCATTCTCTCATTTATTCATTGTTAGAGTACTGATTCTTGAGGGACTCGACGACCGATGGATCTGCCAAGGTTGTGGTGTCCCCGATGACCCGCCCTTCAGCGATGTCTCGAAGCAATCTGCGCATAATCTTTGCGCTGCGGGTCTTCGGAAGTTCTGCCGTGAAGATAATTTCTTCCGGTCTCGCCATTGCCCCGATTTTATCAACCACATGCTGTTTCAGTTCCTGCACCAGTTCCGGCGACGTTTCCACGCCCTCCTTGACGGTAACGAAAGCAGTGACCGCCTGACCCTTGACTTCATGAGAGCGGCCGATGACTGCAGACTCCGCGACTGCATTGTGATCGACCAGAGCGCTTTCCACTTCCATTGTTCCAATCCTGTGACCGGAGACATTAATGACATCGTCAATGCGCCCCAGAATCCAGAAATAGCTGTCCTTATCCTTGTGCGCACCGTCTCCTGGAAGATATGTTCCTTCGAACTGGCCGAAATACGTTCGCTTAAATCTGTCATCGTCGCCCCAGACAGTCCGAAGCATGGAGGGCCAAGGATGCTTGACGACCAAGTAACCGCCGTGTCCCGGTTCAACAGAGTTGCCATTCTCGTCTACCACGTCAGCCAAGATGCCCGGAACCGGTTGTGTGGCAGAACCAGGTTTGGTTTCGGTAATGCCAGGCAGAGGTGCAATCATGGCGCTACCTGTTTCCGTCTGCCACCATGTATCTACAATTGGACAGCGGCCCTTTCCGATATGTTCGTGGTACCACATCCACGCTTCAGGATTAATCGGTTCTCCGACAGTTCCCAGCAACCGCAGTGTGTCCAGATTATGATTCTCTACATATTGTGGTCCCCACTTCATGAATGTGCGAATGGAGGTTGGCGCAGTGTACAAGGTTGTAACACTGTATTTTTCAACGATTTCCCAGAACCTATCACGTGCCGGAAAATCAGGCGCACCCTCGTACATGACAACAGTAGCACCTGCAGACAACGGCCCATAAACGATATAAGTATGCCCAGTGACCCAGCCAATGTCTGCGGTACAGAAGAAGATGTCTTCATCCTTCAGGTCAAATACGCTTCTCATGGACGTATTGGCACCCACCAAATAACCGGCCGTGGTATGAACAATACCCTTCGGTTTTCCAGTTGTTCCGGATGTATACAAAAGGAACAAAATGTCTTCCGAATCCATTGGTTCCGCTGCACAAGGCGTGGACGGTGCCTTTGCCATCTCCTCATGCCAATACACATCTCGACCAGCAACCATCTCTGTTTCTGCAGCATCACCAACTCGCTGTACAACCAGCATTTTCCGGACTGCTGTTCCCTCGACAGCCGCATCTGCATTTCCTTTCAGCGGTACGACCTTGCCCCTGCGCCAGCCGCCGTCTGCCGTAATCACAACGTCTGAATCTCCGTCAAGAATTCTCTCCTTTAGACTCTTGGCAGAAAATCCACCGAATACCACTGAGTGGATCGCTCCTATTTTTGCGCAGGCTAACAAGGAAATCGGCAATTCAGGAATCATGGGAAGATAAATTGTGACTCTATCGCCTTTCTTCACTCCAAGATTCTTCAACATATGGGCCGCCTTATCTACTTCACGCCCCAGCATCTCATATGTGAATACCTTGCTGTCGCCAGGTTCACCTTCCCACATGATGGCTGCCTTATTCTTACGCGATGTCGTTCGATGCCTGTCTACGGCATTGTAGGCAGCGTTTAGTTTCCCGTTCAGAAACCACTTAGCGTGGGGAGCATTCCATTCTAACACCTTGTCATAGTCTTCGAACCAGGAAAGGTTCGCGGCTTGTTCAGCCCAATACGCTTGCGGGTCTTGCGCCGCTCTCTCGTAAACAGCAGGATCATTAAAATTCGCCTGTTTCCTGAATTCCTCTGAAGGCGCAAATGTCCTCTGTTCGTGCAGCAACGTGTCTAGCTGACTCGTTTCATCCGCCATTTAAACAACTCCCTCCGTTAATTATGGCCGCGGCCCCCGTGCTTCAATTCGCACATAGAAACAATTCATTATAAATAGAGCAGGAAGCGTTTTCAGCCAGCAAATCGATGTACTATAGCAATTATACGGTTCTTACTGGTATATTTGCAATATATTCAGTGTTATTACAACTATTTCGAAACATTCTTTTGAAGCCTCCGCAATAGTCCAGGTAACCTTATCATTCGCCATTTTTGACTACAAGGCAGGACTAGCATGTTGACCAATTCGAATCAGTATATAGCCTAAAACGCCTGATACAATCATTACTCCTCCCGCAGTTGTTGCCGACCATTGGTAACTCCAAACTTCTTTCAGATAAAGGAACAGCGGCGCTCCAATGGCAAACCCAAGCACATAGGCGGCGTTGTACAATGCGTTGACAGCTCCTCTCACCCGCGCTGGTGTCTCATCCCCTACCACCCAACTGTAAAGGGTTGTGAGGATACCCGAGCCAAGCCCCCAGACAAGAGAAATAGCCAGCAAAAACAGAACCTTATGCGTCAGCCCTAGTAGAATGGTTCCCACGGCCAAAATCAGAGACCCGAGGAGAATGGCCCGATGAACCTTCACGATATGAGGTCGCTTCACGAACCAAGCGCTGCTGGCAACCCAGCTTATACCCAAAGGTAGGAACAAAAAGCCGTTTAGCAATCCATTGTTGCCATTGTCAACGGACAACGGCAGCAGCGACGACACGCCAAAGTAGACGACACCGAACAATACGGTGCACAATAACGCGCCAAACAGCGCCGGCATCGTGGAGGTGAGTTTAAGCGCTCGCAAGTAGCCATGAGGACTGTAGCTGTCTGGTTCATCCAGTTTCTTGGGCCAGACAATCCAAGTCACCAGCAGAGCACTGACAAATGCACTTGTATAAAGCATGAATACGCCGCGCCAGCTAATGCTGTCACACAGACCGCTGAGAAAAGGCAGCACGGCTTCAGCGACAGCAATTGCCCCGCCAAAGGCTGCCAGTGCCTTACGCCGATTTGCGCCAGCCTCATACATGTCACCAATGGTACTGTCCACCATGGGCAACACTCCCGCAGACCCGATACCCATGACAACACGGCCGGCTAGAATCATCACTCCCTGCTGGACTACCAGTGGAACGATACCGCCTAAGCCAAACAACACCAGCCCCACCAGCAGTACACTTTTTCGCCCTGCGTAGTCTGAGAGAATTCCAAACACCGGCGTAGCTGCCACGTAAGCGATGGAATAGCTTGTTACCATCAACCCCACAAATGAGACAGGCACGTGTAAGTGGACAGCAATGTCATGAGCAGCCGGAAACAGCACTGCATTTGGCAGCATGGAAACCACCGCTGCAAGAAGAAGAACGCTTAGGACGAAAAATGAATTTTGCCGCACCGGAAAAAATTCCTTTCTCGAATACATAAAATTTGTATAAATGGACACATTACACGCATCAGTGTGTTCTTAAGGCTTTTGTTTTGCAGAATCCGAAAATCGAGGCCCGGTCAGATGAAATTCACAACGTTTTCAAAACGGACGATTACAAAAATCTGGTGCTTGTTGGCGATGTTCCCGCCCATCACATATGTGGGCCTCACTGCAACACCGCCCATGCCTTACTCGCCGGTCCTGGACTATGCCCTGGTGCACTCTTCTGAATATAACCGGGAACTCTCACAAACGGCAAGCTGGTTGGAAGTCTCTCATACTGCGATTCGCCAAGATATGAAGGCACTCGACCAGCCGGATACGTCTTGGACAGTCCCGAACCCGCCACTATGTCGAGCGGATTAACACCCGAGACAGACCGGAAATCTTTTGCAGCGTTTGAAAGCGGCCGGGACTAGTCTATCTATTTCATACTTTTTGAGACTATACAAGGGCAAGCAGCAATAAAGAACAGAGGGCAAACCACCCTCTGTTCTGCGGGAATGTGGTGCTGTACAAATCAATTGGAACGGCGAGCCAGGTGCGGGACATTCGCCCGATGGAACTGTCTCCACGGGACAGCCGGCAACACTGGGTCGTCGATGCTGCGCCGGTTGACCACAGCCTCATACTTGTCGTTTTCAGACAACGCACCTAAAAACGTCAAATTTTCGTTGTGATTTTCCGTATGCTGATTTGTCATACCAACCACCCCCATCCCTGTTGTCCCCAGGGAGCCGTCGCCTTATGCATCCCTCCATCCCCGCATGTCTACAGAGAAAACTCTATTGTGACGCGGGACGGCGGACTGAACTACAGAGTGCGCTCACGCAGCCATGCAGTCAATTCGGACACAGGAACCCTGTCTTGCTGCATCGTATCTCTGTCTCGGATTGTGACACTTTTATCTTCTTCTGATTGAAAGTCATACGTGATGCAATACGGTGTGCCAACCTCATCGTGGCGACGATATCTTTTTCCTATACTTCCAGATTCGTCATAATCCACACGAAACTCCTTAGCGAGCTCTGCGTAAATGGACTGAGCTCCCTCAGACAGCTTCTTTGAGAGCGGAAACACTGCTGCTTTATAGGGAGCGAGTGACGGATGAAAATGAAGCACAGTCCGCGTTTCTCCATTGTCCAGCGCTTGTTCTTCATAGGCATCAGCAAAAACTGTTAGGAACAGTCGATCCACGCCAACGGAGGGCTCAATGCAATAAGGAATAAACGGTTCCTTTCCTTCTTCCGTAACCAAAAAATCTTCATTGGAATGTTCCATATGCTGCCGCAGGTCGTAGTCTGTACGATTGGCCACACCCAGCAGTTCGCCCCAGCCGAAAGCGTAGTGATATTCTACGTCAGTGGTAGCTTTGCTGTAGTGAGACAGCTGTTCCTGTTCGTGATCGCGAAGGCGCAGATTCTCTTCCTTTATACCAATGCGAATCAGCCATTCATAAAACGCCTTCCGCCAATACTCGAACCACTCCATATCAGAGCCCGGCGCACAGAAAAACTCCATTTCCATTTGTTCGAATTCCCGCGTTCGAAAGATAAAATTGCCGGGTGTGATTTCATTGCGGAAACTCTTTCCAATCTGAGCAATACCAAAAGGAAGCTTTTTGCGCATGGTTCTCATCACGTGCTTGAAGTTCACAAAGATGCCTTGAGCTGTCTCAGGACGAAGATAAATCTCATTGACGGCATCGTCCGTGACGCCCTGATGGGTCTTAAACATCATGTTAAACTGCCGGATAGATGTGAAGTCCTGGGCGCCACAGTCCGGACAGTGAATGTTGTAGTCCTGTATCATTTGTTCCATTTCCGCAAACGGCAATCCATCCACCAGGCGCTCTTCGCCCTGTGCTTCAAGCGCCGACTCAATCAACTTATCTGCTCGGTGGCGTGCTTTGCAAGCCTTGCAGTCAATCATCGGGTCATTAAAGTTGCCTACGTGACCGGAAGCAACCCAGACCTCGCGATTCATTAAGATTGCAGAATCAAGCCCCACATTGTATGGAGATTGCTGGATGAATGCTTTCCACCAAGCACGCTTGATATTGTTTTTTACTTCTGCTCCCAGTGGTCCGTAGTCCCATGTGTTAGCCAATCCGCCGTAAATATCCGATCCCGGGAAGATAAACCCCCGATGCTTTGCCAAAGATACAAGTTGTTCCATTGTTGCTGGTACTGCTGCTGCCATTGAACATCCCCCGATTTTGAACTTTCCATAATAGGCCAATGATACTGTACTTCAGCGCGTCTCGCAATGCAAATGAACGCCCTGTCTGACACGCACGAAGCACGCAGCTTGTGTATAATGTGTAACGGTATAGACGAAAGGTTGGGTGAACACCGCTTGCATATCGAAGTTATTTTCTTAGATATAGATGGAACTTTGTTTTACAACAACGAAATTGTACCAAGCGCGCTGGAAGCTGTTGAACAGCTTCAGAAGAAAGGGTACACCTTAGCTCTGTGCACAGGCCGGTCCGTGTTGCACGCGAAACCGGTTCAGTCACAGTTGAACCTGCATTACGCTGTATACTTCAACGGCGGATTAACACAGGCCAACGGTACTGTCATTGAGTCCCACCCGATTGCCCCCGACGTCATCGACAGGATGATCGAGTTTGGCAGCGGACATGAACTCCCGCTCATATTTCACACTGAGACAGAGGCCGTCAGTGCCAAGCCCGTACCTCATCGCTACGAACCACTGCTGCGCAGGTACGACTTTCCTGCAATCCGCTTGACAGATGTGGATTCTGTCAACACAGAGCCGATTTATCAAGCAAATGTCATGATGCCCCCAGCTTACGATACAATCACAAAATCTACATTTCCTGAGTGTTATCTGTACCGGTGGGATGAAGAAGGCGTTGATTTGCAAAAAGGCGGAAGCAACAAGTCAGTGGGCGCCCTGCGTCTTCTCGAACACGTCGGCTGCCAGCCAGAGCACGCGCTTCATATCGGAGACGGCGGCAATGATATCGGTATGTTCCAGACCCTCGGAATGTCCGTCGCCATGGGCAATGCTTCGCCAGAAGTGAAGCAACACGCCAAAATGACGACAAGACCCGTGGACGAAGACGGGGTACTGTACGCTTTCAAACACCTTGGCCTCATCTGACAAGGCAAGGCATGAGAGAGACAAGAGCCATGGGCAAGGACAAGGACAACCAGGCTGCGGCGACGACCCGGACAGACCCGGACAGACCCGGACAGACCCGGACAGACCCGGACAGACTCGGACAGACTCGGACAGACTCGGACAGACTCGGACAGACTCGGACAGACTGCGGCGACGACTCAGCCAGACTCAGCCAGACTCAGCCAGACTCAGCCAGACTCAGCCAGACTCAGCCAGACTCAGCCAGACTCAGCCAGACTCAGCCAGACTCAGCCAGACTCAGCCAGACTCAGCCAGACTGCGGCGACGACTCAGCGAAAATAAGGATCCCAGGCGCGCTTATTCGCTGCAAGGAGAGCTCCGAGGTGGAAATAAACACTTGAAACGAGCTTATTTGCTGTTCAGCCCCCTGTTTAGACGTGATTTTGGCAATTAAGCTCTTTTCACGAGCTTATTTTTTATCGGGGGGAAGCCGCTGCCCATATAAGCACCTGACGGATCGCTATATTATAAACTGACCCCGCAATCCGTCCTCCGACACCATTCTGCCACATTCCAACCCGAAAAACGGGCAATTTGCGGCCAATTTGTGACCACCGGTCGGTCAAATCCGATAGATTGTATAAACTCTTTGACCAGAAAATAATTGGTCACCAGCACGTTGTACTGCGTTGCGTTTCCTCTCTCTTCATCTCTCTGTTTTGCGCCGTTGCACTGTTTACCTTAGAAGGTGGATAAACGGGAGGTGCCCGTTTATCTTCAACTCTCATTCAACTCTCATTCAACTCTCATTCAACTCTCATTCAACTCTCATTCAACTCTCATTCAACTCTCATTCGACTCTCCTCAATTCGACTCTCATTCGACCCTCCCTATTTACTCCGCACGCGACAGGAACACAGGAACTTTGCGAACTCAGCGATGCTGTTGTTGTGCCACAGTCCGATGTTGTTGTGCCACAGTCCGAGTCCTGAGCATTTTTACTTCACCAGCTGGTTCTTACTGGAACGAATATACTCAACGAGTTCAACCGTGAGGTGATAACGAAGAAATGGGGTAATTAAATAAATGGAAGAAAAGTGCTTCAACGCTTCGTCTATGAGATGCTTCGCAATCCGAAGGCCGACTTTTTCTCCCGCTTCAGAATCTACTTCTCCCATTTGATGCAAAATCTCATCAGACACGTCTATTCCGGGCACTTCATTGTGCAAGAAGTACGCGTTGCGCGAACTCACCAACGGCATAATTCCTACGAAGACAGGCACCCCCAGGTCTTTCGTTCGACGAGCTATCTCTTCAAATCGACGAGCATCAAAAATGGGTTGTGTTAAAACATAATCAGCACCCGCTGCCACTTTCTTTTGTAAACGTTCATACGCTCGATCGACGTTTTTGACATGCGGATTAAATGACGTACCAACTTCGAACTTGGACGCGTGCTTCAGGTGTTGCCCGGAAAACGCAATCCCTTCGTTTAATCTCTTGACCATCGCCGTTAATTCCATGGAGGAAGTATCATAGACACTGCTTGCACCGGGCAAATCACCAAACCTGGACGGATCCCCCGTTACCAAAAGAATTTGATGAATCCCAAGGACGTGAAGTCCCATCAAGTGAGACTGCTGTCCAATGAGATTCCGATCACGGCAGGCAATATGGACCAACGGATTCATCCCCAGTTGCTTCAACTGACTTGCCAAGGCCATATTGCTAACCCGTACATGTCCGAGGGAGTTATCTGCAAGTGTAATAAAATCTGCTCCCGCTGCAGTGAGTGCCTTCGCGCCGGTCAAGAATTTATCCGTGTTCAGTGTCCGCGGCGGATCGAGTTCCACGATGACCGTTGTGCCACCGCCAGTTGTCTTTACCAAGCTTGACGTATTCGGCAGGGATTCAGGTCTGGCCGCCTCGTGTCGTCCTTCAACCTCCCGGTGCATGATTGGGCGAGGTTTCCCAGCTATGCCCGATGTCGATCTCGGTACTGTTCCATCCCTCACAGCCGCAATGGCACGAATGTGCTGAGGAGTCGTACCACAGCATCCACCCACGAGTCCCACACCTAATTGGTACATGTCATGTGCAAAATTGGAGAAATAATCCGGATTGGCAGTATAGCTCACTTCATTTCCTTCGCGTTGCAGCATGCCTGCATTCGGGTATGCTGCATAACCCACAGTCTCATTAAGCGAAAGTTCAGCATAGCTGCGTGCAATTCCTTCCGGTCCCAGACGGCAGTTCAATCCAACGACGTCTGCGCCGGCCTCAATTAATTTGGGGAAAGCCTCAACCAGATGTACCCCGTCCCGGGTCACACCCACGACCTCAGGGGACAGATTTGCAATTATTGGTAAATTTGTGAGTTCACGCGCAGTTGTAACAGCCAGCAGTAATTCGTTCAAGTCAGCAAAGGTCTCCAATAGCAGACCATCCGGTTGCTCCAGCAATAGAGCTTGCATTTGCTCTGAAAACGCGCCGCCCAGTTTCGCTTTGCTCTCTGCGTCCCAAGTCATTAGACCCGGCGTTAGACCGACAATGGATCCGATGGTTCCAAAAACTCGTACGTCTCCTGTTGCCGCCTTTCTTGCAATGTCCACGGCAGCCCGGTTAATGTCCTGCACCCTGTCCGCCAACTGATACCTGTCAAGACCGGCCGCATGACCGCTGAATGTATTTGTTTGAATAATATTGGCACCAGCACTGACGTATTCTCTGTGCACCTGTTCAACAAGCCATGGCTTTGAAATGCAAAGCTCTTCATAGCACGTACGGACGGGCACTCCCATCTGATGCAAAAGGGTAGCCATTGCACCGTCGCCCACGACTCTGTTGTGCGCTATCCACTCTCTAAACTCCGCTCTGCTAGCCGTCATGTCTTCTCCTCTCACCTTAACCTTACTCATCACTCGAATCCACGTTAAAGTATCTGGCTTCAGGATGTGAAAACACTAAAGCTGACACACTGGCTTCGGGATCCATCATATATCCGTCTGTCAGCTCGACCCCAATCTCTTCAGGTCGAAGCAATTGGAACAGTTTGCTTTGGTCTGCCAGGTCAGGACAAGCAGGATAGCCAAAGGAGACACGAATCCCCTGATATTTGGCAATGAATCTCTCACGCATGGTCATGTCTGAAGCATCGGGAAACCCCCACCTGTCGCGGAGCACGCGGTGCAATCGCTCAGCAAAAGCCTCCGCGAGCTCCAGCGCAGTCGCCTGAAGCGTATGGGATTCCAAATACTTCCCTGCATCCTTCAGTGCGTTCGCCTCAAAGCGGATTCCAGTGCCGACTGTAACAGCCATCATTGCAACGTAGTCCATGACGCCAGATGACTTTGGACGAACAAAATCTGACAGACAAAGATACGGAGGTTTAGCTTGACGGATGAATTCAAACGTCTGCAACACGGTATCCGAGTCTTCCGGATGGTATATCAGCAGTCTGTCTCCTTCAGACTGTGCCGGGAAGAAACGATAAACAGCATGTGCCCGGAGACTGCTTTTACTGAAATCATCAATGAGACGATTGACCAAGTCCAGTAGCTCTGTCGCCTTGTCATCACCAGATGCCAACAGCTTTTCTACATTACCCCTTACACCGAGGTGTTTTCCTAGCAACATTTGCAAATTGAGATAGGGTCGCAGTTCACTGACTGGATAATCCCGAAGAATGTGTCTCTCTACATCGGGAGGCGTAAAAACAGGTGCATTTCTGTCAATATCCGATATTCTCTGCGCCCCTGGCACTATGGGTTCGGCCACACTTTTCTTGTCAGAGGCGGAGTCCCACTCCTGTTTTTGCTGGCGATTTTTCTCCACCAGTGCTTTCCGCCCATCCTCGCGGATCACTTGGTTTGCGATAGCCAATCCATCCATTGCATCCTTTGCATAAAAGACTTGGTCATGGTATTTCGGTGCAATTTTATTTAAAGTAAATTTCTTTGTCAGAGCTGCACCGCCGACCAGTACAGGAATATCAATATCTGCGTGAGAGAGTTCTTCTGCAGTAACCACCATTTGCTGGGCAGACTTTACGAGCAGGCCGGACAAACCAACCAAATTCGGCCGATACGTCCGAATTGCTTCAATCAGTTGCTCCGGTGCCACCTTGATGCCCAGGTTCTGTACCTGAAAGCCGTTGTTGGACAAAATAATGTCCACCAGATTCTTTCCGATGTCGTGGACATCCCCTTTTACGGTGGCCAGCAACACCGTTCCCTTATTGGATGTCTCCGAGTGTTCCATCTTAGGTTCCAAGAACGCAACTGCGGCCTTCATCACCTCGGCACTTTGCAGCACTTCTGCGACAATCAATTCATTATCATTGAACAGCCTCCCAACCTCATTCATCCCGGTCATCAGCGGTCCATTAATGATTTCAAGCGGCTTAAGCCGATGAAGCATCTCGGTTAGGTCTTCCAACAAACCTTCTTTGCTGCCGTCCACAACGTATCGCGACAGGCGTTCTTCGACAGGCAATGAATTCACCGGCGTGACACGCTCAGTTTTTTTCTCGCGATAAAAACCCGTAAACTCCTGGACAATTTCATCACTTGTCTCAAATAAGATGCGTTGTGACAGCGCACGTTCGTCTTCCGAAATAGAAGCAAACCGTTGTAATTTCTCAGAATTTACAATCGCATAATCTAAGCCCGCTTTCGTCGCGTGATAGAGGAAAACAGCATTCAACACTTCTCTTCCAGCGGGTGGAAGGCCAAAAGACACGTTGCTTACGCCGAGAATGGTACTGCATTTGGGAAATCGTTTTTTAATCTCAGCGATTGCTGCAACGGTTTCTTCAGCGGCTCCAAGGTAGTTTGCGTCGCCCGTTCCAACCGGAAATGTAAGGGGATCGAAGATGATGTCTTCTTCTGCAAATCCCAGTTGCCGGAGAAGTCGAACGGAGCGCTCTGCAACCTCCACTTTTCGCTCGCACGTCACGGCCATTCCAGTTTCATCAATGGTTCCCACCACAAGAGCGGTTCCATACTGCATCGCCAATCGAGCAAAACGGAAAAAGCGGGCCTCACCGTCCTCTAAATTGGTGGAATTGAGAATACTCTTGCCCTGTGCGTACTTTAGTGCCAATTCGGCAACGCTGGCATCTGTAGAATCAATCATCAGAGGCACTTTCACACGTTTTGTGACATGCTGCATAAAGCGCTCCATGTCTCTGGACTCGTCTCTATCCGGGTCTGCTACACAGATATCGATTACTTGAGCACCCGCCTTTACCTGTGCCCGTGCAATCTCCGCGGCTGTGTCGAACTCATCGTCAGCAATCAGTCTGCGAAACTTTCTCGATCCAATCACGTTTGTGCGTTCGCCCACAATCACGGGACGATTATCTTCCTCAAGCACCAATGGTTCCAGACCTGACACGGCTGCTTTACCGAAGTTCACAGGAACCCTTGCTCTTTTGCCCGTCATCGACCTGCGCAGTTTTTCAATGTGTTCAGGAGTGGTGCCACAGCATCCACCAACAAAGTTCAACCAACCGTGATTCGCGAAGTCTTCCAGTTTTGCTGAAAAGCTGTTTGGCGTCTCGTGATAATTTCCTTCCTCATCAGGCATGCCGGCATTGGGATAACAGCTGACTCCACATTCAGCCAGATCGGACAGGGCTCGAACGTGATCGCGCATGAATTCGGGGCCTGTTGCACAATTCAGACCCACTGCCAGAGGTTTTAAGTGAGCTACAGACAAGTAGAAGGCTTCAATGGTTTGCCCTGCCAGAGTGGTTCCCATGGGCTCAATCGTTCCAGAAATGACAACAGGCACTTCTTTGTCCGTCTGTTCAAAAGCAGCTTGAATGCCGACGCTTGCAGCCTTCACATTCAGTAAGTCTTGGGAAGTCTCGAGTACCAGCAGATCCACTCCGCCCTCTATCAATCCCTGTGCCTGCACAGCATAAGCCTGTGCAAGCTCATCAAAGGTCGCACCTCCAGTCACGGACAAACTCTTGGTAGTCGGCCCCATTGCACCTGCCACAAAACGCGGCCACTCAGTGGTTGAATAACGGGCAGCTGCTGCAACAGCCAGTTCTGCCGCTTTACGACTAAGCTCCATAGCTCGGTGCCCCAAACCGTATTCCGCAAGCACCAACGGCGTCGATCCAAAACTGTTGGTCTCAATTACATCAGAGCCGGCGTCTAAGTACTGTTCATGTATGGATTGAATCAGTTCTGGACGGGTCAGGCACAAGTATTCGTTACATCCCTCGTACTGTGCGCCGCCAAAGTCCTCTGCAGAAAGGTCAAATGACTGAATCAGCGTGCCCATTGCACCGTCAAACAACAGAATTCTCTCTTTCATCAAATCAGCCAAACGTGAGTCCATGTAGCAATCCTTTCTCTCTCGGAAAAGCCAGGTTCTGCTTTCTTACAAACGAGCTTAATGTGTCAGCGAGCCATGTGCCCGGACTCACTGAAAACAACTACAGAGAAGTACAGATGCAATAAAAAAAACGCCCCAGGGCGTCTACTTCAATCTAAACGCCCTTATCTCTCGGGAAAGTCTCCCCGCAGGATTTAGCACCTTGTGTACGATCCACCGGTTGCCGGGCTTCATCGGGCCAGTCCCTCTGCCGCTCACGATAAGAGTCAAAACTATTCAATTTCTGCCCATCATCTCGTGGGAGAGTTCTTGCCCAAACATCGAAAGCAGCGGGTACCATGCACACTTTTGTGCATTATACCATCAACATCAAGCTAGTGCCTAGTCGAATTTTGATAATTCTTGCATCATTCGAACGCAGACCTGCTCCTTCTTTGACCGCGCCTTCGCCTCGCCCTTGGTAGGTGTCACTTCATTTCAGTTCCAGTACCTCAGTCTCGTAACCTTCAGTTTCGCTACCCTCAGTTCCCTTACCCCTGTGCATTCCGTGTCTCTCTCCCTGCCGTGTACTACGGTATAGGCGCTGTCAGCGCCGGGGAAGTTTCAGAACTTCACCTGGATAGATGTAATCTGTACCATTAATATGATTTAGATTTAGAATTTGTGCAATAACCACGCGCGGATCACGCTGTGGCACTTTCTGACTGGCCACGGACCACAAAGTATCACCAGACTTTACCCTATATGAAGTGGTTGTTGACTGAGCAGATACCAATCCGTTCCACGCGTAAAGCACCACCAAAACTCCCACGAACCAGAAAACAGACCGTCTTACCCAACTGCTATATGTACCCTTCTGCTGTCTCGCCACTCTGAGACTTCTTCTCACTCCATCTGTTCGTTTTGATTCTCGTCCGCCGGCGTGAAACTCCTCGTGAACCCTTCCTAACCCTGAAACCTTTACTGCCAACACCTTTTTTCCTTTCTTCCACGTTCCATGACTTGTTTGACCATTGTAAGGAACACAGGTTACTGCCATATATATCATCCTCCTAATAGAAGTAGCTGTGTCTTCTGGTTAGATGCGAACACACGTTCTCTATACCGAAAGATATCATACGAACATATGTTCTGTCAAACGGCCGCAAGTTGATAAAGAGGAGAACACAGGTTCCGAACATACGTTTGCATCCTTGGCGACTTTTGTGCTAGATTAGAAGGGAATTAAGTGAGACAGGAGGATGATTATGGGCCGTTTAACAGCGAGACAAGCTGCGATTTTGGAATTCATTGAGACGAGTGTCCGACAACATGGATATCCTCCATCCGTAAGGGAGATTGGAGAGGCTGTGGGACTGGCATCGAGTTCCACAGTTCATGGACATCTAGCTCGCCTTGAGGCGAAGGGGTATTTACGCCGTGATCCAACTAAGCCTCGCACAATCGAACTACTCACAGGTGCGGTCTCAAATACGGTCTCCGTGCCGGAATCCCTGCCGACCCATGAGCATGCCGTGATGGCTCCGGTTATTGGTAAAGTGACAGCTGGACAACCTATCACTGCAGTAGAAAACATAGAAGACTACTTTCCCGTGCCGGCGCAAATGGCTAAGGGTTATGAGGTGTTTTTGTTACGTGTTCAGGGAGACAGTATGATTGAAGCGGGTATTTTGAACGGAGACTTCGTCATTGTGCGCAAGCAGGAAACTGCACAGAACGGAGACATTGTAGTCGCAATGACTGAGGAAGATGAAGCAACGATTAAGCGGTTTTTTAGAGAACGCGACCACATTCGACTTCAACCGGAAAACAGCGCATTGGAACCACTAAGGTACCGCAATGTAAAGATCCTCGGACTGGTCATTGGTGTGTTTCGAAGTTTCGATTAGAATTTCTAACACACCAATTCCCTGTCATCTGAAACTGGGTACTCCATGTTTTCTCTGTGTAAAGGAGTCCCAATGTGTACACACATAGTTCAAACCTACAGCCGATTGGACTGCACGATGACGAGCTCTTCGCGCACTCATCCCAACTTCAGCTAGCAATTCTCGCAATGCTTGAGGAAGTACCACAGTTGGGAACTCGTCAACAATTGGTTGTTGAATAATACCGCACTGCTGCCGCTGCTTGTACGCTGAAAACCAATTGCAACGACACTCAGTGTTCGAGTGGTTAAGATTGATGACAAGCTGATTGCCCGCAGCAAGGCCGAAAGACAGTACATCCACACCACAATCACTGCGCTGAGACTATATGCCTTGTCACGACCGATATACCCAGCGACAAAAGAGCCGCCAATGGACAAAACACTACCTAAAGCGAATACAATTGAGACAGGTGTCGGTGTAGGGCAATCGTTACGGATCCAACAGTAGCATCTACGATACAAATATGCGAAAGACGTTCTCTTTCCTTCCAAAGCTTCCGTCCTTCCCTCCACAAATTCTCCATGATTTCTACAGATTACCTCCATATCCCTTATTCAAAAAGGGAGTAGCATTAATTTTGTTTTTATCAAAACTGTGTCATGGGATATTGCTAATGTGCAACCAATTCGGAAACACTAGGGGGAGGGTTGTATGTGGGAGCGAAGAAACACTTATACGAAATTGACTTAATGCGCGCCTTCATCATGCTGGGGGTACTTTCTGTTCATACCATCGTAGCATACATTGGAATGCTGCCTTCGTCGGTGTATGTACCCCACCTGACCCTGGCAGCACTTCTTACCTCTCTGCATTTTACGCGAGAGTCGTTTATGTTCATCACCGGTCTGGTACTGTTTGTAACCTACTATCATCGAGAGTTTCATCCCCTGCAGTTCTGGAAGAAGAGGTTTCTGTTCGTCGCAACTCCATACGTCGTCTGGAACCTAGTCTATATCTTATTCGAAGGCAGCTATACCCACCCATTCAGTTGGTCGCTGTCCTACATCGTCCGTGATTGGATACATTCTCTGCTTGCAGGCAACCAGTTCTTCTTATATTATGTTCTGGTCACTCTGCAACTTTACGTCGTCTTTCCTGCACTGTTGCTGATACTCAGAAAGCTGGAACGTTGGCACCTACAGGTGCTTATCATAAGTTTTGCCACCCAATTGGTACTGATGTATCTGAACAAATACGTCATTACCGGAATCAATGCGAATACACTGCCACCCGTTCTCAAAGAGCTTGATATCTATCGAGCCAAGTTTGTACTTACATACCAGTTTTGGTTCGTAGCGGGAGGCGTTACCGCATGTCACTACCAAAAGCTCCTCGAGTTTGCTCGACATCACACTCGAACCATCTATATTTCCCTGTTTGTCGGCCTCGTCGGCATTTACGGCAACTATTTCTTTGATATCTTTGTGCTGCACCAGTCTATTCAGACAGCCCAAAGTGTGCTGCGTCCAAACATGGTAGTCTACAGCATTATCATCACGCTGTTTATGTGGTATACGGGATTATTGTGGGCCGAGCGGAGACAACGTGCGAATTGGCGGCCATTTAGTCGGTTTGTACAGATTGCAGCCGACGCGTCGTTTGGCATATTTCTGCTGCAACCGTTTAGTCTTTACGTCATGAACGTCATCATCCAGCACTTGCAAGTACCGTTATGGGTCCATTTTGCTACGATTCCATTGTCCATTCTGTTTGTGTACTTCTCGGCAATGTTTATTGCCCATTGGATGGGGAAAATCCCTGTTATTTCGTACTGCGTTGGTCGCAAAGCAGTCATCAAGCGGAAGAACAGCCCTTCGGTATCGGCACAGGTTTCCCAGTGAGGCAGTGCTGCGATTCATGCTCCGTGGCCAATGGAGAGGAAACATACTTCCGGTCCGCGGCGACCTACAGCTATCTTTGAAGTAGCGGGTGTAGAGTGTGCTTTGACATTTTTAACAGAAGAGAGGCAGAATCGAATGAAAGCACAAGTGACACCTCGAGAAGTCAGCCTGGTTTCAAACACCTGGCCCACCCTAATAAAGCCTTATCCGCTCATGATAAGCTTGATGCAGATTGCGATAACTGCCGTCATTATTCTCATATCCACACATCTTTTACCAAAGGGGCCCTTAACCCAATTCGGTGTCGGCTTTTCAGCTTGGGACGGACAACACTATACGGAAATTGCCAAACAAGGCTATGGAAATTTCGTACAAACAGCTTTTTTTCCAATGTACCCTCTGCTCATCAGAGCATTTCATTCCATAACACAAATTTCGTACACGACCAGCGCGACCCTTTTAGCTAATGCAGCCTATGCAGTTTCGACTGTCCTGTTTTATCGCCTAACCAAAGAGTGGTTTTCGAAGGATGTCGCATGGAGGGCATTATGGCTGCTTGCCGTTATCCCTGCAGGACTGTTTTTTAACGTGGATTATACCGAATCCATCACATTACTCTCTCTACTTTCGTTCTTTTACTTTCTACAAAAAGACAAGTGGTACATAGCTATGATCAGCGGTTTTGTCGCAGCAGGAACCCATGACCTCGGTGTATTGCTCACTATTCCTGCCCTGATTCACTGGCGAGTGACCTCTGGGACCCGAAAGCAACTGCTCAGCATCGGTCTCATTCCGTTGAGTTTGCTGTCATACATGTCGTTTCTATTCGTGCACTTTGGCAATCCAATCGCATTCGTATATGCGCAGCAAGCATGGCACCGCATTCCTTTAATACCGGTCATTGATTTATTCCTTGGCTTTGCGGGCTTAAAGTTTTATCCCGTTTCAGTAGCAGATTGGGTTCATAACCTAATGACGATTGTGAACGGACTGTCTCCGTTACTCATGGTAATATCGGGCTGGTGGGTCTGGAAAGAAAAGAGATTTGATTTGGGCCTAAAAGCATTTTATACAATTACACTGCTCTTAGATATTTCTTCTGGTACTGGAAAAACGCCGTTTTCACCATCCATCCTCACCTCATTTGCGAGGTTGGTCGTTGTTCTATTCCCAGCCTACATGGTCCTTGCAGCAAAACTTAAGCATCGAAGGTCCTTTGTCTCTGCGCTTATCGTCATGTTCCTTATCAAAATAACGCTCACTGCTTTGTTTTCTGACGGCTTTAGCATACTCTAAGCGTCGAACCAGGAACGTCTCGAGTCTAGAAGTCTGTCAACCGCAAATTGGGCTGGTTGCCATCTCCGTTAGCCGAGAGACATAAAGAAATGAAAGAGGGTATATGCGGCACACCGCATATACCCTCTAAATGCCTCTGTCATAAATCGGTCAAAACATCAGAACTGCAAATACTGGTCTTTCTCCCACTGTGTAACTTGCGTCCGATAAGCATTCCACTCAATTTTCTTTGCTTCAACGAAATGCGTCAATACGTGTTCCCCAAGGGCTTCGCCAATAATCGAATCCTGTTCCAGATTGGCCACAGCTTGCGATAAATTCTCGGGCAGGCTGTCGATACCAACTTTGGCTTTCTCGCCGTCACTCATGCGGTAGATGTTTCGGTTAACCGGATCTTCCAAGGGCAATTCCCTCCGGATGCCGTCAAGACCGGAAACCAGCATTGCGGCAATTGCCAGATACGGATTGCTTGACGGGTCTGGACTCCGGACCTCGATGCGTGTACTCATTCCCCGCGCTGCCGGAATACGTACTAGCGGCGACCGATTCTTCCCGGACCAAGCAATGTAAACAGGCGCTTCATACCCTGGAACAAGACGCTTGTAGGAGTTTACGGTCGGGTTCGTAATCGCTGTAAAGGCATGTGCGTGTTCCAAAATGCCGGCAAGGAACTGGCGTCCCGTTTGGCTGAAACCAAAGTCGTCGGACTCGTCGTAGAAAGCGTTCTGGCCGTCCTTAAACAAAGACATGTGTGTGTGCATTCCGGAACCGTTAATACCAAAGACCGGCTTCGGCATAAAGGTTGCATGCAGTCCATATTGACGTGCAATAGTTTTCACCACGATTCTAAACGTGGAAATATTATCCGCAGTTTCCACCGCATCTGCATACTGGAAATCAATCTCATGCTGACCTGGGGCAACTTCATGGTGAGACGCTTCAATGTTGAAGCCCATGGCCTCCAAAGTCAGAACAATTTCACGGCGGCAGTTCTCACCTAAATCAAGCGGAGCCAAATCAAAATATCCGCCCTCATCGTTCACTTCGTCTGTAGGCTTGCCATGCTCGTCTAATTTAAAAAGGAAAAATTCCGGTTCAGGTCCAACATTGAATGTGGAAAATCCCATGTCCTTGGCTTGCTGCAAGACTCGCTTCAAAACACCGCGAGGGTCGCCTGCAAACGGGGTTCCGTCCGGCATATACACGTCGCAGATGAGTCGTGCCACTTTGCCTTGAGAGGAGTCCCAAGGGAACACCAGCCACGTCCTTCTATCAGGCACTAAATACATATCGGATTCTTCAATCCGGACAAATCCTTCAATTGAAGAACCATCAAACATAATTTTGTTTTCCAAGGCCTTTGGAAGTTGGTCCACAGGGATTTCGACATTCTTGATAACCCCCTGCAGGTCGGTAAACTGCAGCCGTACATACCGTACATCGTTCTCTTCAGCCAGGTGCAAAATCTGTTCTTTGCTTAATTCCTCCACGTATTTGCCTCCTAAAATTAATCTCAGACCTTACAAGTTTCTGCGATATAACCGAAACAAGTCTCCCTGAAACAAGGAGTTGTTGTTCGGAGAGGGGGACTCGAGCATTTCCTGCCTCATCCACTCGTAGACTTCCGCATCGGTTGGTTCATTTTCATTGTTGCCATGGCCAATCCTTTGATGTCTCTCAAATCGCTTCCGAATTTCAGCCATGTTTAACCCATCGTCCAAAAGACTCCGCACAAGCATCAGATTTTCCACATCATTCAATGAAAAAAGCCTCTGGTTGCCTTCTGTACGGGCCGGTTGAACCAACTCGTGCTGCTCATAGTAGCGAATTTGGCGTGCACTCAACCCTGTCAACTTCTGTACGATACCTATCGAAAACAGCGGCAATTGTCTCCGTTGACTGAGGTCCACGAATTCCCCCTCCATTTCATGATGGTTTGATCCTAACATTCAGACTTTAAACTAACAACGTGTGATGTTAGGTTTTCTGACATCTAAAAGGGGTTTTCGGGACCATTTCTGGAGAATATCTCACTCAGAATGTTTTCTACCGCAATGCGTACGTGCTCGTATGTCAGCCCTCCTTGGATGTATCCGAAGTACGGTGCGCGTAATGGCGCATCTGCGGATAACTCCAGTGACCCACCTTGGACGAAGGTCCCGGCAGCCATAACCACTTCATCGTCGTATCCAGCCATCGGCGCAGGCTGTGGTACAACAAAGGAATCCACCGCTGCCGCAGACTGAACTGCACGACAAAACAACAGGAGGTTATCTGCACTATCAAACTCAACCGACAGTATTAAGTCCGATCTCGGTTCATCCCACACCGGCGAGCACTTAAATCCGCACCTTGCCAAAACGTTGGCAGCCAGAACCGACCCCGACAAAGCCTCACCGACAGTATGCGGGGCCATATACAAGCCTTGGTAGAACTCTCTCAAAAGGTGTTGGGACGGACCGATTTCAGCACCGACCCCAGGGGCTGTCAACTGAGCGGCCGCCTTTTCCACAAGGTCTGCTTCACCAATGACATATCCTCCTGTACTCGCCAAACCTCCTCCCGGGTTTTTAATCAGCGACCCCATAACAAGATGCGCGCCAACTTCGACCGGTTCTCTCGTTTCTACAAATTCTCCATAACAATTATCAACGAAAAAGAGCAGGTTTGGACGATAGGCGCTCAGGTTGTTAAAAGCCTGTTCAAGCTCATCAATGGTGAGTGCAGGACGCTGGCTGTAACCTCGTGACCTTTGGAACATCACAACAGTTGTCTCCGGCTTGACCGCATTTTTGATGGCTTTCACGTCCAGGCTGCCCGATTCCGTGAGCGGCACAATCGTATATGTAATGCCCCATTCTGCCAGACTTCCAGGTGTTGGTCGAATTCCGACGACCGATTCCAGCGTGTCATACGGCCCGCCTGACGCAAAGACAATGTGATTGCCCGGACGCAATGTCCCAAACAACCCCAGTCTAATTGCGTGCGTGCCAGAGACAATTTGTTGGCGCACGAGAGCCGCTGGGGCCCGAAACACCAGCGCATAAATCCGCTCCAGCTTATCGCGTCCTTCGTCATCGAGACCATATCCGGTGGTGCCGTTAAAATCGGCTTGAGAAACTCGCTCAGACCAAAATGCTTCAAGCACCTTTCTTTGATTGTCCAGCGTGGTCTTTTTGATTCGTTTTAAAGCGGGCTCTATCTCAGCTTCAGCTGTTCCTACCAAGTCCTCTATTTCATATCTGTTCATGAACGACTCCTTATGGCTACTCGTGAATGTCTTAGTGAAGAGATGTATCCCCTTCAACGGAAGGTGTATCATCTTCAGCAATGTGCGTATCGTTTTCCGCGAGGTGTGTGGCTTCCAAAATTCTATCCTTAAATCTGCGTTCTGTTTCGACAGTATAGCGAACCTGGTTGTTTTCAAGGGGTATGGTATGAATCACCCTGCCAACAGACAAGACCTCATGCCAAAAGCTCTCGGATTGCAGGCGACTGGTAACTTCCACTTGAACCTTGTCAAGTCCAGTCGCGGTCTCCACTCGGTTGTACAATTCCACAAGGCCATCACCAGTTTTAGCAGAACCATAAATGGACGCTATGGCTTTTGTATCAGGTGCCGGAGACACGGCGGCAATGTCCGCTTTGTTAAAAAACGTAATGACGGGCTTGTCCAAAGCGTGAATCTCCTCCAAAACACTGTACGTTGTGTCAAGCGATCTCGGTACATGCCCACTCCCATCCACCACCTGCACTATCACATCAGCAGTGTTTACTTCTTCCAATGTGGACTGAAAGGCTTCCACCAATAAGTGTGGGAGGTTTTGGACGAACCCAACCGTATCCATCACAACCATTTCCCCAGTGGTGCCGGCTTTCACCTTTCTCGCCAACGGATCGAGTGTATCGAACAGACGCTGGTTTCCTGTATGCATCGGGCGACCGCCTCGGTCGTGGAGCCACCGCTTTAACAGAGTGGTCTTCCCTGCATTTGTGTAGCCGACAAGAGCCACCACGGGTGTTGAATTGATACGTCGGCGTCGATTCGTTTCCCTGGTCTTGCGCACAGATTCGAGCCGCTGGCGCAAACTGTCAACTCGTTCCCGTATTCTCCGCCGGTCTGTTTCCAACTGCGTTTCTCCAGGCCCGCGGGTGCCAATTCCGCCGCCAAGCCGGGACATGTGCACTCCACGCCCTGTCAGCCTAGGAAGTAAATACTGTAATTGCGCGATTTCTACCTGCAACCGTCCTTCCTTCGTCTGCGCTCTTGCAGCAAATATGTCCAGAATTAGTTGCGTTCTGTCTATGACCCGCGTTTGCAGGCGAGATTCCAAATTTCGGATTTGAGCAGGAGACAACTCAGCATCAAAAATAATTAAATCCGGCTGTTCTGCCTCTGCTGCTTCGGCGATTTCTTGTATCTTTCCCGTTCCAAGGTAAAGGGCACGATGCGGCTCCGATCTCGCTTGGCTAAACGTTCTCTCAGCCGAAGCACCGGCCGCAGAACACAAACCTTCCAGTTCAGCCAGTCGTTCCTGAAAGTCCAAATCAGATTCTGTTTGCCACCGTATGGCACAGAGAAAAGAACGTTCCAGATCTCCCATCTGTTCACCCCTTTATGCCGTATTGTACCATGTCTTCCGCACTTCTATCACAAGTAGGACAGACACCGTCTCGCAAGGACTCTTGTCTTAGTTCCAGAGCCGCGGCAGCCCGCGCTCGACGGTTTGAGATTTTCATACCACTTTTCTTTCCCGTCATATATCCGAAAAGCAAACCAACGAGAAAAACAACAAAGACTGCAATACCTGTGTGAATAACCACTATCTATTCCCTCCCCTTTCCACAGAGGACAACGCCTGTGCAACCCAATCCACGAATGGCAGGGTAATCAAAGTCAGAGCCGTCAACTTCACATTTGTAAAGACGGCAACACTCAGGGCTATCAAGATGAGAATCAGTGCCTCGATAAGTCCAAACTTGTTGGCTAGATTAAACTGGCCCGTCTTTTCATCGCGAGCCGCGTCCATCACATCGTCCAGCCAGTCTATGGTACTCATCATCGCAATTCCCCAAACTGCCAACTGCCAATTGAGCATGACAACCGCCAGTATTGCAACAATCACTATTTCAACCCATGCAGGGACCCGTGTTGGCAATGGCTCACGCCAATCCTTAAACATACCCGCTGCGTAACTGCCAAAAAAGACGGCCAGAGCAATGGAGAGATTCATCCATGCGGCCACTAAGGCCGTTAACGCCGTATATGCTGACAGACCCCTCCCAAGTTTCACAGCAATACTGATATGCCCGCGAGCCTTGTCATAATCGCGATCTAAGCCATCATCTATGAGTTTTACAGTGAGCCCCATGAGAAACAGGGCGACACATGGGCGAATCCACTCAAGCCAGACGCCAGACATGCTGTCTCACCTCGCGGAAACCGGTTCCTTGCATTGCAGACACAGGAATAACGCGTTGCTTTGAGAACTTGTGAACCAGCGCGCGATAACCCTGTGACGCTTTCGGCAAATCAATCTTATTCGCCAAGATAAAGTAATTAGGTGTTTGCTGGCCATATGCAGCAATTTGTGCATCCAATGCTCCCCAAGCTGAGTGAGGTAGTTCTGAAGAAATTCTTGGTTTTCGTTCGTCAAGATGTTCACCAATTTCGGATGCATCTACCAAATGGAGAACAATACCTGCTGACAGCATCGTCTCCAACGTCTGTGCCATGGCTTCACGTACGGTTTTATCGGGATGGACACCGTCTGATAATCCCGTGGTATCTGTCAGAAGCAGTTCCCGGTTCACTTTGCCTCGAGGAACTTCCACCCTGATGGACTGCAGACATCGTGTTTTGTGAGGACTCCTGTCCGACAACACCTGCTCCGCTTCATCCATGGACATTCGCATCTGCTCCGTTCTTCCATCTGCACTTTCCACAAACCATTGAAGCTGACGTACTCCAAGATACTTGGCAAACCGAATACAAAACAACGTCTTCCCCACATTCGTCCGTCCAATTACGAGGCTGCGTCTCACAACACATCCCCCTCCCAGACAAAGTCTGCTGCCGTCAAAGTCATCAGGTCAGTTCGGCTAGGCTGCTCAACGTCAAAGATGCGAACCGCGTGCTTTCGAATCGCTCTTTCGATGGTGTTCCTGACCCAGCGCGCATTGCTGAAGTTTTTAAGCTGACTTGTTTGATGCAGGTCCTGCAAATGCTTACGCAGTTTTTGCTCGGCATCATACTGCATGTTGTATTGGTGTCGCAAGGCCATCTGTTTTGCAATTTTAAGCAGTGTGGCTACTGAATAGTTTGGGAAGGTCAGGTGGATTGGAAATCGACTTGGAAGACCTGGATTCGCCTTTAAGAAACCTTCCATTTCCCGTTCATAGCCTGCGATAATTGCGATGAATTCGTCCCTGTGGTCTTCCATGCTCTTGACCAGTGTGTCGATAGACTCTCGGCCAAAATCCTTGTCGCCGCCGCGCGCCAAGGAGTAGGCTTCGTCTATGAACAAGACTCCGCCAAGGGCCCTGTTGACGGCTTCCTTGGTCTTCTGGGCAGTGTGGCCGATGTATTCTCCAACGAGATCGGCCCGCTCCACCTCGACTAAATGGCCTTTTGTAAGTAAGCCGCACTCGCGAAACATCCTTCCCAGCAAACGAGCAACGGTGGTCTTCCCTGTGCCGGGATTCCCTTTAAAGACCATGTGCAGGACAACGGGACTCGATTTTAAATGATGGCGTTCCCGCTCCTGCTTGACATAAACCAGTGCAAATATCTCACGAACAGTTTTTTTTACCTCTTCAAGTCCGACGAGGTCCTCCAACTCTTGGAGAATAGAATAGAGCCTCGATTTACTCAATTGATGTGACGGATTGGGTTCTGCCGCCACTTCTTTTCCAGACAACATTTGCAGCGCTTCTGCCAAGGCTATGTGTCCATCCCGGTATTTACTGATAATCTCGTGGGATTGCTCAGGAGGCACAGGCGTCCCCGGCCGTTTTTGCATAATTTATCACCCCGACTTGTTTCGGTATGTTGCAACTTCGAACACACTGCAGCGATACTTTGCAAAACACGTACAGTAGCCTATGCGCTCCAAAGTGTATGGGTGATAGCCCATTTTTCGCAAAAACTCTTCTCATATGAACAACCGTTCCGGCTCACACCGCACCGTCTGCTCCCTTTCACCACACCGTTTACCTTCCGTCAGACCACCGTCAGACCACCGTCAGACCACCGTCAGACCACCGTCTGCGGCCTTTCACCGAATATCCAATTTGTGTGATTTATTCCGATGCTCATATTTCTCTACCTTCCGTCATCGACGGATCGGACTTTCTGCACTACCATTTAGCCGGAACTAACAAGTACCGCAAAGGAGGGGTATGGTGTCCCATGGGCTTTGATGAAGCGTACCGCATGTTTATAGAATCGCATCGTAAAGTGAGAAAAGGGGAACGACTTCGAAGGTTAGATGATGGGCACGGACACGCCGAACACTTATTTCTTAAGGAAGTTTGGTGGCCTGTATTTCGACAATTTGAGAACCTCCATCCAGAGTACGAGATTTACGACTATAAGGACGGTTTTAGGTACATTGATTTCGCGTACATTTTGCCGTATTTTCGAGTTGCGATTGAAATAGACGGGTTCGGGCCTCATTTCAGGAATATCTCCGCTTGGAAATTTGACGATCATTGCTTGCGCCAAAATTACCTCGTAATTGACGGATGGTACGTAATTCGGTTTACTTACAACCAAATCAAAGAACAGCCCCGACTGTGTCAACAGACTGTGCAGCAGTTCTTCGGCCGCTGGTTGAGTAACACGACATCCCTGAGTCGATTGACCACTCTTGAGCGCGAGATTGTTCGCCTAGCTTCACGCCACATCAAACCAGTTTCACCAAAAGAAATTTGCGAGGATTTAGGAATTGGATCAGCCTACGCGCACCGGTTGCTACATAACCTGATTGAAAAGAACTGGCTGGAGCCAGCTAGCGGATCGGTTCGTGTTCGCTCGTATAAACTCCACCCATCACGGAATGAGGTGAAACTCTAATTGCAGCACCCACAGCAAAAGATTGTGTGTCTGCGATCGCAAAATGCACCGTCAGGAAAAGGCAATTTGAACAAAGAGCTCCGACAGTCACGACCATGATGCGTGCATTTGGGGATTGGGACAGTCCTACACTTACAGCGACATCATAGCGATCCGCGGGGGCTGAACTCCCGCGACGTTCTACCCTGCCCAATCGCGGTGGCATCATAGCGATCCGCGGAGGCTGAACTCCCGCGACGCTCTACCCTGCCCACTTGCAGTGACATCATAGCGATCCGCAGAGGCTGAACTCCCGCGACGCTCTACCCTGCCCAATCGCGGTGGCATCATAGCGATCCGTGGGGGGGTGAACTCCCGCGACGCTCTACCCTGCCCACTTGCAGCGACACCATAGCGATCCGTGGGGGACTGAACTCCCTCGACGCTCTACCCTGCCCACTTGCAGCGACATCATAGCGATCCGTGGGGGCTGAACTCCCGCGACGCTCTACCCTGCCCAATCGCGGTGGCATCATAGCGATCCGTGGGGGGCTGAACTCCCTCGACGCTCTACCTGGCCCACTTGCAGTGACATCATAGCGATCCGTGGGGGGCTTATTTGCGATCATGTGGCGAAGCCGCTCCAAATAAGCTCGCGGCAGGAGCTTATTTGCCTTATGGAGCCGAAATAGGGCCTGATACACAGAAATAAGCGTTTCTGGCGAGCTTATTACAGCAAGATACCGGTTCAGAGCTCAAATAAGCACTTCTCGGATCTCTATATGAGCCGAGCCACATCTCTGCCACATCTCTGCCACATCTCTGCCACATCTCTGCCACATCTCTGCCACATCTCTGCCACATCTCAGGCATGAAACGGGGCTGTGCCCGCCCCAATGCGCCGCAGCAACATTGGTGACAAGAACAGCCCCGCCGAATGGACCATATTAACGCAAATGGATGCGTTTCAAAGTTCGTTCCAATCAATCCGTTCCAGCCCAATTCCGTCCGGCACAGAAAAGGCAATATCATCGCTCCATGCGAGACTTAACCACGCCGTTTTTGCATCTTTGGTCGAAGAATGCCCGGACGTCCTTGAATCAGTGATATAGGTTTACGCAATATGACATTGTCCATACCGTTTTTCCATTTAAACGGCATAAGGGGCCATAAATATGGCGTTCCAAAGGAGTCCCGGGTCACTAGAAAAATGAACCATACGAGCAGCGCAATTGGAAATCCGTAGCTCTTAATACCAATTCCGTAGCCGATTTCCGTAATGAGCAATACGAATATGCGGGACATCTGATTGGCAGTTGCTAAATTGTAGGATGCAAGTGAAAACTGTGCAATGAGAACAAGCGCCATGTAGACTAAGACTTCAGGCTGCAACAGGTGAATTTCGCTAACGAATTGACTGAATATGATGGCAGCCATAATACTGACCATAGAGGCCAAAGTAACCGGCGTGTTCATCACCGCTAGCCGCAAAATGTCCAATACCACTTCAGCCGCAATCAACTCTACCCAGAGCGGTAACGGGTCGTGCGTGCTTGCCTTGAAGAAGGCCAATTCCTTCGGAACCAAATCAGGATGAAAATTTAGAACCAAAAAGAAGCCTGGTAAAACAACTGTCAAAAACGCGGAGGCCAACAGCACCCAACGCATATACGTTCCTACCATTGGATACAAGTGATACTCCTCCGGATGCTGCAGCAACTGGAAAAACGTGATGGGTGCGATAATTACTTCTGGGCTGGTATCGACAACGATTACCACATGTCCCTCGACCAGAGCGGTTGCTGCCACATCAGGCCGCTCGGTGTAGCGTACCACAGGGTACGGATTCCATTTTACTTTTCCAATCAGTTCAGTCACGGCTTGCTCTGCCATCGCAACCGTATCCGTTTTTATGCCTTTCAAACGCCGTCTGACAGAGTCTACCATGTCCGGATTGGCTACGTCATTCAAATACATCAATGTAACATCTGTCTTAGAGCGCTGACCCACCTGCATCAGTTCTGCACGCAAACTGGGATCACGTAGACGCCGACGAATCAGTGCAGTGTTCATCAGCATGGTTTCAACAAAACCGTCTCTTGGGCCTCGAATCACCCGTTCAATCTCAGGCTGCTGTATGCTCCTCATAGGATAAATACGAGTGTCAATCAACAGCGCTGCGTCAAATCCGTCAACAAAGGTCACCATTGGACCAGATAGAATAAACCTAACCACGTCCTGCATTTTAGTGACTGGTTGGACCTGAACGAAAGCTACATTTGTGTTCAAATAGTTCATGAGGTCTTGCAGTGTGTAGGAATCATTTTCGTGCTGATCGACAAACATCCGTATACGTTTTTCCAGGTCGTCTAAAATCAGAACCATATTCATGGTTAGAAAATATCCGTTTAGCACGTAAGACATCATTTTGAAATTTGAAAAGGAAAAGGATTTAGCCATGATGTCCCAACTATGCCCGGGGCCCTGACCAATTCCAAGTTCGCCGTTCAAATACTCGATATTCTCTTCAAGGCTGGCGGAAATCGGTGGAAGCGGCTCGTTCTCGTTATCAGGTTCTGCCACGTTGCCGGGTTCCTCCTTTCTCGATCTGCCCCCTTACTGTACCCGGCAATAGACCAAAACATTCTCGCATATTCTCTACGTGAAAGACGAACATTCGGACGACCCGTCAGTCAACTCCGTCAGTCAACTCCATCTATAATCAATCGATGTCCATTCAGCCTGTACCAAGTCTGTATACATAAAAAGAGCAGGCATACGCCTGCTCCCCAATCCTATGGCGGAGTGAGAGGGATTCGAACCCTCGATACGGTTTAGCCGTATACTCGCTTAGCAGGCGAGCGCCTTCGACCGACTCGGCCATCACTCCATATATGGTGGGCGGTAACGGGCTCGAACCGCTGACCCCCTGCTTGTAAGGCAGGTGCTCTCCCAACTGAGCTAACCGCCCATATATCTGGCTCAAATTTGCACATGCCTAGATTTCAGCAAGCACTGCTTTTTCTAATACTAGTAGATGCTAGTGGTGACCCCAGGGGGACTCGAACCCCCGTTACCGCCGTGAAAGGGCGGTGTCTTAACCGCTTGACCATGGGGCCGGGTGCAATTCCCTCTGATAACCCATGGAGCTCCCAATCGGATTCGAACCGATGACCTCATCCTTACCATGGATGCGCTCTGCCGGCTGAGCTATGGGAGCGTGGCTCCCCGAGTAGGATTCGAACCTACGACCCTCCGGTTAACAGCCGGATGCTCTACCGCTGAGCTATCGAGGAATACTTGGTGGAGGTAGTCGGATTCGAACCGACGGCCCCCTGCGTGCAAGGCAGGTGCTCTCCCACTGAGCTATACCCCCAAGGCCTCGTCTCAGGACTTGTCTAGTAGTCGTGAAAAACATATGCTACGTCCTGCCATAAACAACTGACTGAGACGATATCTGGTCGGAGCAGCGGGATTCGAACCCACGACCTCCTGCTCCCAAGGCAGGCGCGCTACCAAGCTGCGCTATGCTCCGATGGCGTGCCCGGAGAGATTCGAACTCCCGACCTCTTGATTCGTAGTCAAGCGCTCTATCCAGCTGAGCTACGGGCACTTACCATACAATTACTGACTCTCGCCAAGGCGCCTGTAAAACTGGCTGGGAGGGAAGGGTTCGAACCTTCGCATGACGGAGTCAAAGTCCGTTGCCTTACCACTTGGCTACCCCCCATTGAAATATGGGGTGAGTAGTGGGAATCGAACCCACGAGTGCCGGAACCACAATCCGGTGCGTTAACCACTTCGCCATACTCACCATGGCAGGGGCGGCAGGATTCGAACCCACGACATGCGGTTTTGGAGACCGCCGTTCTACCAACTGAACTACGCCCCTTAGCGATTTCAGGAACTTGACCTGTCGCTGATGAAGGCTCCCGAAGGAACTGGTGGAGGGAGAAGGATTCGAACCTTCGAAGCTTCCGCAACGGATTTACAGTCCGCCCCATTTGGCCACTTTGGTATCCCTCCGTATGGAGCCAGCGACAGGAGTCGAACCTGCGACCTACTGATTACAAGTCAGTTGCTCTACCATCTGAGCTACGCTGGCGCCGCATCAGCGACAAGTCATAACTTATCACATTTAAATCGCTATTGTCAACGCCTGATTTCGATTAAATTTGCGTCGAAATTGCCTGTGATTTTGTCCTTCTATTTACTCCTCGGATCCTGACTCAAATGTCAGATTTACGTTCCTCATGGGATTGAATGTTGAGATGGCATGCTTATAAATCATTTGCTGTTTGCCATCACTCTCAAGCACCACCGTGAAGTTGTCAAATGCTTTGACAGTTCCGCGAATCTGAAAACCGTTTACCAGATACACAATAACAGGGACTTTGTCTTTTCGTACTTGATTTAAAAAAGTGTCTTGAATATTAATGGGTTGTTTGCTCATGAATGCATCCTCCACTCACTGCGAGACTCCTACGTTGACTCTATTCGGTCTCGGCCTTTTGAATTCCTGCCTTAAGTTTGACAGCCTCGTTGTATACCTGCGAAAAGCTATCGTTTGCTATACCTTTCACCGGATCTACATCAAGCCATTTAATTCTACCATCGCGCCCGAACCAGGACATCTGACGTTTGACAAAACGCCGGGTATTACGCTTTAGAAGTGCAACTGCTTCCTCCCGTGTGCACAGTCCGCGAAAGTATGACGCTAATTCTTTGTACCCGATTGCTTGCATAGAAATCAAGTCCCAGTTGTAATCTTGTCTCAGCAAGGACTCCACTTCATCGAACAAACCAGTCTCCAACATTTTGTCAATTCTATGCTCCACACGCGCATACAAGTCTTGCCTGTTCATTCGAAGTCCAAACTGGACTGTATCGTACCGCCCCCCTTGAATGGACCAGTCATAGCCATCTGAGAACGGCTTCCCGCCCGTTTCGAGTACCTCAAGCGCACGGATCACTCTTCGCACATCGTTGGGATGCAGCCGCTGTGCTGCCTCCTTGTCACGCTCCTCTAAAATCTTATGCAATTGCAGTTGCCCATGTTTCAGGGCGTAGTGCTCCCATTTTTGACGAATTTGAGCCGACCCGCGGGTCTTTCCAAAATCCAAATTTTCAGTTATAGAACGAATATACAAACCTGTCCCGCCGACCACAATGGGCAAACGCTGCCTTCGCAAAATTGAGGAGATGGCCTCGTCTGCCCGTTTCGTCCACTGGGCTACGGAAAAAGTGGCATCCGGTTCTGCAATATCAATCAGATAGTGTGGCACGCCCTGCATTTCATCCTCACGCAATTTACCCGTACCAATATCCATTTTCTTGTATATTTGCATTGAATCAGCAGACACTACTTCACCGCCCACAGCTTTTGCCACGGACACACCAAAATCACTCTTCCCAATTCCAGTCGGACCTACAATACAAAGTACTGGCGGCTTGTTGGCCAAGAGTTGCCTCAACCTCCTCATAAACTACCTCACATTCAGAATACCATAGGAAAACCTTGCTCTTTCTTTGTCCGGCCTCAAACCAAACCGCTCAAAGACGCCTGAAGAAATCCGCTCTTTTACCACTACACGTCGCCTTGCTACTCGCTTTGCTTCCCTTATTGCTGCCTCTGACAGTGCTCTGCTGTCCGCATATTCCCGCAATGCATCAGCGCTGGAAGGATGATGACTTCTACTGCGAAACATAGGATCAAAATATACGATATCCACACTGTCCGTCGGCATCATTTGCAGGAAACTGAGATAATCGGTTACGTGAACACGAATCCGCTCAAGCAGGGGCTGCATCCAGTCCGGCTGCTCTGCACGTTTATGTATGGCAAAAGAGACTAATATCGCCAGTGGTTCTGAGACCTCAAGGGATTCAACTCGGCCCTTGTCACCCACAGCGAACGCCAAAACCAGCGAATCCGTCCCCAACCCAAGAGTCGCATCCACAACCGTATCGCCGAGCCTCACTCCAGCGGCGGTTAACAGTCTGTCACTCTGCCCCCGTTCCAACTGCAGGCAACGCTGCATCGCCATACCGGGATGGAAATAGAGTGCCTTGTCGGGAGCAGACATATGATAAAACTTTGGGACCTCATCTGCAATTAAGCAGGCCTCAACAGCTTCGTCCCGGCATACTTTGACAATGCTTCTGGCATTTCGAACCACGCGCTTGCAATGAAACCATAGAGCCAATTCATCTGCCTGCTTCGAGGCCGCATCAGATTCTGACCATGGCGTCGTCACAACAAAACGTGTGGCATGGTTTGTGGTTTTACACAATACGTCGGAACTCCTTCTCCAAATCTTCGTTTGACAACCGAATCAGAACAGGGCGGCCGTGTGGACAGTGAAAGGGATCGTCCAAGTCTGGCAGGGCCTGACACAGAGCTGAAATTTCCATTTCAGACAAGCGGTGGTTCGCTTTAATCGCTGACTTACAAGCTCGCATGATAATTTTTTCGCGCAGGGCTTCCCGCACATCTTGGTGACGCCCAACCTCTGTCAACTGTTGTAAAAGTTCCTCCAGCAAGACGGGTGCATCAAGGCCTTCCCAAACATGAGGAATGGTCCGGACAATAATTTCGTAACCGCCAAACTCCTCCACGCCAATCCCAAGTGTCTTCAACAACTCTAAATGTGTTGTACACACGGCATGCTGCTGAGGTGTGAGCGTCAGCGTAATGGGCGTCAACAGGGGGATTGAGCCAGTATGGCTCGCTTGCGTCTGCTCACGAAAACGTTCATACAGAACGCGTTCGTGAGCGGCATGCTGATCGATGACGAACAGCGCATTGTCCGCCTCAGCCAAAATGTAGGTTCCGAGTACCTGCCCAATAGGACGAAGTGCCCTAAGTTGTCGACGCGTCGCCTCTACGGACCTTTCTCCGTCAATGTGTTGAAGTCTATTCGTCGTATCTTCTCCTGATGCGTCAGAGTCCCCCCGGTCTTCCTCAGTCGCGTGTGAAGGCTCTATTACGCCCTTCGTTCTGTCCCCATCCCGTTGAGCAGCTTCCGGCACAGCCTCTGCTGCATCTGCGTACGTCGTTTCCCTTGGCTCAAGCTTCGCTTCAGATACGGGATCTTTGTCAACCGACACAGCGTCATCCTTGTCCGTCTCAAGAGGCTGTTTCTGCTCGTGAATGACCGCCCCAACTGAGCCGTTGCCACTCGGGACGAGTCCGGTTGATGTATGGGTTGTTCGAAACAAGTCTTTCGCTGCAGCAATTTCCTCCGCGGAAGACGGACGTCGCGGTTCATAGGAGTCTCGAACCCTTGGTCCATGCTCTTCCTTCAGCCCCAGGTCCTTCTGCAGAGATTGGGGTCCATTGTGATGCCAGTTGTCCCTCGATCGATCCGCTCCCGGGACAAGAAACGCCTGCTCCAAAGCTTGACTCACCGCTTCTTGCACCAGGCGCGTGACATCTCTCTCTTCACTAAATCTGACTTCAGATTTATGCGGGTGAATATTCACGTCCACCAACGTCGCATTCATCTTTAAATACAAGGCATACACAGGGTGTTTATTAATCATCAGCCTGCCTTGATACCCTTTCATCACGGCTTGATGCAGACCAATGTTGCGAATAGACCGCTCGTTAAGAAACCAGTTTGCGTGAGTCCGCGAAGACTTCCCCTGTGTGGGTCTCCCAATATAACCATACACACGGTAGTCCGGCGTTTCCATGTCGACTTTCAGAAACTGCCTTGCTTCCCCGACTCCGTATAAGGTCGCGAGCACGTCCAACACCTTGTTTTTTCCTGGTGTCTGAAACAGTATGCGATGGTCAACTTCCAGCCGAAACGCTACATCAGGCCGACTGAGCGCTGCCCGCTGCACAACTTCAACGCAGCGCGCCTGCTCCGTATGCACTGTGCGTAAATACTTCAGCCTGGCCGGCGTGTTGAAAAACAAGTCCCTGACCTCAACCGTGGTGCCCGAAGCCATGCCAATGGGCTCCGGAACGTTCGTTGCATCACTGCCCTCTGCCGTGACAACCCAGCCGTGTTCTTCTTTCTCCGATCTCGTTTGCAATCTCACACGACTAACAGCCGCAATCGAAGCCAACGCCTCACCGCGAAATCCGAGCGTCATTATTCTTGTTAACTCATACTCGGTCTTCAATTTACTGGTCGCGTGGCGAGCAAAAGCTAGAACAGCGTCCTCCTTATCCATGCCTTTGCCGTTATCCTCAACTACGATAGCAGAAATGCCGCCTTCTTCAAGAGCTATAGAGACTTTGGATGCGCCAGCATCCAGACTGTTGTCCAGCAATTCTTTAACACAGGAAGCAGGGCGTTCCACAACCTCCCCTGCTGCGATTTGGTTGGCCAAAGCCGGTGACATTACCTGGATTTGTCCCATCCAGTCACATCCTTCACTCTCTGTACGACTTCGTACAATTTGTTCATCGCGTCAATTGGGGTCAATTTGAGTACATCAATCTGGGCCAGTTCATCAAGTAAATCAGTATCTGGAAACAGGCCCAAGAGCCCTTGCTGAGACATCCCCGTGTGAGAAGCTGGGAAGTTCGAATTCGAGTTCGTCGCAGCGGGCTCAACGCTATTTAAAGCCACTGCAGTTTCCTTAACCGCAGTCGCAGAACGTGCCGCAAGCACTGAAGCACTGTTTTCTCGTTTCTGCAGCAGGTCCTGTGCTCTCTCAATGACGTGACTGGGTACACCGGCAAGTTTGGCAACCTGAATACCGTAACTTCGGTCTGCCGGACGGTCCACCACCGTATGTAAAAAGGAAATGGAATCCCCTTCTTCTTGAACGAGGACCGAGGCATTGGCAACACTATTCATGGTATCGGCTGTCTCCGTCAACTCATGGTAATGGGTTGCGAACAGCGTCAAGGGGGAATCCGGTTGTGAGAGTGTTTCCATCACAGATTCTGCAATGCACAAGCCGTCGTATGTACTCGTTCCTCGTCCAACTTCATCGAGGAGCACTAGACTTCGATTCGTTCCCTGACGCAGAACCTGCGCCAACTCCACCATTTCCACCATAAATGTACTCTGTCCGGCAGTCAGATCATCGGACGCACCGATGCGCGTGAAAATGCGGTCGACAAGCCCGATTTGCGCTGACTCAGCCGGCACAAAGCACCCAATATGAGCCATCAGCACAATCAATGCCGTCTGACGCATAAACGTGCTCTTTCCGGCCATGTTCGGTCCGGTGATTAAAACCATCTGACGAGTGGAGGTCAACGACACATCATTTGGAACAAATTGCCCTCTCATCTGCGCTTCAACAACCGGATGACGGCCTGCTCGAATCTCAATACCTCTCTCTTCCATTAAAACAGGACGGGTGTATCCTCCTTCAACAGAAACTGAGGCGAACGCACACAGGATGTCAATCTCTGCTACCACATCGGCAGCCTGCTGCAATTGAAGCAACGAACATTGCACCTTGTTCCGCAGGTCCGTAAACAAGTCGTACTCCAAGGCAGTAGAACTGTCTTCCGCATTGAGAATTCTGGCTTCCTGTTCCTTCAACTCTGGTAAGACATAGCGCTCTGCAGACGACAAAGTCTGCCGCCTTTCATAGTTGTCTGGAACCAAGTGCAAATTCGCCTTTGACACCTCAAGGTAATAGCCAAACACTTTGTTGTAACCTACTTTAAGAGACTTGATACCCGTTCTTTCCCGTTCCTGCTGTTCAAGGTTCGCAAGCCACGTTTTTCCCGATCCGCTCAATTCACGCAATGCATCTAATTCTTCATTGACACCTTTTCGAATCAAGCTGCCGTCACGTACAGACACAGGCGGTTCGTCGACAAGCGTGTGTTCAATCTCCTTAGCAAGCGCTGTCAGGTCAGGCATCCGCGAAGTCAAATCCGAAAACAATTTTTCCGGGCGTTGCGAAAGTACATCTGTCAGTTCAGGGAGTTGCAGGAGCGACCTCGACACCGCGAGTAAATCTCGCGCATTGGCAGAGCCGAAGGCAACTCTTCCAGCAAGGCGCTCGAGATCGTACACGTTTGCCAGCGCTTCTTGCAAATGGTTTCGAAGAAACAAGTCATTCACGAGTACCTCTACTGCATCTAATCGTGCCTCTATGGCTTTAACATCCTTTAGAGGACGTTCCAGCCACTTCCGCAAAAGCCTGCTTCCCATGGCAGTCTTGGTACGGTGAAGTAAACCGTACAGTGAACTGTTCTGCTTTCGCGTACGAACGGTCTCCAAAACTTCCAGATTGGCAAGAGCCGTGTAGTCTAAATGCATTGCTTGCTGCTGACGGACCCGCGCAGGTTGTCGTAAGTGAGCCAAATCCACCTTTTGAGTATCCCGGATGTATTGCAGAGCAAGTCCCAACGCTTCGGCAGCAGCAGGAGACTTGTCCAAGTCCAACGGCAACAAAGTAGATACATGGTATTGACTGAGAACCACTTGCTGCATTTTCGCAGGTTGCTGCCTAGCTTCGGACCTGATTGTGACTGGAATTTGATGTTCGCGGCTCCACTGCAACAAGAGCGGCAGCTGCTGCTCGGAGTCAAGACTGTCATAAGTGAGGATTTCTACCGGTTGCCACGAAGCAAACTGTTCTCTTGCCTCTTTCTCCTCCGAAAACTCGTCAGTATAGACCTCTCCTGTTCCAACGTCCAAAAATGAAAGACCAATCAATCCGTTGCGGACAATCAGTGATGCCATGTACCGATTTCCAGTACCGACATCTGGCAATGCCGTTCCAGGAGTAATGACACGGACCACTTCCCGCTTAACCAGTCCCTTGGCTTGTTGTGGATCCTCTGTTTGTTCACAGATGGCAACAGAGTAGCCTTTTTCGTTCAAGCGTGCGATGTACTGTGCGGCACTGTGAAATGGGACGCCGCACATGGGAATACGTCCCTGTGCGCCGCCTGCTCTCCCAGTGAGCGTGATTTCCAGTTCCTTACTCGCCGTTTTGGCGTCTTCTTCAAATAACTCGTAGAAATCACCAAGTCGAAACATTAACAGTGCATCCTGATGCTTTTCCTTTATCTCCATATACTGCTTCATCATTGGAGTCATAAGAGATTGTCTACACTCCCTGCGTTACGATTGGCAGTCGCAACCCTGACCGCCGTGGCCCTGACCACATCCTTGTCTCGGACCGCGTTCGACAGGCAGGACATCCTGAAGACGGACCAGCAGTGTTGAGATAACCATCTGCGTCATTTCGTTCACATCAGCCTGAGCTTCCTTATATTGAATGGCAACAGGGATTTTCCGCAGTTGCTCCTCAATTTCATCCATTTCCAATTTCGCCAACATGACTTTTGGGTGTGTCTCCGGTAACTGTTGCGCCAAAATCATATAGGAGTTGGTTTTGAGTTTTAGTTCCTCAAACAACTGCTGCGCTCGACGGTGAGACTCCATCTTCTCACGAGCTTTCCAGTATTCCCGCGCGGCTTTTGAACCTGCGATAGACTCAGCAATCTCGCTTGTCTTTTCAGCCACACTTTCATATGTCATGCCAATGCCTCCCTGTTTGGATCCGTCTCTGCTCTGTTTGGATCCGTTTCTGCTCTGTCTGCTTTAATCTCCTGTGGGCTCAATCCGGTGACTAGTTCCCCCATCAACGTCCACGTCTTCGGGTCCACAATCTTCACCTGAACCAAGCTGCCGCGAAGCGATTTATCACCGGGGACCAAGACCAACTTGTTCGTTCTCGTACGACCGGCCATTACATCGGGGTTGGTTTTGCTCTCGCCTTCTACCAGCACCTCAACGATTTCACCAGACAGTTTCTCATTTATGTTTCGACTAATACCGTATTGCAGGTCGTTTAGACGTTGCAATCGTTGCTTCTTCTCTTCCATGGTGACGTCATCATGGAAGCCTGCCGCCGGAGTATTTTCACGAGGCGAATAAATAAATGTGAACGCATTATCGAAGCGCACTTGGTTAACCAGACTCAAAGTCTCCTGGAACTGTTCTTCAGTTTCACCGGGAAACCCTACAATGATATCGGTAGTCAAGCTTACATTCGGAATCTTCGTTCTGATTTTGTCTACCAATTCCAAATAGTACTCTCTGGTATGAGTACGATTCATTCGCTTCAAGACCTGATTGTTGCCGGACTGCATGGGAAGATGGATGTGTTCCACAATATTGTCATGCAGCGCGATGGTCTCTATCAATTCGTCCGTAAAATTCCACGGGTTTGAGGTGGTAAAACGAATGCGCTCAATTCCTGAAAGCTCTGCAACTTGCTTCAGTAACTGTGCAAACGTCACACTCCCCAAATCAACGCCGTAGTCATTCACATTCTGTCCCAGCAGCGTGATTTCTTTAAAGCCTTCATTCGCCAACTCTGTTACTTCGGCAACGATATCCTCCGGAAGACGGCTGCGTTCAGCACCGCGCGTATACGGGACAATACAGTAGGTGCAGAACTTGTTGCAACCGTACTGAATGTTAACCCACGCGCGCGTATTTTCCTTGCGTGACTTAGGAATGTTCTCCACCGTTGAGGCAGCCTTATCCCAGATTTCCATTACAGTTTCCTGACTATCTCGAGCTTCCTTGACTAAAGCGGGGAGGCGGTGAATATTGTGCGTTCCAAAAACGAGATCGACCCACGGGAACTTCTCCCGAACCATGGTCTGCACACTCTGTTCCTGTGCCATGCACCCGCATAAACCAAGCATGAGCTCAGGATTGCGGGATTTGAGCGGACGCAGACGCCCAATTTCGCCAAATACCTTGTCTTCCGCGTTTTCCCGCACTGCACAGGTGTTGAAGAGAATGACATCAGCATCCTCATTGCTCTCTGCATGTTCATAACCCATGGCCAAAAACAACCCAGACATCATTTCTGTATCGTGTTCGTTCATCTGACAGCCGTAGGTTTTTATGAGAAAACGGTATGCAGAACCGTCAACCTTTCTTCCAATCTGGTAGTCTTTCGTCAACTCATCTGCATCGTACTGTATATGGTTTACGGGATTCGGGCGATGTGTCCCAAATGTGAGTCCCTGACCTGACTGCAGACGTCCTTCGCGCAACTTTTTAATCAAGTTCTCTGTCGCCAAACGAATCCTCCTTTACTGTATAATAAGGGTATAATACGACACCATCATACCACAATGTCAAAACCCCGTGATAGGAGTGAGAAAACAGCTTGTCCAATAAGCAAAATGTGCCAACATTTCAAATCCACTGCTCGAATGTACCCGATATCCTCGAAGGTCCCGTGGTCTCTTGTGACAAGCGTACACTCGTTCAGGACTTTCTCGGACTTCATCAACTATTGCGCCAGGATGGAGCCGTTCTCATCTATTCAGGGCAATGGCAATACATCCCGGCGCTGGCAATCATCCGAATTTTGAAAGGCAAACAGCGTTTTTCTCTGCCCTGGCCGCTCATTGATGAGAGTCTGGACGCGTGAGCGCAGCCTTTTGGACTGCCCGTTTGTCCTGCTGAAGCTCCTCAAGATGTAGAATGACACCTTCCAGGGACTCTTTTCGGATACTCTTTTCATCGAACTTCATTGGTTTGGAATTGGCTTCCAGGAACCAGACTCGACCCGTGTCTTCAATCGCCATATCCATAGACATTTCACCAAGTTTGCGGTCATAATACAAATCAATGGCGTCTGCGGATTGCAATACAGCTCTTCTCAGTTCGCGTTCAACGTCCCCCGCACGCGATTTAAAACTGGACTGCAACACTTCATTTGCAGCTACAATGCTCCCGCCGTTGGGAACGTGAGTCGTAATGACACCTTCTCCTGCCACTCTCACGCCAATACCCACAACACGCCAATGAGCACCGTATTTCTGCAGCAGCGTACGAAAGTCACAAGGTCTGCCTTGCCATTTGAGCAGGGGTTTCGCCGCCTGGATTAGGTACTGTCCGCCTGGCATCCGATGCTGGTTTACTGAACTCCAAGCCGCTTCAAGATTCGTCGCCTGATACACTTTTGTTTCGTGGTCTTTTAAAACCGAAATATCATAACCATCCGCCCGCGCGTCAATCCTTACCATTCCTTGACCGATACTTCCCCCCCGCGGCTTTAAGTAAATCGAAGAATGACGGCTTAGCATTTCACGAAATGCTCCCTGGTTGAGCGCTAAATATGTCTCTGGCAAATAACCGGATGCGGACGACCTGGAAATAACCCGATAGATCTCCGCCTTATCAAACGCACCATGATTGGTTGAACACAGGCATGCACGCATCGAACTTTTTGCTTCCCTACAATCTTGGATCAAGTACAATCAAGGTCACGAATTGACCGCTCTAATCCACTGCATTGCGTGTTTTGAAACAAGGTTTCGTCGACCGTACTTGGCAACAATAACCTCGCCTCTTTCAATCAATTCATTGATTTTCTCTTGGCGCGCCCGCCAAGGAAATCGTGACAGCGCTCCATCAAAGAAGTTTGCTACTTCGACAAAGAACTTCACTACCATTGCCGGATTGTCATAAGGGATTCTAGCTTCCGTAGTGAACGTTTCGAAATCCCGGAAGAAATCACCCACACTTTCTAAAGCTTCATCTGAATGTAACAAAACATTGCTGTCTTCCTGTTCCTGTATTGCAAGCAAGTCACCAAACCATTCCTGAAAGAAGTCTTGAGAAGCTGGAAATTGCAGGGGAAACATTGTAACAAACGGGGCACCTCGTTTTGATACCCGAACCACTTCGTGCAAAACCTTGGGTATGTTGGTAAAATGCAAGAATCCAAAGCCCACCACTGCATCAAATTCTTGAAATTTAAAAGGCAAATTTTCTGCGTCTGATTGTACGAACTTAACGTTTTCAATTCCTAGTCGTTTCCGCTTCACCTCAGCCCGAGCTAACATGCCGGCTGACAAGTCTACGCCGACAATACTTCCTGTCGCCCCGACAATTTGGTGTAATCCGTCATCAAAAGTGAGCGTTCCTGTACCACATCCTAACTCAAGAACTCTCATACCTGGTTTGATTCCCGACATGTGAATCAGTTTTCGTCTCATTGTGTGAGCATCTGGACCCAAGGTTTCAATGACCTCGTCATAATCCTCCAAGTTTGTGAAATTGGAGATCCGCATCCATCTTGCGCGCTGCTGGAGATACCCAGTATTAACAAGAACCTGCTTCACTTGTTGATATATTTCCCTCCCGCGATCCGTAAGTTGAACAAGCCCGTCTGCGTCGATCTTCACTGCACTCTGACTGATTGCATAGTCCAATTCTCCATCGAGTGGAAACTCTGTCCAGGGGCGATGCCATCGCCCAGAGACATAGACCTCTTTCGGGACCTTTTTATAGAATTCCAGCAACTGACCGTGTTCATAACTGCCAATCAGCATGTAATTGTTCACTAAAGCATCGGAACCGTAGTTCTTCAAGTATTCAGCGAGAAGTCTGTCTGCAACGTGGATCATCTCATCAGTAACCCGAAGTGTACCGAGCTTCATGGAGGACAGATATATTGCCGTGGATTTAAGAAACTCAGCATGCATATAGAGCGCATACGCTTCAGATACGAACATCCGCTCATCGACAACCAGCATTTTAATTCTGCGTATCCGGTTTTCATTTAATCTCCTGGCAAGTGCCAGTATCAGTTCCTGTTGTTCTTTGCTAATCCGGTTTATCTTTCCCTCAGTAGAGAGCCAGGGTGCCAAAATAATATTGCGGTTGAGCATATCGGATATGCGTTGATGATTTATTCCAGGTTTTGTGTCTAAGGCAATCGTCATAGCACCGTTACCCCTTTTCAAAAGGACTAAAATGAACGCTTCGACAAAATTCTCAAAATTCCTCTGTAATTCAACATAAATCGCGTTTTGTCAGAGAATCCTCGGGAAATTAAATGAAAGGAAGCGAATCTGTAATCCTGGAGGCTGGTACGACAGCCCTTAACGAGCATCGAAACTGGACGGCAAGTTAGTAATGGGACCGGATACGTACATAGATACCGGATTTATTGGCATAGTAACCGATACGTGACAGCATCAGGCTTTTTCTCTAAAACAAGGGTGATCCATTTGACAATTGTTTCTCGTACACAAGTAGTTTATCTGCTCTTCTGGACCATTATGGGAACTGGCATCTTGGTTATGCCAACTGGTATTGCGCATTTCACCATTAATGACGGTTGGATTTGTGCATCGCTGACATCTATTGGACTCCTGATAACTGTTATCATCGCATACGCCTATTCGCGTACGTTTGAGAACGTTAACTTAGCGAAGAGTTTTAAATTGGCCTTTGGTCCTATTGTCGGGGCACTCGTTGGTATCTGGTATCTAATCTGGTTATTCGTGGCTATATGTATCATATGGCGCGAGTTTAACCTGTTCCTGGAAGGAACAGTCTATCCCAAGACTGCTCTCGTTGTACTTGCAGCCGCTTTGGTCATTCCCATTTCGTTTGGAGCCTTGCACGGATTAGAATCATTGGGTCGAACGGCACAATTTTTCGCGCCATTGATGTTTCTTGGAACGGTCATTCCGATACTACTCAGCCTTCGTTACGCTGACTTTTCCCAACTGTCACCTAGCATTGCCGACGGGTGGATCCCGATTTTTCGTGGTGCGATTCTTCCTAATACAACCTTTATGCTGCAACTCATTGTCATCTTACAAGTCTACACAAACCTGTCCCAGCCAAAAAAAATCGCCGTTGATGTCTTCCTTGCCGGCATCCTCATCGTCGTATTATCTGTCATCATAGAAATCATCAGTATATCCGTTCTCGGGAGAAATATCAGCTATGTCACCTATACGCTGCTTTCAGTAGTCCGGTCCATTTATCTGGGAGAGTTTGTACAACGTTTCGATACGCTCTATATTATGGGATTACTCACTACGGTTTACCTGAAATTGACCTTTTACATCTATCTCACCAGTTTAGCAATAACAGAAGTCTTTAATGTGACCAGTTACAAAACCTCTGTTATTTCGCTCACCATTGCCTGCTGGGCTGGAGCAATCCTGCTCATCAAGGACGGAACTGCTCTGAGCCACTACAACCTGTCTACAACGCCAGCCTATTACATCTTCACAGCAATCATCATTCCCTGCACCACCATCCTCGTCTTCCGGATCCGAAGGCGGTTAGCAACAGGACCCGGCCCGTAGAGGTTGCGAACACGACGCTTACAATATGAGTCATCAATGAGGCCTTGGTCATTCACTCTCCAGGGCATGGGAACGGTTAACAGGTTTAGTAAAGAAGTAATAGAAAATAACAAGAAATGCGACTGCATAAAATCGAAATCCCAGGTTGAAAAGCCCATTATTTTCATTTTGACTTTTTTCTTGGTGTTCCAATTGACACTCACATCCTTCGATACATGTAGTTGTCAGCGTTCACGGAGTAACTGAGCACGTACATATTGTCTTATATCAAAAGCCAAATCTCGTTTCATTTCATCTGCACTGACTACTCCAGCAATATCCTTGATGCCAAAGATCTCACCGCTGAACACAACAATTTGGCGACCGCTCGTCACATACGTGCCCGTGACCCGTATCACATTCAGAATCAGCAAGACGGCCGTAATGACGTTGACAGCGCGCAGGCTCAACGACATTTCCTCGGACGTTCCCTCAAACAAATCACCCCCAAAAATGGGACCCGTTGCCCCTAAAAAGAAGCCCTCAGGCACAACAAAAATTCCAGATGTCGTGATGCGTCCTGTCAGCAGTAGAATTGCCATGACAAAATCAATGGAGTATTGCAGTGCGACAAGTCCGTGCCGGGAAGAATGCTTTCGCTGCTTCGAATTTGCCACAACTTCCCCTCCCCGTCAGGCCGTTTCTTTATCCTTATTTCGAAAACACCGCTCACGTCACGGCCTTTCACTGCGGATCGCAGGTCCCCTTGCCAATCCTGCATCTCAGATTACGTCATTTGGTAATTCAGTCACCATTCAGTAATTGAAACAGCTTAATGCGGGTACATTAAGTACACCTCTGAATTGCTGTAGACGCCAACCATTTTTGACAAGTACCTAGCCTGCTATGTGGGAGATGCTTATGAGTTACAGAGGCTTTTTCAATGTTTTCAGCCATCAAAAGCTTCGACATCGCGGACTAGAGCCGCAAAACGATGACTTGTCCGGTGTACTGGATAAGAATATCGATTGGATTGAAGAAAAAGTAAAAAGCGTATCGGGCAATGCCGCTGACATTGTCTTTCGACGAGTGGAGCTGGCCAAAAATTCTCAGCTTCTCATTATCTATGTAACGGGACTTGTGGACACAAAAACATTAAACGAAACTGTCCTGAAGCCTCTGGTCATTGATGGCCCGTCAGCCGCACGGAGCAGATGGATGCCTAACGGCGTTTTTGAATTCGTCACCAAACAACTCGTTCCCATTGCCAACGTGAAGAATGTCAATACACTTGGAGGTGTGATTGATGGACTGTTAACGGGGCATGTTGCCATAATCGGAGGTGGAACGCGCACCGCCCTCTTAGCAGAGATGGCTGGGTGGCCTGTACGACCCATTGAAGAATCACAGTCCGAACCCTCGGTACAGGGGCCTCATGAAGCTTTCAACGAAACGTTGAGAGATACGACAGCACTGATTCGAAGGCGATTGCGCGATGCTCGGCTCAGAACCGAAGCTATGATAATTGGTGAAAGTTCCAAGACGGATGTCGCCATCTTGTATTTGAGCGGTGTTGCGGAAGATTCGGTACTTGAAGAAGTCCATCAGCGCTTAAAGAACATCCGTCTTTCGTCGGTGTTCGACGCGCATTACATCGAAGAGTTTCTTGAAGACTCACCATTGTCTCCCTATCCTCAAGTGCAAAACACAGAACGTCCTGATGTCGTGGCTGCGGCGCTGCTTGAAGGCAAGATTGCCATTGCGGTTGATGGAACTCCAACCGTACTGCTTGTCCCCATGACCTTTTGGAACGGGTTTCAGGCGCCTGACGACTATTATCAACGTCCCGTCTACGTCACCCTCATTAGATGGGTCCGTTTTATCATGCTGAATCTGTCCATTTTCCTTACACCCGTTTATGTGGCTCTGACCAGCTTCCATCCGCAAATGCTTCCGACCAATTTGCTGATTACTTTTGCAGCATCTCATAATGGCAGTCCCTTTCCCGTTGTTCTGGAAGCCTTCATGATGGAGATTATCTTTGAAGGACTGCGTGAAGCAGGCGTTCGTCTTCCAAAAGCTGTTGGCTCCGCCGTAAGTATCGTCGGCGGTTTGGTTGTTGGACAAGCTGCCGTGGAGGCTGGGATTGTTTCGGCACCAACGGTTATTGTCGTGGCCATGTCCGGCATTGCATCGTTTACAATTCCTAGGTACAACTTCGGTTTTTCTTATCGAATCCTGCGGTTTTTTGTATTGCTGTTAGCTGGAACGGTCGGGTTGTACGGAATTACGCTCAGTTTTATTGTGATACTCACGCATCAACTAAACCTGCGTTCGTTCGGTGTTCCATACATGTCTCCCCTGTCCCCAAGAAACCCCAAACAACTACTCGACGTGTTAATACGAGCACCGCGCAGGTATTTGCCGCAGAGAAACCGGCCACATCAGGACAATCCGGGTGCCAAGCGTCGACCTAACAGTTCGGGGGCGGACTCAACATGAAGGTGTTGCGCTTCGGAAGTATGACTGCTCTCATTGCAATGAGTTTTCTTACAACTGGCTGCTGGGACCGGATTGAACTGAACAACAGGGCCCTGGTAATGGCTTCTGGTGTTGATTTGAAGGACGATGGAGACCTGTTGCTGACCGATCAGGTCATTCTCCCCATTAACTTGTCCAAGGGACTTGGGACAATGAGACAGCAATTTATCACTGTCTCGGCTCCAGGACACAACATCCTTGATGCAGCACAAAACATGCAGACGAAGTTGTCGAGAAAGTATTTTCTCGGGCACCGAAGAATTGTATTTATTGGTGAAAAACTGGCCAAACACGGACTCAGCGGCATTATGGATGAATTCACGAGAAATCCAGACGTCAGGCTGCGCAGTGATGTTTTTGTTGTCGAAAACGATACGGCAGAACACGCACTTCACATCCGGTCTCCATTAGAGCAGTACCCTGCACTAGCCATTATGAAAAGCCGGAAATTTGTCGGAGGGGATATTGGAACCACACTGCTCCCGTTTTTGATGGCTTCCGTGCATCCGACAAGCAGTCCAACGCTTCCTGTACTGAAGATCGTCCCCGAGTCCCCGCACTCGAGCAAGACCACATTTCAATTTATGGGTAGAGCTGTTTTTAACAAACAACTCAAGCTAGTTGGGTACCTGGATTACTCAGAAGCAGCGTATCGCTTCTGGATAATCAATACACTTAGCACGTACCAGGCCACCTTTAAGGTGAATGGAGCTAAGGAAAGTTCACCCGGCAAAGGATATGCTACCATTGACTTTTCTAAGTTTCACAGTCGTATCAATCCTGTATTTGAGAAGGGACGTTTGCATTACACTGTCACGCTCACAGGAACAGGGATACTGCGTGAATCCGAAAGTAACGTTAAGTTCGCCTCTCCCGCAGAAATTCATTCTGTTGAACGGAGCGCAGAAAAAGAAATCAAGGGGTGCGTAAGTGACCTGATAGGTAAAGCACAACATCAATACCATACTGATATTTTTGGATTCGATCTGGCTTTGGCAAAAAAATATCCCCGCAAGTGGGACACAGTACAAAAACACTGGAAGCAAGTCTTTTCCGAAGTTCCTGTTCAGGTAAATACCCAAATCAAGATACAGGTTGTCGGACAAACATCCGAAGGCGTTGTATCGCCGAAAGAAACAGAAAGGGGCCAGTGGTAACCATGAAATCGCACATGCCCATCACTGGGAGACAACTGTTCTGGATTACCTGCATGTTTGATTTGGGCATGGCGGCTTTTATCATGATTTCTCCAACCATTCAACGTGTCCAAAATGACGCATGGATCTCACTGACCATCAGCGGCCTTCTGAGCATGACGGCGGCTTGGATTGGCATTCGTCTGAGTCTGTACTATCCCGACAAGACGTTTATTGAGTACGTAAACGACATTGTAGGTAGTTGGATCGGAAAGGCAATTGGCAGCTTGTATGTTGTCAACTGGATTGTTGTCACGGGATTTGTACTTCGTCAGATTACAGACATTTTAATTACCTCGCAATTTCATAAAACGCCAGCATCCCTTTTTATTATTTCCATGTCGTTGACTGCGGTTTACATGTTGTACAAAAACGGCATTCAGTCGATTGGCCGGACAACAGAAGTCATTGGCCTCCTGGTAGTCTCCATCGCAATTTTGACCTTTGCCTTTGACCTGCCCAACATGAAGTGGAGTCGATTGCTTCCTGTCTACGTGAACTCGGGACCGAAGTTGCTCATGTACGGAGCCATTCCCGCCGCATCATTCTTGGCGCAGACTTCGTACATGACAATGATTGTACGATTTGTCCAGGAGCCGCAACATAACGCTGTGAAGGCGGTCTGGGGCACGGGAGCGGCAAGCTTGTTTATCATCCTGTGCGGCTTGTTTGCGGTTGGAACCTTTGGTGCAGACCTTTCTCAAAGGATGTGGAATCCGGTGCTGGGCATGGCTCAATACATTTCTGTGGCGGAAACCATTCAAAATATAGACGCCGTCATTCTCTTGATATGGTTTCTAACCGCATTTATACGAATAGTGCTGTTTTTGTTCTTGTCTGTCTACGGAGCTGCACAAGTACTTGGTTTTCAAAACTGGAAGCCTCTCCTCGGGTGGATTACAGCGGCCTGCATTGGGATTGCTATGTTGCCTCGGAACATTATTGACTCGAGCATCGTTTATCCAAAATCTGTTGTCGAACCCTTCGTCTTTCCCGTCATGGTGTTTGCAATCCCCAGCTTGTTGTGGCTGATTGCCTTCCTTCGTAGGGTGATTCGAAACCGTTTTGAATCACTGCGTTGACTGCTCAGCATCGTCTCGTTCTTGTCTGCGTCGGATCGCCCTCAGACAAATAGCAATGATCTGCCGGCTTGCTTCATGGCTCAGAACAACGGTTTTCGACTTTGCCTCAGCCATGCCATCACCCCCTGTTTCAATGTATGAGGCCATGGCTTGGTCAGTTGCACAGTCCCTGACTCTTCCATATAATCTAGTGATGGAGCATAAAGCTGGAAGGAGAAAATGATGAACCTTCTCGTTGCAACGTTCGAGCTCTTTGACAAGCCTCAGGAAAACTATGACGAGCTGGTCAATGCTTTCAGGCAGTACCCCCACGCCTTTGAACTTCATAAATCAACCTGGTTGATTGTCACGGAACTTGAGGCAGGCTCCGTTTACGAATCGATTGCAAACCACATAGGCTTCGATGACAGATTGTTTGTAGGTGAGCTAAAGAACGGTTTCTGGAGTGGTGCTCATGCGGAGTTGACAGAATTTCTGCGAAACTTTTGGAGTTTCGATTGATTTTTTGACTTCACCTGCTTATGTAATTATGTAACCATGTCTGTTCGGGAATAGGAACCGAAAGACAAAGCAAGTTTTAGTTGAGGAGCACGGCGAGGCCCTGTGCTCCCACCTATTTCTTAAAGAATGTATCAACTGTGCCGCTATAGAAGTGCGTTCCGGGTATATCCAGTTCACTCCGCGTGACTCTGTCCAATTCATCAAAGAGACGCACAAGCCGTTCTCGTGCTGTTTCGTCTGTTTCAAATTCGACGCCATACTGGAACAACTCCTGACTATACTCCTGCTTCCATACGACATAACCGCTTTGCTGCAGTTCTTCTCCAAGCACCTGCACTTTGAACTCCAGTTCAAGGTCTCCGCCAATGGGCAACTTCAGGTCAGTCAGCACACGCAGTCCTCCAGGGCCAATGTCATACACCAATACAGGAGAATACCCAACATTGAGTTGCTTCGACTTTATTTTCGAAACAGTCATTTTCCCTTTTATAGGATACTGCAGTTCAACTCTAAAAAATCTCCTGCGCTCTTTGTCCATCCCCGCACTGTTATCCCCGGTACGCACGCTTATCTCTCCACGCTGCAAGAGCTTTGTGAACTCTTCTGCCGGAAGCGGTCGGCTAAAAAGGTAACCTTGAATTTCTTCACATTGAAGGTTTGAGAGAAATTCCAACTGTTTATTTGTCTCAATTCCCTCTGCAACAACGGTCAGATTTAAGCTGTGAGCAAGTTTCATCACAGACGAAACAATCTGTGCAGGTACAGGACTATCCGGTATGTGACTCATAAACATCTTATCGAGTTTAATTCCATCAAGTTCGAACTGGTAAAGCCAACTTAACGATGAATACCCGGTACCAAAGTCATCAAAATAGATTCCAATGCCCATGTTTCTGAGAACTCTAATAGAGTTAATAATTGCAGGGTCGTTTGGGAGTATCGATGTCTCTGTGATCTCAATTTCGATGAGCGCGGGCTCAATGCCATATTCATGTAAAATTGTTTTCACGGTCTCAACGGTATTCGGATCCTTGAGTTGTTGGGCGCTAAAATTGACGGAAACCTTGAGTGTCTTTTGTCCTTGCTGTTTCCACTGTTGCAGGTGGTGACAGACTTGCCGCAGGACCCATTGACCAATGAGCACAATCGACCCAGTCTGTTCTGCCAGGTACAGAAACTCACCAGGAGATACAAGTCCCCATTCAGGATGTTGCCAACGGATGAGTGCTTCCGCCGCAACAATGCTTCTCGTGTCCGCTGCTACTCTCGGCTGAAAGTAAATCACAAACTGTTCTTCATTTATGGCATTTTTGAAATCATTGGAGAGTGTGAATTCCTTATAAGCTTTGGCATCCAAACTTTGGGAATATAGTTCAATCTGGTTTACCCCCCGAAGTTGTGCATCATGTAAAGCCATGTCTGCTGTTTTCAAAAGAGCTTCAGTATTCTCCCCGTCTTCAGGAAATGTACTGATACCTACATTGCATGTAATGGCTAATGCATAATCGCCAATCTGAAAAGGGGTATCAAAAGAGTCGACAACTTGCCTTGCGAACTGAAGGACATCACTCATATTGTGTACATAGGGTACAACCATGGAAAATTCGTTCTCACCTGTTCGCGACACGACACAATCAGTCGGCACCAACTGCCTCAAAGCGTCCGCTACATCGCGAATCAGGTGGTCTCCAGTAGTTCTGCCGAGACTGGAGTTTATGTACTTAAAGCGATTAATATCGAGACGCAGAACTGCTAGTTTCTCCTCTCGCTGTCTATGAATCCCAATCAACAACTGCAGGCGCTCCTCAAGATGTTTCCGGTTTGGCAAGGAAGTTAAGCTGTCATGGAATGTCATGTGCTTCATTAGTTCTTCAGCCCTGCGACTCTCTGTTACATCGTGGAAATTGACAATAATGCCCTCTGTACTATAAAACGCAGTGAGATAGCGAATACGCGTGGAACAGTATCTCCATTCCCCATTTTTGTGTTTGAAACGTGCAACACAGGTGTGCTGGCTTGAGGCCTGGTGTACCGCCTGATGACATACCGACAGGTACCCTGTTACATCCTCAGGATGAATGACATGACCGAGTCCTAACGAGATGAACTCTTGTGCACTATAGCCCAAGACATTGGTGATGGCATGCGTAACATAATTCATATCGTATTCCTTGGACAGTATCATACAAACGTCAAAAGAATTCTCAACGAGAGCCTGCAGCCCCCTCTCCATCGTAGAGAGCATCGCAGTGGAGGACTCGTTATTTGCAAAAGATTTACTGTAACGAGCCACTACACCTGTTATGCCTCCCTCCAAATCATGAACTGGATATAAAGTGACCCCGACTTGTACAGGGATGCCGTTCTTATGTATTCGCATGGTTTCAACTCGAATAAAACCGCCGTCCGCCAAAACGGTTTCATATATGGATTGCATGGCTTCCCAGTGAAGCGCTGGAATGAGCTGAATTGGCATTTGTAGTCGCAGTTCCTGTTCAGTCCAGCCGAAGAGCTGTTCGGCCATCGGACTGACCTTAACAATCCGCAAATCGCGATCGATATGTATACTTGAATATGAATCCGTTGAGTCATTGTCGACGTCCGCGGTAGACGGTAACAATTCGTCTTCAGTCATGAGGTCCGTCACGTCGCGGGTCTTACCCGAAACCGATACAATCTGACCATCATCCCCGATTTTATAGTCCAGTTCAGAATACAGGTACCGCTCGCCGTCGTTGATGATTCGAAATGTAATGCCATCGATAAAATTTCCCGCGCCTACGAGTTTCCACCAGGTCTTTACCAATTCCTCATCATTTGGATGTACCGACTGCATGATTGTTTGCGGTACGACAGACGCTGTGTTTGGGATTGCAAAAAGCTTGTGACAGTCCTCAGAACAGGTAAGAATTTCCGACTGCATATCGAAAGTCCATTCTCCCAGTAAGAACACCGAATCCCTGCTCCGTCTCTGTTCGAGACCCCGCGACCTCCGTAACCGAATCATGCAATTTTCCCCCTATATGACAATAGGCATCCGTTTTACGGATGCCTATCATAATCCATCTAAACGGTAACTGGCTGGCATAGTAGATAGACTACGTTAGCCCCTATAGCTTTGCGTCCGCTTCGTTTCCGAAGGGGTGCCTTTTCTTTTAAATACCACTAGAACACATCATATCACACAATACGGGATAAAAATCAAGATTTGAGAATCACTAGGTTCCCCTTTTATTTAATCGTTCGGCAACCAAGTCGGCCAACGTCTCCAAGACATGATTGCGGTCATACATTGGACGTTCCTCACCACAGCCATCTAACCAACGAAAGAATGCATCTCGAGGAATAATCATTCGCCTTCCGTGCGTAATAACTGGGAAATCTCGATCTCTGACAATACTGTATGCTTTATGCAGGTCTACCCTCAGTATTTCTGCAACTTCCGATACCGTTAAAGTTATTGGATAGTCTCTGGCTTCCGGTATAGAAGAATCCCTCGGTGTCATTTGCTCCCCTCCCCTTCAAGCAAATTTACTCTTTTGACGCTATTTGAACCAAAACACCTCCTCATTTAAACCTGCGACATCCATTCAAAGCGCAGCACAAATGACATTCACATACGTCTGGGGAAGAGAACAAGCAGGGAAAGAACAGAGTATGCACGCCCTAGAAGTATTATAAAATCTTATCCGCAACGGTTCACATTCCATAATTACCCAGATGGATGAGTACCATCTTAGATGAGTGCCGTCTTGTAACTGTACTTCTGTTTGCCACGCCTGCGGCATATGCAATTGTATTAGGGCACACAGCAGGACTCTCATTTCCCAAAAACCAGTCAGTCCCTTGGGCCAAGCAAGGAGGAACGCAATGGCTGCTGCTCTCTATGCTCGGGTTAGTACGGATGAACAAGCGCAACACGGACATTCCATAGACGCTCAAAAGGAGCGGCTCATCGCTTATGCCGTGTCCCAGGGGTGGCATGAATACCGTCTTTATGTTGACGAAGGCTACAGTGGTACAAGTCTGGAGCGCCCCGCTCTCAAGTCTCTTTTGAGACACATAGAACAAGGAACCATCGATACCGTAGTCGTATATAGACTCGACCGTTTAAGTCGCCGACAGCGAGACGTGCTCTTTCTCTTGGAAGATGTTTTTATGCCAGAGGGCGTGGTGTTTAAAAGCGCCACAGAACCGTTTGACACGGGCACACCTCTGGGAAAAGCCATGATAGGTATACTGGCCGTCTTTGCACAATTGGAACGCGATACAATAGCCGAGCGCACGCAAGAAGGGCAGCGTAAACGAATTCAAAAAGGCATGTGGCATGGGGGCCGCGTGCCCTTTGGATACGACTATGATGCGCAAACCGGGAAACTCATTGTGAATGACACTGAGGCACGCCTCGTACGAGCAGTCTTTCGCAAATACCTGGACCACCTGTCCTTGAGTCACATTGCAGAGTGGCTGTCCGCGTATGACGATTCACGCAAATGGAGTTTTGTCACTGTTCGTCAACTTTTGGACCGAGAGACTTACCTAGGTAACATGAAGTGGGGAATGAGCAGTAAAGAAGATGCACACGAAGCTATAATCAGTCAAGAAACCTTTGAACGCGCGCAGAGAATGCGAGATCGTCGAAGGGAAACCCGGCCCAGTCAGCGTAAACACTTGCTGTCAGGAATTCTGAGATGCGGAAACTGCGGGGGCAAAATGTATCACCGGACATACGATAGCCGCCCCTATAAATACACGTATTATGCCTGTCAATACTCAGAAATGTCCCGCAAGCAACTTTTGCAGCATGGACGAGAAGAGCGCTGTACGTTACCCAAAATTAGAACAGAGACGATTGAGCCCTATGTAATCCAACAGTTGCTGGAGCGTGCGAGTGTTCAGCGGGACGAGTTGGAGACGATGTTAGAGAAAGAGGGACAGCAACAATCAGAGGAACAGCAACTAATCCATCAACTACAGGAACGTCTGAATGAACTGGATAAGCGAATAGACAGATGGTATGAAGCTTTCGAACGCGGAGACATAGATTCTGGAAGAGCAAATGCGCGAGTCAAAGCACTGGAGGCAGAGCGGTTGAGAGTTTTCAATAAAATAAATCAGGCACCAAAGTCTGAGGAAGCCAGTTCCAGCGATGACCCGTTCTTTGAAGCAATGACCTTAATTCATGACGCGTGGCCGGAATTGGCGGCAGAAGAACGACGCCAAGTTCTTCAACTCGCTGTGCATGAGATTTTGGTATATGCTGACCATCGGATTGAACTCACATGGAACATGGACTTGTAGTACCAACCCGTTAATAGACCTTTGCCTTATCAAAATACTCCGGGTTGAACATGGGAATTCCCAGACCCTCAATTTTCTGACGGGCAGCCACTGAAACTGGAGCTCGTTCAAGGTTCCGGAGCGAAATACGGTTATAGACTGCAGACGGGCGTGGACAAGGGACGGCAATCCAACGCTTACGACCAGTTCGAACATAACCAACCCATACGTCATCGTCGGTGACACTGGTCACAGGCAGTACATAAATGAACTTACCCGTTTGTTTCCCGGTACTGGCTAAGTCCCGGTAGTCGGTCTTACTCCCGGCAATCCGTTGTCCCTTAACCCCCGTCAAAACGGCAAAAACACTTTCGGTATACAGAGAGTCACCAGATTCCTCCAAGTTGATTGGCTGAGAATATACAACTGGGTTCTTGCCAATCCGTTTTAGTACGGGGACCTTCAAGTTCACAATCCGAGCAGTGGATATACCTTTGGCGGCATACCGCTGATAGGGTTCTTCCGCCACTTTAACGACCATTTTCAGACCCTCGCCAAATTTGTACCATACCAACTTTGCTTCTGTCGTAACGGCCATTCACTTGTCACCCCGTTTTCTGCCTGTTCACAGTCATCCGGTCGCGCGGGCTCTCTGTCGGCGCTGTCTTGTGCGCCTTACAGCTGTTTTTGCAACTGGGCGCTTCAGTGGAATATCCCATACAGTGCGAACGTCTACGCCCTCATCCCAAGTCGTACCCGCTTCTGACATTAGGAACAACGGTTCAATATATTGCTGAAAGCGTTCATATGTTCGCAGCCTTCTTAACACGGCTACGTTTCTTTGCATAATGGGTATGAACGCAGCGGAGTCTCCCGTGTAAAACGCTTCTTCAATTGCTGGCTCGTAGATATCAATCGTCGGTAAATCGAAGTGATGAACTGCTATCACATAGGCTAGGCAATACGCAGCGGTAGTCACTTCCCTAGAGACAATGAAGCTCGCTGGCGTCCGATACTCGAAGCCCCATTCCTTCTGCCGAAAGTCGCCCAGGAAGCCATATTTCGGACGGCGTTGGCTTGCTGTATCTGTCGCTTCCACCAACATCAGCGGAATCGCTAGATATTGGTCGAGAACCTTAATTAAATGGCTGGACAGTTGCACCCCGGAAAAATGAATGTGACCTCCCGTTGAATAGGGTTTGAAGGGCATGCTGCCCGCACGCCACTCCACGTTGGCCCGGTTAATTTTAGACGACGCCTCCACCATTGCATCGCGGAGATTTGTCACAAGCTGCAGTGGATTGTCTTCTGGATTCGGTCGAAGTTCGAGCAGAGGAAGCCTTTTTCCGTCCATTCGCACACTGCGGTCGTCACAGCCGACTCGTCCCTTTCGTGTGAAATAATTACTTGCCAAAACCATTTTTCCAACCGGATTTCGAAGCATCAGTTCCATGTCTGTCCCAAGCGTGACAGAAAGGGGTGCATCAGCAAGCATAGTCTCCGTCCGTTCCACAAAATCACTGACAGCCTTCCCAAACAACTGCAGCATTTTTCCAGTAAGGACAGGATGCGGCGTGACGTCGAGAATGTACAATAATCCCCTTGCCGATACTCCGATACTGACCAGGCCAAAATCTAATCCGAGCGCGTGCAGAGTTCTAGTAGACAAACGTATAACCCGCCGTGTTAATCGGTCTTCTGACACGCTTACTTCCTCAAAATTATCTTGAATACGTTGAATCCGCTGGTTAATCCAAACGGGTGCTGCATCAGATCGAAAACAAGACAAGGGATGCATATCGAATACGGGAACGCGGAACTGTTGAGTCAAGCCGAGTAATCCGTTTTTCAATTGTTGCCGCGGCGCACACCGGATTCCCAGTTTTCTCAGTGACTTCACCATCTTCACCCGAGACGTTGTTCGAAGAATTGCATCTCGTGGATTTAACACGCGCCCGTTTGGCGGGTCGCTCTCGTCTGAAAGTCCCCATCGTATTACAGTGTCGATTTGAGCGATACCTGAACTGGATTGATAAGTATGCAGGCGCGGGACCTGACGCATCAGCCTCTTTGCAGACGGTTGCCCCGTATGCAGCAAAAAATAGGCCACGTGCTACAACTCCTTTCCGGGAGTTTGAATTGAATCAGTCAATCGTGAAAGATAACGGGCATATCGTACGGGACGAAGGAATGCCAAATCCACAAGATCTTGTCTTCCTTTCTCGGTCAATGTCGTTTTCCAGGGCTTCGAATTCACCTCGATAATCCATACTCCGCCTTGAGGATCGAGACCGATGTCGATTCCGAGCTCACCATATCTACGCGAGGATTGCTCTTCCATGACATCGGGAACAATTCTTGAAATCCGGCGTACCATCTGGATGACTCTGCGTTGTTTGCTCTTCTCGTGAAACAGAGGGTTGAGAATGGATTCAAGAGATGCTGCTTCACCACCCGTACTTAAATTGGAGGTGATTTGTCCCTTTTCTGCCAATCTGGCAAACATTTTTGTGCGCTTCCACTCTCCCTGTTCATCTCTTTGCATGACGATTCGTATATCAAAGGGACGACCGTCCCACTGCGCCAAGGTGATTCCCTGCTGCAGCACATACGGTTTGGCTGCCAACCTCTTCTTTAATTGGTTGACTGCTTCGACAGCAGACGGGGCCGTACTTTGCGTAGGCGCTCCTGTTCTGCGTCGAATCTGATACATGTACCCACCTTCGACAAGTCGTTCAATACGAAAAATGCCTAAGCCCAAGCTTCCATGAACTGGTTTGCAAAATGTCACGGGATGCTTACCAATGAACTTCACAGCTTCTGACACCGTAGTGTAGCGAGCGGTATCAGGAATAAATTTCTCTGTCCTTTTGTCTTCCTGCAACCACTTGTATACTTGCCACTTGTCAAGGAAACCTGCATTAAATAACTTGTCTTGGTACAGCGTGGCCAATCGCTTGTGCCGCTTGGCATAAACAGTATCGCGTTCGCGTTTCCTTGAAATGACTTGGTCGTAAACCACATTTGGAAGCGGGAACTGCTCCACAACCCACTGTTGGTTAATGTAGCGATACCCCTTTACCTTCATGGCTGCAAAGTTGACATCACGGATGTCAAAGATAAAAGCAACACCTGTTTCGCTGTCCGCTAAGGTTAGCAGTTTCTGCAAAACAGGCAGGTGTTTAGTCGGCCTCATGGTTTGAGTCTTTTCATTCCAGCGAGGAGAGCAAAGAATTCCAAGGAAGTGTCCCAGTTGCATGCGGTCTTCTCTCAGAATTGCCCTCAGTTCCTGCGTAAACCGGCGAATCCCCAGATGATGTGCAAAAGCACTGCTTAAATACACGGTGTCGCTGTCCATAGCGGGATCGTACTGGACTGGAACATGCCCCTCATGAGGACCCAGTGTATACATAATTTGATTTCGCGACGATGGATGCAATATCGCACGAAAGTCTGAGTGGACCCGAACGAAGGACTCGGGATTGCGTTCCACTTTTATTTGGAACTCACTGTCACCCTCCATCCTTAAGACTCCTTTCGAGCTTCAGGACTCTCCGGTAAATCCGGCTGCGTTGATAGCATATTCAAGGAGGTTGTGAAGTGACAGCGTACGAAGAGTCGGTGCTGCCAACTTCAGCATTCGCCTACCTGGCGTAGAATTGATTTCGAAAATTCTTATGTCTCCCCGCTCATTCACGGCCAGGTCCACTCCCAATTCAGCAATCGGGCCAAATTTTTCCGTACACGTTTGCGTAACCCTGACAGCGACCTCATCTAAACGAGACAGTAATGCATTGGAACGTTGCCACTTCAAACTTTGAAATAGGTCCTTTGCTTCAACAGGTTTCCCGCCGGTATGAAGATTGGTCGTGACAGAATCAACAAAACCTACACGTGCCATCCTGGCGGTAACCACAGGACGGTCCGTAAACTGAATCAACCAGCGCAAGTCAAACGGATATCCGTCTCGTGTAAGAGGAAGTGGGAATGTCTCCTGTACAATACATTTTTTAACACCTGTTGCATTCCAAAAATCAACAAAGTCTTGCAAATCAAAACAAAACTGTTGCTGTTTCGCAATCGTCTTTCCGTTCTTAGAAGGCGACCTGTTCCAATCAATTCTGAGTCCATTGTTGGTGCGCCGAATATGGTATATCCCGTGTCCTTGCGCACCCGTCAGCAGCTTCACGTAAACATCGGAATGTTTGTAGGCCAGCCTGAACACCTCGTCTGCGGTTTGTGCCAGGTATGTGTTTAGGAGATACCCCTCTAAATCGGAGTTTTGAGACAAGAGTCTGTGCATCATCCATTTGTTCGTATAGAAGCGAGGGAGTGTATGCAGTATTCCTTCTGCGGCAAAACTCTGCAAATCGGCTCTAACCAATGTTGCCTGCGTAGGCTCAAATGCCCCAGACCGCCGTAACACAACATCGGGATGTGCGACCTCCGATACCTCCCAATTACTGGTAAATACGTTATACCGCCACCCTTGTCTGGTGTTGATATATCCGGGCCCGATGACCACTACATCCACTCCGATTTCACCGGCTGCGACAGCCAAGTCTTTCAGCAGCCGCGTCTGGGGGCCAAATCGAAGTTTTCTATTTCTATAAGAACTCACATAAATTCCGAGACAAGGACCTATCCTCCATGTCTCTCCGTCTCGCACACAATGAAGTGTCATACTGTTCGGCAGGCGCAGCTTTTCTTGAAGTTCCTGACTCAAACGCAGACTCGGTACACTGCTTCCAGATGCAGCAATTGATACAACCGTAGAGTCTTTCCCAATTCGCATTGCCTCTGCGACCGAAGCTGTATTCCCGGCATAGAGGATTTTTTCGAGCAAAGCTTGACCTTGTCTCGGCAAATCAGCTACAGTTACGAGGTTACCATGCAGAGTAGGGTCATTCTGAACGTGTATTAGCACAAAAGCTCACCTCTTGCACAGTAAAAATGGGGCGCTCACAGACGCCCCACAACACTTATTACTTTGGGACCCAGTAGCCTAGTCTTCAATCTCGACTTCCTCGAGAAGACTTTCGTCGTCATCGAGAAATTCTTCGTCCTTCTTGTCGACTGGATCGCATGTCACAACACACATCTTGGTTTCCCCAAGCAGTTCTACGCCAAGTTCCTTTTCGACTCTGACCAGAATTTCCGATCCGTTTCCGGTCACAGTTGCATCAAGGCAATTGGGATTTTGAAGATTTCTGACCTCTACTGTCCTGGTATCTTGCAAACAGTCCGTATCCAGGTCTCGAAGTGCGATTTGTTCCACATATGAGACTGTATCCGTTGCAACCGCCGTTTCCGAATTGTTGTTGTACGAATACCATACATGAATCGTAAACTTGCCCCGCACCTCGACATAATCACCAACCAATTCAGCGTCATAGGTATGATTCATGACCCAGCACCCCCCAATTGTGCTGGGACGATTTGCGGGGCGCACAGTATACGTGGTCTGGGAGCCCATGCTAGTGCAAAACAACCTTCTGCGGCGCTTCGTTGGATTGAGAAAAGGTCTGTGAATCAAGCAAAAACCCGAATAATTTTAGGAATAATTTTAGTTGCATTCAATAAAAAAAGCCCCCGACCGATCGGGCCGAGGGCTTCACCTTATAGAAGGTGGGGATTTGGTAAAACTACTTGATTCGAATACTTATCCACTATCCTTTCGCAGCGGCCGACTTCGTGCTGGCTGTCTCCGCGGGCTCTTTGGTTGTTGCTGCATCCTTCGCGTTCTGCTGTGGAGTTGCCGTCAGCTGCTTGATTGCATCCTCGAGCGCTGACAAGTTGGTGAAGACGCCTGTCTTGCGAATTCCATCTGCCGCCTTTTGAAACTCATCCATCGCATGAGTAATGGTCTTGGCATCGACGGAGATCCCTAATTTCTGAAGCTCGCTGGATGCGAGAGTCACAATGCCGCCCTTCTCGTTCTGGCTCAGCTGCGAGACATCCTTTCCAAATGCATGCAGCACAGAACCGACTGTCTGCAGAATTTGCGAATGCTGCAGCTCATTTTCTACGTGGTGCACCTCGACGCCCATGGCTGCCTTGACGCCTTCCATGCCCGGTACGCCAAGAATGTCCTCCCCGGCTTTCACAATGTCGCCGCCAATCTTCATGACCCCTGGTAAATCAGACTTTAGCTTGCTGAAAAAGTGTTTATGCAGGCCATAGGACCCACCTAATACAGCGACAACAGTGGTGACAACGACCTCGGTGTTGTGAATGAATGTTGGATTCAATGCAATTCCTCCTTAGTGGATGGTTTTATGACAAAAGCGATCCCCATGTCTGAGGACCAACTATGCCATCGACTTGAAGATGACGTGAGTGTTGATACTTAATAACTGCGCCGCGGGTGTGAATGCCAAAGATTTCGTCTTTCGGCCCCGGTGAACAATCATAGAAAGTGAGCACTCGTTGTAGATGCAACACCTCACCTCCAACTGCACCAATCATGATCTCCTTCATGTGATGCTGTACATAATGGATACGGCCCCATGTTTGAGGTCCCACGATGCCATCTTTAGTGATGTGCTGATGATCCTGAAAGTCTTCAACTGCCTTCGTAGTTTTAGGCCCATACACGCCATCTATCGGCCACGCATTGACCACTTTCTGCACCGTCTTCACAGCGTCTGAGTGCATGTATGGCCGCTCTAAGCGCAACTCAGGGTATTTATCCTTGGTCGGCTGTACATGGGTCACATGATGCACGGGAGGAGCGGCTGATGGTGCTTTGTGGGGAGCAGGCTGTACAGGTGCAGGCGGTTCGGGAGGCAGGCCGCAATAGGTGCGCAACGCTGCTAGATCGCCATTGAACACGTCGAGGTCTACGCGGCCGCTGATGCCTTTGACGGAACCCTTATCGCTATGCTGCCAGAATTCCCACTTGTTAAAGTTGGAGTAGCCAGACGGAGATTTCACGCCCCAATCTGCGCTCCATAGCTCTTCATCAACAGCGAGATTAGCCAGCTTAGACTTATCAAAGTTTGGAGAGATGTAGAGGAGTCCAACGCGGTTTGTGCGTGACTTCACATATTTACCGAAGTCATTCACCCATTGCTGCAGTTGCTTGGGTGTCATACCGCTCTCTGTTTCCAGGTCCAGTGCAGGCCGTAACTCCCCAAATCCGCCATTCTTCTCTACCACATCACAGAAATACTTTGCTTCTGCCACCGCATCATTAGACACATCCGGCGTGGCATAGTGATAAGCACCTTCCAAGATGCCGGCCGCTTTTGCATTTGCCATGTTCTGGCCAAACTTGGGATCTGTGAAACCTACGCCCTCGGTAGCACGGATGTAGGAAAATACGATGCCGTCTGCTGCGACATCATGCCAATTGATGGCTCCTTGCCACTGGCTAACGTCGATGCCTTTTGCATCATCCTTTTTGATGGGTTGCATTCGAATCAGCCTCCTTTTGCAACTGGGGATTATCGTGTTGGTCGTGGGTGCGCATAAATTGGTTGATGTTGTGCCAGTGTTTCAGAAACAGTTGAGCGCGCGCCTTGTTAGTCACAATGTCAAAGTAGTTGTCCTCTTTGCTGGCTGTCTCGCTGAAGTTCCAACTGCCTGCCAATACAGACTCGCCGTCCACCACAGCAAACTTGTGGTGCATGATTTCGTCCTTCTGGCTTGTCCCTTCAATCACAGGTATACCAGCCGCCCGAAGCTTCACTACCTCCGGATGCTCATACGTTCCATGCGCTTCTCGGTGGTCAATGACCATCTGTACGTCGAGCCCGTCTTTCTTTTTCTGCAATAGAATATCCATAGCCGCGGGCAGGTGAAATGCAAAGATGGCAACGTGGATGCTTTGCTTCGCTGTTTTGAGGAAATCAACAAACACCTGCGTCGTGTCATCTTCAGGGGCAAAGTAGGTTTTCATTGTCATGCCGGTTTCAAGTGACATGTTCATCCTCCTTAATATTCTCGCGAATGGCGTCTATATCGTCGCTAATGTCGTCTGTTAGTTGCTCGGTTCGACTCACAGACTGTATCAGGACTGCCATCATGTCTCGCATGGCCTCCTGCATGTGAATCGAACTCTCCACCAGTCTTTCAGTCCTCTCGGACTGTTGTTCAATTTTCTCCGACTGTTCCTCCAACCTCTTAGATTGAGCGGCCGTCAGTCTGGTTGCAATCGCGCTCCCGATAGCCAGCATTGGCTGTGTGATGGCTGAGTAGATGGTCAGCACAATGAGGAAGTGCAACATTCCCGGGTCATGCACAATGCCCGTCAAAATAGAAATGGTCCAGAGGGCAATCACTAGGGTTTGTTGCTTGAACCCTGGGACTCCTCCGAACCATTTTGAAAAGGCTGCCAGCCATCGCTCTTCTCTCTCAGATGTTGTGAACACCCATATAATTGGCCAGAAAACAATTTTCAACGTCTTACGGATGCACGAAGATCGCCCACTCAACAAACCACCCCGCAATAATAAGCGTTGATGAAACTAAAATACCCAGCGTCCACCTCGTCCACGTCGGTACTCGTCTCCCGGCCTCTTCTTTTTCGCGTTCCTTCATTTCAAGCACGGTCTCGAGCTTTGCATCTACCCCGTGGATATCGTCACGGACGCCTGACATTTCTTCCTTCACGTCGTGGACCTCATCCTTGAGTGAGTGAATATCCTTTGAAAATACTCTCCGCCACTCCTTTAGATTCTCAACATCCGCGATCAATTGACCTTCCACCTTTGGATCCATGTTTTCACCCTTGTCTATTCTTATTTGACTGGCCATCTGCGCACCAACAGAAAAATAGCCTCCGGGTCAGGTGGGGGCCATTTGGGAATCTGATATTCTTTTGAGACCATATCGTTGTATCCAGCGCGTACCATGAAGCCAGCGTCGAAGTAGGAGCAGTAGGGCCACTTCTTGTCGGCCCATTGAATGAACGCCCGTGGTAGATGCACACGATTAAAAGTAAGGTCTCTCAGCGCTTGGTCCATGTCACCAACCCATCCATACAGTTTACCCTTTTGACGAGCGGCCCAGATGAGCGCACGCTCCATTTTGGTCCGATTGTACGGTGGCCTGAACACACTGCATTGCCTGTAGTCAATTAGGTCAATTGTTACACCGGACGCAATCGCCTCAATCTTGTGGAATGCCCCGAGTGCGACAGCAACGTGGAATGCAATCGGCTGACCACGTTCCTTGTTGTGGCGTATGCATTCTTCCCCAAACTGGATGAGTCGGTCGATGTCGTTCTTTGCATCCGAGTAGACGAGAATGTCACCGGGCTGTGCGTGGAATTCTTTCAATGCGCATCACTCCTTTAAAGTTGGCAAACAAAAAGGTCCGATGCAGGAAATTACATCAGACGAGAGAAGAAGACAATCTTAGACAAGGGGGAGTTGTACTTGAAACAACGAGTAACTTGGATCGACGTCTGCAAAGGAATCGCAATATTATTAGTGATTTTGGGTCACACCACCATCCCACCCAGAACCTACAACTACATTTACTCATTTCACATGCCGTTGTTTTTCATGCTGTCTGGATATCTCTTTTCAATGTCGCGTCATTCGGAATTTATGCCGTTTCTAAAGTCAAGAGTAAAGTCATTGGTGATCCCCTACTTTAGTTTCGGGATTATATCGATTATCGCCATTGACTTGGCCTCTGTAGTGGACCCCGCAAAATACGGACACACCTTAAGTGGCCAGCTTACGCAACTCGTCTTATCTCGTCGGGACCAGATTGGCTTCAACATCCCGCTCTGGTTTCTTACGTGTCTATTCGTCATTGAAATTGTGTACTACGTGTTACGAAGGTACATCAAGAACGACCTTCTCCTTCTCGCAGTATTGCTATTGGTGGGATTCTACGGATTTAAGACGCAGAATTCCCCTTGGGTTTGGTCGGCTAATGTAGCGCTCTATTTCATGCTTTTCTACGGTGTTGGAAACATCGTTCGAGAGAGAAGTATCACGCTCCATAAGAGTACTTGGTTTAGCTTAGTTGCCGTGAGCGTAGCGACAAATGTAAGTATATTTGTTTTCCCGTCCCTGATTCAGTTTGGGTCGACCTATCTCGCTCATTACATAGTTGCAAATTTAGCGGCCGCTGCGGGCATAATCACTGCAGTCTCAATTTCTAAACTAGTCGGCTCGTCCCGCGTGTTTACTTACCTAGGAAGAAACACACTCCCGATCTTTGGGCTGCATGGATGTGTTGGCTTCCTAATCGCTGGGAAGCTCCTTTCCACATTGCACATTCATCCACCAACTGCCTATGATCTTTTTGGGCTGACGGTCATGATAACCACCCTCCTTGTCGTGATTCCTGGAGTTGTCGTTATTAATCGCTATTTCCCATTTATATTAGGGAAGCCAATCCGGCTCAAAAGCGCATAAATCATTGGGTTCCAGCCCATGCCCAGGAGGGTGCGCCGCTGTAATTTAACGTAATCGTGTCCTCTGGATTAAGCATAAAACTTCCACCTGTGAGACCTGTTGTGGCACCGTTGATGACAATGGATGAAACGGTGCCACCTGTAACAAAAACAAAGGCCGGAACCGAAAACGGATTTGTAAATTGAGTGCCACTCGATGGTATTCCTGGCGCTCCTAATGCACCGGGCGCAAAATTGAGATTGCGTTGAGTAAGTTTTCGTGTCGGTACAACAGATGGGCTATATAGCCACGTACCGTAATTCGTACCGGTCGACAAACCAACTTCTGTCAAATCGTTATCGCTGAATTCCAGAGTGTTCATGCTCCCGCTTGCTCCCAGTAAACCAACAAAATGCTGCCATTGTCCTGTCCGGACCTTGTTCCTTCGAATCTTCAAATCTCCGTTTGATCCGGTGGTGTCATTTGCTATCAATACCACATTCGGATTTGTGTTGGTTTGTTCAAATGTATTCTCCTCAATGATGGATTCAATGGAACTAGTATTGAGCTCGAGCATATATCCTACTGCATTTCCACTTGTGTTCATCAAGATTCTATTCTCTCTGATGACCAAGCGGTCGCATGCTTGCACTTGTTTGACCGGGCATGGTGTTCCACCCATTCCTGAAGTTATCGTGTCTTGGATGATACGGTTATCAATCAATTCGACGGTGCCGGTAGGGGGGACCGTTGCGGAGGAGTTATATATCTGAATTTGCGTCCAATTTGGTTGCCCAACTCCAACACTCGTCCACCTGAATCGATTGCCCCGTATGGAAATGCGGTCAGCTCCTGAAGCGTAAATCCTGCTATTGTAGAATGTGTTATTCAGAATGTTGATGTTCTCAAGTTGAGTAGATCCATTTGGCTCGATGTCAACAGCTGCATCCACCAGATATCCCGTTTGATTTTCGTCCATAAAATGATTGTTTACAATCCACACGTTTTTCGGGAAAATCGGCTGATTGGTGGTGACTGAGATAAGGCAGCCGGACCCTCCATTGAAGGCAAAGTTAAACCCGCAATCAATCACATAGAAGTCCTCCCCCACTCCTCCAATGGTCTGCGCTAATGTGGAGGGGGGTGAAGATGTTTGAGTCCAAGTGCACTTATCAAAGGTTACATGTCCTTTTGCGGAAAGCAGAAACGTTGGAGTGATATCTTGGAAGGTACAGTCTCTAAATTTCAACCATTCCACATTTGTCGAACTTCCAATGATTGCCGACAATGGCGCGTTTGGAGCCTCGAATGTCACATTTTCAAATTGAACATGAGACATGTCCGTGAATAATGTTTGGCTATTGAATGAGGAGGGCCCATTGAACCTCAAGATTGAGCCATTTTGGCCTATGATGCGGACGTTTTTAATCGTTCCGAATGCCGGAACGCCGTCAATCAGGCATACACCTTTTGGCAGAATAATGGTCATCCCCTCTGATGCTAACGCTGCAATTAGGGGCGCACTATCATCTGTGACTCCATCGACTTTTGCGCCGAACGCACGAATATTAATGGTACCTTCCGTCGCATAATATCGTTCATCGGTCACATCACTCGAACTAATTGCTGTAGCATTCGCGGCGACAGCAACCTGCGCCAATGGAATTTCCCACCGTGTCCCTCCACTCAAGATGTCATTTTGCGTGAGTGACGGTGCGACAGGTGAAGCGGCTGCGGTTCCCTCCAAGTACACAATCCCGATAGTGTTAGCTGACCAGTCGATGCGCAGCGCAATGAGATCGATACGCGGGTTGGTTGCATCCGCAGCGGCAATTTGAACCGCTTTACTGGCGTCATTTTGGTATTGTCCACCCATGATGAATGCGCGCCCAGTGTCGACGGACACGCTCATTGCTGTGCCTGCAGCTGTAACGGCCAGTTCGTTGAGGGCTCCTTTAATAACGCCTGTCGGCACCCAATTACGCGCCATCATAGACCATTGAGATGTATCTACTTGCGTGCCGCTTCCACTGGTAAAGGGAAAGTATGAATCTGTCACACTATCGCCTCCTATCCGTTTTTGTAACCTGTGACGGTCAACTCAAACTGCACAAGTGCCGCCATGGTATTGCCGCTTGGTGCAGACGCATTGGAGTCCACACCGAACACGGTACGTCCTCCTGGAGTGAGATAATTCTTTACGTCTGCACTCTTAGTCTGAATGACATTCGCCGTGGCCGCTGGACTCCAATAGCTGCCCCATGCAGATGAGGTAATGTCGCTCATGCTGTTCATAATCACATGTGGGTCGCCTTCTTCGTCCATGTATCCACTCAGAGCCGTGGAACCTTGGCTTTGCGTCAATCGTCCCGACGTCAGCTGCCACCAAGTGTTAGACGCTGAGGAATCATTCTCGTAGGTCGGCATGGCCTTTGTAGTCAGCGTGGCCGCTGTAATGACAAAGTTGCTCGGGATGTACGCGAAGATGTACGCCTTTTCGTTCAGGTTCGTGGCACCGCTCCACCATCCGGCCTTGGACCATCCCCAATACTGGCCGGAGCTTTCAAATGTGAGCTCGGACAACACGCCGGAGCCACCGAGCATGGTCGCGCCGTTCGCCAATTGGATTCCGGCGTTGTTCATCTGCACAATTTTCGCGCCCGAGTTGTCGAGAAGGGCAAATATCCCGTTTCCGTTGCCGCTCCCCCCGATTGTCAGCGTCCCGCCTTGAATGAATGACGCCGACAGAACTCCTGTCGTGATTTGCGATGCGTCCAGATTGGCGACAGTCACGAGGCTTGCGTCCAGCGTTCCCGTCCTGATGAGGTCAGCAACAAATCCCGAGCCGGTACCAAAGGTGGTGTAGGCCCATGTTCCGTCTGCGTTCTTGCTGTCGGCAATCGCAAAGATTCCGCCTCCGAGCTTCATCGCCTTGGTGGGGCTCTGGCCAAGCGGCTTGTCGTAGATGGTGATGCCTTCGTTATTTGTGATATAGACGTAGGCGCCATCTGACTGGATTTGATTGCTCAGAGCCTTGATAGCGCCCTGCAGTTGCGTTGTTGGAATCGGTGAGGCTGCCGTCGTTGTGTTTGAAATGCCGCCATCAAACGTGCCGACATTCGTCTGCTGCAGGGTCTTCAGCTGCGCCTGCGTTGGAATCGTCGTAGGCAAGAAGTTACCCAATACAATCTGTGTGTTTTCTGGCTTGACCAAATCTCGCTTTATCTCCAGCACCCGCGCAGTCAAGCGCAGTTCCGGCTGAATTGCGGTGTCAATCACGGCTACGGTATCCCCCACGCGAACTGCCTCGAAGGAGAGCCCTGCCAGCCGTTCCAAATCCACAACACTCATCTGGTAGGTGATTTGTGGCGTGACTTGTTGCTCCAGCGCATCCCATGTCTCCTGCAAAAGGGTCGCGGGGTCGGTCTGCTGACTGTCGCTGAATGCGCCAAATCGGTTCTTGGTACCGTTCTGCCTTCCCCACTGCGCCAGAGCCGTGGGGTCACTCACCCAGTCTTGTCCTGCGGGCTTATCGACTGGATCTCCATTGGCCGTCGACCACTCTACCGTTTCAAATGTTAGTGGATTGCCGTTGCTGTCAGCGCGCCCGTACCCGCGCAGAGCTGTCTTGAGATTAGTGGTATAAGGCGTGCGCTGTACGCTCTTCAGGTCTTTGCCATATACAAACCTCTTGCCTGTGTTGTTGCCCACCGTCTGTAGCCAGTCCACATATTGTCCCGTAATACGCGAACCGGAGACTGTCAGCCTGAACTGCATCTCCCCACCCCATTGAGCAAGGAGAGCAGGCAGCGCGCTGGATACGCTGGCCCGCTTGATATCCAGTGACTCGATAGTAGTGACATCGACAGTTCCCACCTGCCATTGCGTCCCGTCCAGCACCGTGCTGAGCGCTGTTTCAGCGTCTACATTCGACAGGGTGACGTTAGAAATCCAGTCGTCACCCAGTTCTGTCTGGGCTAAATATGTACAGGTGCAAATTTTAAAGAGCGTGTCCGTATGGTGCTCATCCACCTTGACAATCTCAAACAGCTGAAAGTTATCATCCAGGTCATAGAACCCTACAAGATAGCCGACTTCTAGGTATTGCGCTTGTGTCACGTCGGCGGGTACCGAAAACACGAGCTGCTTTTGTGACTGAGCCTGCTGAGTGGTACTCGCGTTCATGAGTTGGTATGTATAGATCGCACTGTAATACGGACACGCGTTGGGCGCCGACACACCAAGCATGGTCTGCAATTGGATGTTGCTGTATTGGTCCGAGGTCGACGCGATGGTCAGCGGGAGGAAAGCCGACGAGAGGAACGGATTGGCGAGAGAGTTGTCTGTGCTGAACACATACAGACTCGGCTCACGGGTGGGCGCAGTGGGTGTTCCACTGTCGCCTAGGAACATGCTGCCAAGTTGCGTGTATTCGCTCTGGCCCATGGACTCGCCTCCTCATATGTAAAAAGCCATCCCGAAGGATGGTCTCTGTGTGTTTGATTCGCCCCCGAAATCTTTAAAACGTCGAACCACTCACTGATAAATTGGTCTGCGTCTGTGGTTCAAGTTGCGCAAGGTCACTTTGTGCAAGTAGCTTCACTTCATTTTCTGTCATGGTTTGATACTCTGCATCAGTGAGATTCGTTTGCGCCTGATTGTTTGGTGCCCACGTGTAATTTCTCACATATGCAGGGTTAGGATTACCGTTTGAGTCAGTTTTGTTTGTATCGAGCCAAACTGAGTATTGAATACCTGTTGCGTGTGCTGTAGCAGAAAGAAATTGCATTGTCATGGCTTCCACCTTCCTTATTTAATAAGCGAATAACTTAAACTGTATGTGTAACTGCTTGCATCTCCGTGTGACACACGAACATAAAAAGTTCTGGGTATTGAACCGGCAGTTCGTTTCACTAGGTCTTGTGTGCCACCCGGTACACTTCCCGTACTACCCGGATATATCTCGTAAGCATATACTCCACTCGCTGTCACTGCGGTTGGAGAATCACTAATTTGATATGTTATTCCGTTTGCGTCAACTCCAATTACATATACTGAAAGGCCGCCTGTTCCCGAAGCGTTCGTCACACTGAGGTCAACGATAACCCCACGAGAATTATAATTTGTAACATTTGCACTGTTAGTTGTTGACGTTCTTGCCGCACTCGCTAACAGTGTGCCTTGTGTGTTGTTGCGGACTCTGTCCCATGTAGAACCATTGTATTGTTGCTGACTCGTTATAGCGCTGTTGTTTCCTAGGTCACTATCACTGGCGGTGCCACTTGCCCACCAATACCGTGCTATTCCATTGTCGTTTACGCCCATCACAGCGATATCTGTCGGAACAAGTGAACCATGTGCTGCTGTAAAATTACTGCCCGCAAGCTCAACGGGTGCCGCACCGCTCCCGGTGCCTTGTAGCTGTGACAACAGCCCTTTCAGCAGTGCTATTTGAGACGCACTGAGTGTTGGGTCGGTCACAGCTGCGTCTGCCTTTGCACCCTTGGTCACATCTGCGCCGTCCCCCATTCCGACAGCTACAGTTGAAAGTACGTTTCCTTGACCGTCATAAAGGGTGACGGGCAATGGATTATCTTGCCCAGTGTCCAACATAGACGTGCCGCCTGTTTTGAAATGCTGCGGCAATACGCCGGGATTCGTGTTCGGTGGCGGCGAAGTCTCGCGGTTCAGTGTAATTCCCATGGTCTTCCTCCTCTACAGTGAGCCTGGTGTCCATGACACAGAAGCGGTCGTGACACCAGTGGGCGTGATGCTCAGCGTTTGTGCGCCGGGCTGGAGCGCGAAGAAGTTGCTCGACAAGCCCAAGTCAGCCATGGCACTCACGCCGTTGATTTGTATCTCCTGCTTTGAGCAGTCAACTGTCAGTGTGTCTCCTGCTACAAAAATGTGATTCACGAGTACATACAGCCTCCCGAGAGATACCTTGAAGTCAGTCGCGCCTCCGGTAAAGGTCACATCGATGGTCGGCCACGTCTCGTAGGTACCCGTGACATTCGGAGATGCGCTGTCACTCGCGAAGGCTAGAGACTCCTGGGTTCCATACGCAAAGGGATCGACGCACATGAACGTAAGCTCACCTTGACCGAGCGTCACCAACTGCTTAATATCCGTTGATTGCGTACCCGCTCCCGTGCTCATGCCTGCATCCAACACCGCGTAATACGTCAGACCTGGCTCATTGTCGAACACGAGCGTCTGTGGCCCGTTCACTGTTGACAGCCACTGCGCAATCTGCCGGATTTGCGTCCGTAGTGAGGTGTTGGATGTCTCAGTGATAGCCACCTTGACCTTAATCCATCGGGGACCAAGATCCGTTCGAATGTACCAAGCGCCAGGTCGATTGGGTACCGAAATCGTGCGGCCTTTCAAAGGCGGCAGAATGCCAGTGATGGTGTCTGTGGCCGTGACATTGTAGTTGCTGCTTGCCACGCCGTTGTATGTAAATCCATAGCCGCTCATGAGTCACCCCTCCTATACCGTCACGCTTGCGGTCACCAATGCATCGTCCGCACTGCTGTAGACCATCCGGAATTTTAACTGTTGCTTGAGCAAGTCTGCGCCTCGATTCATCTGCACCTGCACATAATTGAGCTTGTAGGATTGAATGGTGAGCCAGTCGAACGTGGTCGTCAGCGTGTCCGAGGTGCCGTCCTGCATTTTCGTCCATGCAGAGTCGTCTTCGAGTGCCAATGTCAGCTGGCCTTGTGCAATGAACGGCCCCGGGTGAATGCCAACCACATCTTGAATCTGGTCGCTATGAATTAACTTGATAGCCCTCAGAAAATGCCAGTCACCGGAGATGACGGTTCCAATTTGCTGACCGCCCAGCTTGACCACGCCGTTCTGCACAGAGGGAGGGTCGACAATCGGAACACTGGCACCGTTCCAGCTTGTCGACTGTGCCATCTGCGACCACCATTGTGCCTTTGAAGTCAAGCCGCGTTCCACATCGAAGGAGAGGGTCCATTGCTCCAGTCTCGCACCCGCATAAGCCCGGGCGTATTGTCCGTCATACTCTGTCACCGTGAACGAAGTTGGGATGTCAGCCACGCCAAATGTGTGGACGTTCCCGCTCACCGACTCCGCACCAAACGCTGCCCGCATTTCAGCCAGTATGGTCTCAGGCGTTGCAAAGTGCGTGGCGCTTACCTTCCCGCCTGCGTAGTACGGCACGTTGAGGATTTGCGGCGTGATGAAGGTGTACGCATGGATGGGGTGGTACTTGACTAAGTCCTCAGCCATGAGTGGGTTTGCAGGAAAGAATGTGGTCGGTGCAGCCGTGACGCCCCACGCGGACTCCGCTCCATAGCCAAGGACCGATTGACTGGATAAGAGCATTAGAGCGTGCCTCCCATTGCATGGAGCTTCTGCTGCGTGTAGATAGCAATCTGCTGAGACAGAGACTCAATCACGTGCGGGTCGTTGAAGTTGTGCGCCCCGTGAATATGGTTCGTCATATTTAGCACGATTTGTCCTCCGTTTTGGACGCCAGCGCCGGTTTCATGCGTCAGTTGAGCGGCAACTTCTGTGCCGAGGTGAGCGGGGCTGTTGCCCTGATATCCAGTGTCCATCGCAGCTTGTGCGCCCGGTTCCAGCACACGACGCAGCGCATCTTGAACCCGCGGGATGCCTTTTTGCAACCCCGCTACATACATGTTGATGAAGTTGGGTGCCCACTGGTCCGATGTTGCGCCAGGGCCAGCTTCGGTCGGAGATCCGAATCCCAAGAAACTCTTTACCGCACGGGCTACACGGGAAACGGCACTTGTGACTGCATGCACGCCGGCCAAAATACCATTTTTGAACATGTTGATAAAATTTGAGCCCCAAGTGTAGGCGCCATTGACGAGCCACATAAAGCCACTTTCAACATCCCGCACTATCGTGCCGAAGAAGTTACTGATTTGCCGCCAATGCGCAATGATCAAGGCTGGAATACCGATGAAAGGGTTCAACATTGCGAGTGCAAATTGTACGCCAAGTCCTAAGTGTCGGAAGGAGTTCCAGACGCGCCCGAGCCACGCAATGACTTGGTGCCAATGTCGCACCAATTCCACGACGGCTGCTACCAACGCAGCAATTCCAATGATGACGAGTGCTACTGGATTAGCATCCATGACCGCATTGAAGGCAAAGAATGCGGCGGTCGCAAGGCCAACCGCTGCGATGATATCCATAATGACCGGATGCGTCTTGCCGAGCCACATCATCACCTTGATAACAGTGTCTACGAATATCAACAGGTTCTTCACTGCGGTTATCACAACGTGAATCAGAATTCGAATGATAGGATTGGTAGTCAGCAGCTGATTGATCCATTTACCTAAGTCGCCTACTACCTTGAGCAGCTCAAGTCCAAGAGGTGCCAGATAGGTGATTAAGTGCACGACGAGCTGAGCAAGTTGCCCAATGAGTGTGAGTACTGCCTTTCCACTCGATGCCGCATAGGACAGAAATTCCTTGAATCCTTTTGTCTTGCTCAGGCTATCTGTCCATTTGTAGAAATCTGCCGTCATGCCAACAAGGCCAGTCTCCATGCTCTTTGCACTGCCTCCAAAGGCCATCATGAGATTGGCAATCCCTCGAAATACATTCCCCGTTGCGTGTCCAAACGCGAGGATTGCAGGTCCTGCTGTGGACGCCAGCCAGTTGAAGAATTGCTTATTATCCGACGAGCCGAGCGCCTTGTCCATCTGCGTTCCAAGCGTTATAAACGCGTTGGCAGATGCGGTGATGACAGGCTTCATGTCCGTCATCAGAGTTTCTATCCCCTTGAGAGCCAACCCAAAGACCTTGAATACTGGCTTTTGAAACGACCGGGCGAAATCTTGCCACTTCTCCTCGAAAGTCTGAAGAGTCCGAACTGCTGCCACTTGGGCCGCATCCAAGCCGTACAGCGCCTGTTTCTCTTGGCGCAATGCAGTCGCCTTCTGAGCGCTCGTCGTAGCTGTGGCATATGCCGCTTGAGCCTTGTTGAGTGCGGAACTGGCCGTGAAGACTGACTTCAAGTCGGAGATAGCCACGGCGCCAAACCCGGCCACGCCAGCAGACGCGGAGGTAAAGGCCGATGCAAGGCCCATGACTGCATTTGTGGCAGCTGCTGCTACAGGTGCAACCATGGGCAATGCGCTCAGACCGACAGCGGCCAAGGCACCCATGCGCCGCCCGCCGCCTGCGGCTTTTGCAGCGCCTGCGGCCGGAGATGTTGCGGCTGCCGGTTTCTCAACAACACCAATCGTAACGATCTTGTCGTGCAAGGTATCAATCGCTACTTTGAGGCGCTCGACTTGGAGGATTCCTTTCTCGTCCAACACGTCCAGCGGAATCTTGTTGAGAATAGTCCGGAGCTCCAATTCTTTTGCTTGGAATTGATCCAACTTGGCCAGCGCGCCCTTGTCCTCCAAGTTAATTTTCACGGCCTGCTCTTTGAGGGTCTCGAACTGGGCATCTAGCTTGTAGAGCGCCTCGAATGCTGGTCCGTCATTTACCCACACATCCAAGACACTATTTTGCATAGTATCGAGATCTGCTCTGATTTCGTCCAAGCGCGCTCGTGCCTCAGCAGTATGGAGGTCAATCGTTTTGGTCGGCTGTTTTGCGATAAGCTCATCGACTTGTCTGTTTACTCCAGCTACGGCACTCTCAACTTTGTCCATCGCTAACTTGGATTGGTCAGCGCCGGTACGCATGTGGCTTGCCATCCTTTGGACACCGTCCACCACCCCTTGAAACGCCGCCTTTGCCTTATCGGCCACTGCAGTGATGAGGATTCTCAATTCCGACTCACTAGACATTCTAATTCCCCCTCGCCTGCTCGGCGCGATTTTCTTCATTGATAAATTCGATTTCTAACATGACACGCGAAAAGGGCACCTTTGATAGTTCCAAAGGTGTGCATCCCCAACGTTTACAGACCAGTGACTCCTGGTACGGAAGCAGGTCTCCATAAACAGATCGCCCTCTTAGGTACTGGCCGACCCGTTGGATGAGTTTGGGTCCGGTGCTGCCGATTCCAGACCTTCATTGAGCGCTTCAAAAATGCAGGTTATAACCGGCATTACCGGAACCTTCTTCCACACAGAGGGGTCCTTCGAAGGAATCTCAAGAGTCTTTCCATCCCTGTCCGGCAGGTTCCAGTCTTCGATGATGGCCGTGGCAAGCGCCATAGCCTTATCCAAGTCCAGGTCTTCGACGGTGGGATTTTCATTTGGCCCCTTTTCCTTTCCGTCTTTGTCCCTGGGCCTCATATCAATGAGCGCCTTCATGACGTCATGGGGCAATAACTTCGGGTGCGGTGTCTTAATCCACAGGTCGTCCGCAATGTCTTCAGGCAACTTAATCACCTTGGTTGCTTCTACTTTCCATCCACCCATGTATATTCTCCTCTACAACAACTTTTAATAGGATGTCTGCTGTCCGTTCGATAGTGTGAACAGCACTGGGCTAATCGGCCCGCTTGCGCCTGCATCCGTGCTGTTCGGCATCGCCTTGATGTCGTAGTCCACTTCAACCCATTCCTTCGTGTAAGACGGTGTCGTCTTCGAGAACGCACACTTACTCATCTGGATAGCGAGTGAGTCCCCGCTTGCTGCGGTCAATGTCAATGTCGTGGCCGGCTGCGTATTGCTCAGCAAATAGGTGAGTTCAGTGTCGTCATCCACAGCGAATGTCAGTTTCCCTTCAACCGCCAACGGACCCGCATAAACGAAGGTCGGCGCTTGACTTCCACTGGCTGTGTTCTGCGCCTTGGTGCTTCTCTTCGCGGTCAATTCGAAGCCGATCAAGCGCGTGTTAGCAGCTGCAGCGATTTGCAACGTGGCCTCCCAGCCTAGAAATGGGTCGAGTGTCGGCAATGTTGGCGTGGACGTTGTGCCTACTGCAGACGGGAATCCTGTCCACTTTGTACTGGCAATTAACGGGCCGTCTGTCGCATATTTCAGTTGTACCTCGCTTGGCAGACACCCCGGATATTGGCGTTCGTTGAATCCGTTATAGACGGACAATGTATATGACGGTGGCTGCCCACTTGCAAGGGAAAGGGCGTGTGCATAAGGTGCAGCTGAGCCCGTCACGGTGTCGACCCCCATCATGCCCATCAGCACTGCACCTAAAGCGTCCGGGTAAAAGTTGGCGTCAAAGTCGACTTCGCTGTAGGTGGGACCGGGGTATTGTGCAATCGGGTCCACAGGCGCACCCATGAGTCCTTTGTCCTCAATCCAGTGATTAATGTCCTCATTCTTTACATTGTTCTGCACAGGGAACCATATTGATGGAACGACCGCCGTCCCTTGCGTCGTCTCCTTGGCCATCCCCACGTGCAGAAGACTACTTTGTAGTGGCATCGGACTTTTCACCTTCTTCCTTCTCGCTCTTCTTTGGTTTCTTCACAGCTTCAAAGAGGGGATTGAAAAAATCATCCGGCAACTCCACTTCGTCTCCAGGCTCAACATCGACGCCCAGTGTTGGAAGTGTCGTCGGCAGCTCTCCGTTGTACTTAAATTTCACTAGAGGATTCCTCCTACTTGTGGAAGTTGACAGCCTGCAGCTCGACTGCCCGCAGGGTATAGGTCACGCCGAGATAGGTAGTGCCTCCGTATTCAACATGGCCGTAGTCATAGCTCACGATCCCCGCCACGAAGACGGTTCCCTCGAGCGTGAAGTGCTGATCAAATAGGTCAATGATGGTATCCACCCAAGGCTTCAGGGCCTGATCCGAAGCTGCAAGGTCTCCCCCGCGGGCCACCAGGAGCGTAAGCGTCAAGTTGTGTGTCGTGTTTCGCTGGTTGGGTTTACGGGGCCAGTCAATGTCCCCTTTGTCGGGTACCAAAGTCGTAGCCGGCAGGAGTGAAAGTGACTCCGGCGCATTCTCATGAACCCGTGCGATCCCCTTCTGCAATTTGAGAACCGTGTTGGCTCCCTTAATGACCGTATCCAAGCTCACTCTTTGCTCATCCTCTCCACCGCCCGTTCGATCGCGTTTTGAATCCGCTCAATTGCGAATGGTTTTGTAACAAAAAACGTCCGTCCCATGAAGGGATTCGGACGGGTACCAGAACGTTTGATTTTCATCGCAAGCGCCCATGCAGCACGCTTGTTTGCTTTTGACTCTCGAGCCAGCCTAAACTTCTTCGCCGTCCAGGACTTGAGTGCATCGACTGGCGGCATATGCGGTCGCGTTCCATACTCTACATAGGGTCCATACTTGATGGGCTCCGACACCAATGCACCCGCGCCTCCAGCCACGGGAATCACCGTTCCATTTATAGCACGTCGGAGCGTGCCAGATACCCCTTCTGGCGCTTGCCGTTTGGCTTCTCTTGCAACGGAACGTGAGGTGTCCCGCAGTCCTGTCAGTACCTCCTTGTCCAAGATGACAGCTGCGTCTTTGAGGCCGGTCGGTATCTCCGTCTTGATGCCAAATTGACTCACGTCCACCGCCTCCACCGCTTTGCCATAATCGCAACGTCCGTTGGGATACCTTTCTTGAATTGGAGCATCCCAAGTTCAGCGTTGGCGGTCACATCCGAGAATCCCGTGTCGCCTTCCTTGAACAATCGAGCAGCGAGCACAGTGGACGCCCGTACAATATCGGCTGGCAATGGATTGTAACCGCTGGTATAGGTGACATTCACAATCAAATGCTTTGCATAAGGTGCCGGCACCGAGCCGTTGAATCCAGGTGTGCTCGTCGTGCTCGGTCCCCATGCAGTGATTTGATAATCGTCAAACTCACACTGACTTGGTTCGACCGTAAAGGCTGTATCGCCAGGGCCGTACTGCCAAGTGAGCGACGACACAGATGTAACGTTTCGGCCCTTGACCTGTATCAAGATGTTGCCGTTCGTCATTGCAATGCCACGTGCCGTCTCAGTGACCGTTTGATAAGCAAACGCGCCCGGCTCCGTGAAGCACGCATCGTCCCAAAGTCGAGAGCCAGCATCTGCAACTGACTCGATGGCTGACACTTCTTTCACCGGAGCACCAACCACGTGGTCATTCACCAACGCCGTGACAGGCACCGTATATGGACCTGTGCCAGTGATGGCGCCAGTGATTTGCACCGTTTCAGCCACGGCTGGATTAAAGTAGTCCAACGCCAGGTACATACCAGGATAGAGGCCGTTGCCGCTGGCTACTTGATTCGCGGCAATCTCAATTGTTTGCGTGGTGCTTGAGGCTGCACTGGACAAAGTCGTGTCAGGCTGTAATCGAAGCGCCGCCGCAATGGCAGCAGCGCCCGTGTATGCGGCGGTCATCTTCGCTCACTCCTTACTTGGATTTTTCAGCGCCCTTGTAGTGGGCAGCGAGTTGCTTCGCGTCCAAAGGGGACAGCTCTTCAGGGTTTGCTGGTACCTGACCAGTGTATGGCACCCACTTTGGCCCCATTACCACCTTGTCATGTAACTGGTCCGGAATACTCACCACACCGTTGACGATGGGCAAATGCACCGGCTTGTCGACATCCTCCATCACGGTCATGTGGGACTTAGTTTCTGGGCTTTGCGCCAGTTGCTCGTGAAAGTATTTACGTGCCACGCTATCAACCTCCATCAATAAAATCAGGAGCGCCGATAGACGCCCCTGTCGGTGTTACTCTTCAGTTGCTCAGTGCTTAACCGTTGCCCACGTTCTGGAGCAAGAAGCCGCCAGCCGGGAAGTAGTTCTTGAAGACCTCGATGGACCGAACTTCGTAGTCATACCGAGGACCACCACCAGCACCTGTCTGACGATTTGCGGCGTACTCATACTGCGTGTACTCTTCCTGAGTCTCAATCTCCAACACAGACGAGATGGTGTTGTCTGGGTACGGCAGCATGTCCGTGACCCCCATGATGGTACCGGGCGCCACATGAGGGTCGACCACAATCTTGAGCATCTGCCCCTGCCACGCTTTGTTGATGTAGTTCTCGACGTACGTGCCACCTGTCAAAGCATCTTGTTGCTTACCCGCCTGCAGCATGACACGATACCCACCAGTCGCGAACATCTTGTCGGTCATGTTGAATGCTTCCTGCGGATTGACAACGAGCCTGGTGGGGCTCACTTGGAAGTTCTGTGCCAGATACAAGAGTACATTGTCGATTTCCTGAATGGACCCATTGTTGCCCGTCAAGGTCTTGGCATCCAAGCTGGTGATATAAGAGCCGCTGCTACGAGCACTTGATGTGCCACGTGTCACCATTCCAGCGGAGGAATACGCACCAACGAGCGTCGCCATGTATCCGTTAAATGTCTCGGTATCCGCCGAATTATCAGCGGTGGGTGCAACAGCATTCGCTGTGTCAGCGGCAGCGGTAATCGTCGCAGCGTTGACAGTGGTCGTGATGCCGGTATAGTAAAGGTTTCCGCCTGTGCCGTTGTCGGTGTACCAGTCGTAAGCTACTGCGCCAACGAGTGCCGGAACCGTGAGTGCCACAGAGCCAGTAGTCGCACCAGCGGGAACGGAGACTGTGACAGCCGTGCTGGCTGCGGTCAACATGTCATCCCCATTTACGCCTTGAGTGGTACCAGGGCCACCGTAGTGATATGCCTCAGTCGTCCGCGCGGCAACGGCAAACTTCCAAGTCACCGCGGATGCGCCTCCGTTGGTAATGGAGCCGCCAGTGCTCGAGTAGGTAGCCGTCAGTGTGCCGATGGCTTCAAGCGCGAAGTTCTGGCCACCAATCGCCATGACATCTTCTCCGGTCTTCAGCTCATACAGCGTCTTGACGCCCGATTTTGCTCGCAGATTGTCAAAACCACGCGCCAATGTCTGGGCATCTTTCGTTACGCTGTCGCCAAGCGACAAAGGCGCATACGGCGCCACAAAGTCCTGCTCAACAGTCTTTACGAGGTTACCAGCTGCACCGAAAGAGGTGGAAGGCCGCTGCTTTGTGTAACCAAAGCCTGTGATGGCCTTCCAACGCGCAGCTGCCGAACCCTGTCCAGCGTTTTTCCGCGGGATGGAATTTAAAAACGGCGTGACCAACGGATAGATGAGTTTCGCCACAGGTTCCAACCCGAATCCGGTTAATCCGTCTGCGGTAGTAAAGCCAGTGGTTGTGGCGTCCTTCATCAAGTTCATAGTTTCTTGGGTAATCTTCTCCAGGTCATTCTGAGCAGCTGGAGTTTGCATGAATTGAGTCAATCATGTCACCTCATTTGGGCAAACAAAAAACGCCCCATTGGGACGTGGTCTGCTTGCTGAATTGTATGTCGAGTTAAGGAGTCGGCTTGCGACCACTTGCGGCCGCGAATTGCTGCGCCAACATGTCTGTCGCCAGGTGTCTTCCGACTGCATCTTTCACAGCTGCATCTTCGGTAGTGTTCAATACGTTTTGGAGTGCGGCCTTTTCGACCTCCCCGTTCCATGGCATCTGTCCACCAAGGCCAGGATAGGCGCCCATGAATGGACCGCCTGGCTGCGGTTGTTCTCCGATTTCCTTCACCAGACCCTCCAGTGTCGCAATCTGCTCCACTGCTTTGGTCAGCTGCTCAGTCACGGTAGAGACTTCCTCAGCTTTTGCCAACCCAGCGTTCTCCAGCGCTTGGGCCAGCGCACCTCCAACATCAACGGGTGCAGATTTCTGTAGATTATCGAGACCACCCAACTTTTCAAGGATGATGGACGCGACCTTCTCAGCGTGGTCGTCGGGCTCAAGTCCCATGTGCGCCTTGTCTTCCACCTTGTCCTCGTCACCGAGAGCCATATGGATGTGGTCAATAGCTTTACTCAAGTGACTCCGTCTGGCTGCCGATACGGCTGCACCACGCTTCTCCAGGCGCCCGGTGATGGCCTTTAGCACTTCCAGCGCTTCTGCAGCCTTCTTGTGGTCTTCGTTCCACATCTCACTGGCGGCTTTGTTGTCCTTCTCCTGGGCAGCTTTCAGTTCGTCGAGAATTTTCTGTGCCGCCTCCAGCTTTTCTGATACAGCTTGGTCGTTGGGGTCGTCCCCTTCCGCTTTCTGGTCTTTGTTTTGGGCAGCACGGACTGCATCCAGTGCAGCTTCGAGTTCCTTGATACGAGCGTCTACTTCCTTGTCGGTCGGTGGAACTGTCTTTTGAAGATGTGTCGGGTTCACTTTCGTAGCCTCCTTCGGAGCGGGTTGCCATGTCTGCACCACTTGTTCTGCTTGGCCAAGTTCAGCCTTACCGTCCTTGATGGTGTATGGCACCTTCCAGTTCTTGTTCTCCATCCAATCTTCCACAATGCAGTAGTCGTCATAGACATCACAGACCCACAAGTCGCCTCCAAACGGATTGCCAAGCGTGACCGCGGACTGAAGCAAATTACGGATGTCACTGTGACTTAATTCACCGCTGGTACCAGCCCGTTTTTGAAGGTCGCCCCATGCCGCCTTGTCAGCTTCTTTTCGTTCCTCAGACGTATCAATTTTGCCGTCCTTGAACTCATGACCCTCTCCAATAAGCTTGTTAGCTGCCGCGGCAATCCGTTTTCCGATGACTTCCCATTCGGACTCGGAGTAGTCGCCTTTTTCGCGCATGTCAGGATGATTAAAGTACCCGACTGCGGCACGAATATGTTTTTCATCGATAGGATACCGATAGTTAGTAGGGTCGCCATATTCACTCAGTTCTGTCGGGTAGCCTTCAGGTGGAGTCAGATGTCCATCTTTTTTAAACGAAATACCATACTTCTTTGCGCGCTCTTCGGCTTCGGTGTGAAGCTTTTCGTCCTCTTTGTCGTCCCTCTTAGCCAAGTTCCTCCGGTCATGTTCCCATGGGCCGTGCGCCTTTGCGATGACATTGGCAAAGTCCGCACCTGGTACCGCTGGATTGTCTACGAGACTGTATTCGGCCAGTTCCGGGATGTAACGAAATCCTTTCTCGGTCTCGTCCCACCAGCGCTTTTCGTAGTTACCTCCGATGGAGAGGGCGTTTAGGATGCCTTCATCAACATCCTTAATGACGTCTGTCTTATGAGGCGGCACATAGGTGGCTGTCCAAATTCCTTTGACCACCTTTTCGTTCCCGTCTTCGTCCTGAATGGTAGTCTCGCCGGGTTCCCAGTGCGTCATCTTACCAGCAGGGATGGGCTGATGCATGACGCGCACGTTGCCCATACTTTTGCCGCCAGTGCGCTTTGAAATCTCGTCGGACCACGTCTGAAAGGCTTTTACGGTCCCCTCGAAGTCGGCAATTTCATCTGCCTTGTCCTTTCGCTCGAGAGTAGCGAATCCCCAGATTTCACGACCGCCATCAGGTGTAGTTTCCACCTTCGCGATGGGCGCGAGTAAATGAATCTTGTCTTTTGGCATTACATCAACTCCCTTCAAGGTTTGGTGGCTTTACATACTGCTCATCTTCATCAGGCGGAATTGGCGCGAAAGCCCGCACACAGTTATGTGTTATAATAGAGTTAGCAACATACCATCCCTGAGTGGTCTGGAGGTTATACACGTGCCCAGAATAGAATTCTCTTTTGACACTGACGACTTGGTCCGGGATTATATGAGCGGACAGAGCACCCCCGAGCTCGCCACCAAATATGGAGTCGGGAAATCTACCGTTTTGAGAATCCTCAAGAGAAGTGGCTGTGAACTCAGACGCCCCGGCAGAAAGACTCCGGCTTCCAAACCGTCCGACGACAAACTCCGCGAGTTGTATGTCGCTGATTTGCTGTCTTCTGATGAAATCGCTCGCCGCTATGGGCTGCACGCTGCTCAAGTCAGGAGATGGCTCAGAGACATGGGCGTCGACATGCGCTCTCAGCCCGAGTCGCTTCGCAATACCTACAAACAGCGTCCGGACTCTTTTCGTGACGACATTACCGCCTCGGCCCATGACTCGATTCGTGGCAGAAAGAAGACGCTTGAATGGCGAATCAAGCACGCCATCGGACTCGAACAAATTGCACTCGACCCGGAATACACGAGCAAGAATATCGGAGTCAACGAAGACCGACTGCGCAACCTTCTTGTTGAGCGTGGATTGAGCCCGGTCAGACAAAAGGCCATCGGTCCGTATAATGCAGACCTCGCCGTCGGCTCCGTCGCCGTGGAAGTCTTCGGCGGTAGTTGGCACGACATCAAACGTGAGACCGAACGATTCCGCTACCTCCTCGATAACGGGTGGCATTTCATCGTGGTTAGAACCACAACTGGTCCAGTCGGTACTGACGTCGCGGATTACATAGTCTCCTTCGCTCAACTCGCCAGCAGTCAGCCATCCGCGATTCGTCAATATCGGGTGATTCGGAGTAACGGTGACCTCGTAATCGCTGGCTGTGCGCAGGACAACCACGTCACCCTTATACCTTCGCGCAAACGTGGCCTCCACATTGTGTGCGACCACTCTCGTCCCTGGGACTAGACAATTTGGATGTTGCAGCACATGTGCATCGGCATAGGCCAGGGTCCAAATAGAGCCATTCGCATCCGCACAAGGTGGGTCATAGTCTCCATCAAAGACCTCAACGTGCTGGACATCCGCAAGACCGCTGCCTCCCACAGTTCCGTGGTTGTATGCAAATCCTGTTTCGGTTCGAGCGATGGTCTCGGCTCTGGCATCACTGAAGGCGTAGTGCTCCTGAATCCCCTTCTTCAGTTCATCAATCGACTCGCCTTTCTTGATGGCAGAGACAACATGCCGGCGAATCATGTCGCGGGTAGCGTGAGGAATGCTGAATTCGGGATTCGGGTTGTCGATGTAGAAATCACCGAGCCTCGTCTTCCCGACCAGTTCCGCGCCACGCTTCTCGGCGTATTCAACGGCCACGGGATTGATGAGGTCGAAAGAAGGCTGCACATCCACATGCTTCATGGCTTCTTCAGCGCCTTGCGTGTATATCGCCTTCGCCGCATCTGTAACGGTCTCTTTAAGATGCTTCTCCCATCCCTGCCATCCATAATTGGCGAGAATCGCGTCCAATACCGTCAGCTCAACCGTGGTACCATTGATAGCTTGAGGCTGAGTCTGCAGACCGTCTGAAACATGCTGCGCCAGCGGTGGACCTTCCCGGTGTAAGAGAATCTCAATTTGCACCTTAAGGTTCTGTTGTTGCTCACGCAGCCGTTTGTTGTCTCGAGCAACCATACGGCCTTTACCACGCCGAACGTTGGTTGCTCGTTTCGAAAAATTTACAGGTGCATCACCACCTATCAGCGGGTCGAACAATCTCCGCACCTCATCCGGATGGTCAACCGACTGCAACTGCGTGTTGAGCGCCTTGGCTAACATGCCATCAAGCGCGACAGGCTCCCACACCTTCTGCTGCTTGCCGTCCTTGGCTCGCTTCACCGCGGCATTGCGCCACTTGCGCAGTTCGTTTTGTAGGGCTTTCTTAGTGGCCTCCGCAGGCTTGGCCTGACTGTGAGGCTTTGGCATCAATTCAGAGTCTACCGTCACGCCATCGGCAGGTTCCAGTTCGTCGTCCTCTTCATCCGGCTGCACGCCGCCAGCCGTCCCATCGTCCAGGAACACAACGCCAGTGCGTGTGTACAATGCGCGCCCCACTGGATGTTTGGAGTCTACTTCTTCCCCCAGCTTCAAGCGTACTTCGTCGGGAGAATACACGCCGGTCTGGATGTAAATTTGCCGCGTTTGAGCTAACTTGAGCTGGTCTTCTTCCTCTTCAACATTCAAGTATTTGAACCGCGCATAAGGCATATTGAAGTCTTCGCGCAGGATTTGATTGAATATCGATTGATAGTATTTTGTACTGGGAATGATGGAACGAAGGTCTGTAATGTCGCGCTGGGTATCGCCAGAACTCTTGTTGACTTTCTCAGTAAAGCCAATCTGCGCCGGCTGCACTTTATATGAAGCACACCCCTTGGCGAGCATGAAGCCCGCGAAATCCACATCAAAGTTGGCCTTATTGACTAACTCCGCCTTTGCACCAGGTGGAATCCATTTGACCTTGTGGTGCGCACCGCGGGTACCGCTAATCGTAGCGTCGTATGCATCTTGGAGCGCCTTCACCTGTTTAGGGTCCTGCACATCAGGTGGCGCATTAACGAAGGCTTCTGGTACGCCGCCTTCCGTAAAGTAGGTTAAGAAATACCACTGCAAACGCACATCTGTGTTCGCCGTGAGTAGCACCCACTCAGCCGGTGGTAATCCGTACCGCGTGGATGGTTGCGGGTGATGCGGCTTGTAGATAATGTCGCGCTGTCGTAGCCACGTCCAGGGCAATCCCCATGCCCATTGTGCATAGGCTGGTGCATCTCCACGCGGAATGCCACCACGTCCATCGATCAGTGGTGAGATGCTGGTGCCATCTATGACTTCCAGTTCACCCAGTTTGCCGTTACGTGTCCGGTGTCTGTACATGGCTAGTGCATCATACCGAAGCCAGTCATCAGAGCTCATCATGACCAGGTCGTCGGTGTCGTACCCCTGTGCCGGATGCATGAAGAATTTCTTGGCTTGCTTTATCTCCTCTTTGTACAAGTCCGCGTTATCCACTTCATCTTCATCGACGACAATGTCCCAGTCCAGATTACGTAGTTCGTCCTGGCGTACCTCAATACACAGCCGGGCCACGTCCCACTTGCTCGTGATGTTTTTCAGTGTGTCGAACCCAACACCAGTCATCTGGCGAGGGACTGCGAAGATGTTCTGACCAACTTGGAATGGTGTAATGACTGGGGGCGTGCCGACTTCGTTGTAGGGTGAGATTGGCGCACCAGGGCTAAAGTTGCCACCTGCAATCATACCCTGTTCAGTCATTGCGATTTCAACAGTCTCGGGCACCTTCACGGGTGCAGCTGGCTTCGTTGCGGCCATGCGTGCCTGCGCCGCAAGACTGGTTGTGGACGCGATAGCGCCCTGTCTGGATGCCTTCATGATTTCAACGGTCATCTATCGCGCCTCCTTCCTTACCTCTTCCACCACGGTCGTTTGATAGGCTTTCCGCGCCTTGTGAGCCACAGGAATCGGCCCGCGTCGTTGTCTTCCCAATTGGACTCCAGGACACGAATCACTTGGCCGTCCTCACGGTGCACGACAAAGCCGCCGTCAAACACAGCCGTGACATGGCCCGGTACAAATCCGCCTTCCTCGTTCACGTGGCAGAGTTGGCGCTTGGCGACCTTTGGGAATGATGATTGCAGTTGAGTGTCCATCGAATACCTCCTTAGAAACGCAAAAAAGCGGTCACCGACAACAGGGATCTCCAAATGGAAATCCTCTGCATATCAGTGACCGCTCGTTATCGAGTAGGTCTATTTGTGCTGGCGATAGGGTTCACCAAGAAGCAATTCATATATGTGCAAGAGCGATGTCTTTAATGCAGTCTCGTCCGGGCGCCACAGCAGATGGGGAGCGCACAGACTGTCAATCACCTTGGTCAGCTTCTCACGCACGTTTGCTTTTGACAGATGATCTTCAGGGTCAACCTCGGATGATTGTTTAAGCCGTTGGTACTCATCCCACGTCACGACGACGTATTCAGGCATCCGCATCACCGTCCGAGTGACTATCTCGAGCACTTACCATCCCGTCAACCCAGTTGCTCGTGTCGGGGCTTTCCCAGTCTTCGGCCGCCCCATCTGCTTTGACACCCTCGTCCGGTTCCTCATCCTTAAGATGTACGAGCCATGGCGCGGGTCCTAAATTATTGTGGAGTTCTTCTCGTCTAGCCTCGATGAGCGCTTCCTTTAGCTCTTCCATTTGCTCAGGTGACAGAGAAGGCATGACCAACTCACGTGGCGCAGATCGGCGCAAGAATCCGTCCAGTTCTTCGAGTTTGTTGAGTGCATCCTTCCATGCCCATTTACGACCCGTTTCCTCGTCGAACTTCTCAGGGTCAACGCATGCACTGGTTCCGACGATTTCGAAACTGTTGTCAATTGTGATGAGACACACGGTGGTTTTGCGTCCCATTTTGGCAAACTCAACCGCTACGACAGTCGACGACACGTATTCCGGAATGCGGGCGTACCCGGGGGTTTTGAAGTCGAAGCTCTGAGCCACATCCCTGAGCTCAAACTCTTCGACTTGGCGCGCCCCATTTATAAACTCGCTCTTTAGAATTCGTCCACCAATCGTGAACCCAATGCCTGGGATTTCTTTGAATTGGCTGGCTACGCCCACAATAGCGTTCTTGTTGAAGTCTTCATTGACCAGAATGGTCTTTCCCTGTGCCTGCTCGATTGCATGGCGCAATACATCCTCTGAAAGCAGCTCTCCAACCGTCGAAGCGTTCCCGGTCGGTTGGATTACCGTCGTGAAAATCAAATCTCCTGTGTTCATCTTCTCATCTCCTGTTATCAGGTTCTATTTTGCCGACGCCATCCAAACTGCTGTAGTAATAATCGTCCCCATGTATCCAATCAATCCAATTAGAAAGTGCGGTTGCGACTGAACCATCTGCAAGAAGGCGCCCAAGAATATAAGGGACATACACCAGAACAAAAGCAAGATTGCAACTTTCGCCAGTCCCATCACTCCACCTTCTCTTTGACACGCTCAATAAAGGTGACTTTGCCACTGTGCATCGTGATGTTCACTTCGCCAAACGGTGGCAGTTCGGACTCGGTCAAGACTTTGTCGCCACGTTTGACAATGACACGCACTGTGCTGTTCTTTTTATGCCTATCTGCATGGCCAATCGCGCTGCTTGCAGTCGGGTCACGTCTGGGTGCATCCAGTCGGTTGACATGCGTCACGCGCTCACCACCTCGGTCAAGGGTATGTGATGTTGTCTCGAATCCGCGTCCCATATCACCAGGAATGCATCCTGCACCTTGTAGGCCATTGGTTCAATCCGTCGAGCTTTGCAGTACCAGTGAACGTTACGACGCAGGGTTTGCTTGAAACGGTGGTACGCCACTTTGCGGCGCTTATGTAATCGTTGCTGGCGGTTCATGAATCGGCCTCCTTCGCGTTGTCGCGTTTGATACCCATGATTCTGTCTCGAAATGGCGTATCGACTGGTGCCATCAGGTGACGGCAGTTGGGATGCAACGGGCCCTCCCCATAGACAGTCCAGCGTCCACACCATCGCTCTGGGAGTTTCCACTTTCGCATCAGGCGCCAAAATGCAACGGGTCTGCGATGGACAAATGCTCTGCGCCACCTGGGAGGCTTCTGAAATGCTTCAGCGATGGTCTTGCATAGGAAGTCTCGGAACTGCTCATTGAACTCGCTCACTTCAATCCCTCCCGTTGTCGGGTTTACTTTTCAAACTTCTCTTTCATCTTGAGGTATTCTTGATAGTTCCCATCCTTGTTCTCAAGTGCAGTCAGACGCCTCTCGATTAGGTCGAGCCGTTCCTCATGTGACGCCTTTTGATTGGCCTCATGAGCAGGCGTCTTAAAACCTATCTGATTGTGCATCATCTTGTCCATCCTCATCCTCCTCGCTTTCTGCTGTAAGCCACCCAAGCCAGCCACCGCCGCGACTGAATCGCAGGAGCGCCTGGCTCATTGCATCCACCATGTCGTCATGTGCGCCCTTCGGGAACGCAGCCGCTTCTTCTATCAAGTCGTTCACCCATGGCGCAATCGTTGGGTGAGGTAGATAGACGTTACCTGATTCAATTTGAGGGCTGACAGCTGCCACACGTGCCTCTTTGCTTCCCATTGGTTCAACGGGGATGAGACCCGTGATTTCCTTCTTGAGCGTCGATATGAGCGCTGGCCCGTTTGCTTTGTCCTCTACCAGCTTCGTGTATGTATTGGGCCATTTGCTCGATAGATTTCTTACAGCCTGCAGAGACTCGGGAAAATTCATGCGGTCTCTGGTTTGGTCCAAAAGGTACCGGTCTGCACCAATGCGTCCCCAAACCTGGCCGACGACGTAGTCATTGTCCTTCGCCTCTTTAAAAGTGAGGTCCCAGGATTGAATCTGTTCTTCAATTTCCTCCGGCAGCTGCGTGTAGAACTTCCACCAGTGCCGCTTGAGCACACCGCCCTCAGCAGGGCTTGGGTGCTGCTGCAGTTGCCCAGCTGCTGCATAGCTCCCCATCGCGCGCTTCAAGGTGTCTATTTCAACGCGGCCAAATCTCTCAGACCAAAGCAGGTCTCCTTCATGTTCGCGTGGGTCTGACCAGCCAATGCTGGTGAATATCTTCTTGCCTTCGTACTCGGCCGGCAAACACAGATGGTCGTAGCCGCCTTGATCCAACACGTGACCAGACAAATCTTTCTCATGAACGCGCTGCATGACAATGACCTTTGCGCCTGTCTTCGGGTCATTGAGTCGACTGGACATTGTCTCGTCCCACCACTGCAGCGTGGCTTCGCGCATGGTCTGACTGGTGCTGTCCATGACATTGTGCGGGTCGTCGACAACAATCCTGTCGCCACCTTCACCGGTTGCAGCGCCACCAACGGAGGTTGCAATCCGGTACCCGCTTTTATCATTCTCGTAGCGGTTCTTGACGTTTTGGTCACTGGTGAGTTGATAAATATGACCAAAGTTCTCTTGGTACCAGGGACTTTCAATCAGGCGCCGGCATTTCAGACTGTCACGGGTGGACAACGTTGCAGCGTACGACGAATACAGCCACCGCATATGTGGATTTGTGAGCCACTCCCACGCTGGCCACATGACAGAGACCTGAATGGACTTCATGTGCCTCGGTGGCATGTTAATCAGCAGATTACGAATCTCGCCACGCGACACCGCCTCAAGATGTTCTGAGATAGCGTCCAAATGCCAACCATGCACGTATGGCGTCGACGGTTCGAGGACCATCCACGCCTGCCTGATAAACTCTTTTAGACTTCGTCGCGCTTTTTCAACTTGTATCTGTTGGAGTGACGGTAGATTTGACAACGAGGCCTTCAAGCTGACTCAGCTCCTCGTCGCTCAATTTGGACAGGTCGTGCGACACGTTCACTTCAATCGGCTTGCCGTCTGGGCCAGAATGCTCATGCTGCTGTTTGTCGCGCCATCTGTCCGGCACGCGATTCTTCATCCAGAATATCTGCGCAGTCGGAATGGGTGGATGAAAACGGGTCACTTCAACAACCTTCCCGCTTGGCGTGGCAATCTGTTCCTTTTCATGAAAGCCGACAGCGGACCGGAAAATTGCGTTTTGGACTTGAACGTCCGCCTCTTCCTTCCCACTTTTTAAGGCGTTCAAAAGTTCAACATGTTCCTTCCGATATTTGATAAGGCTAACCTTGGATACGTGAAGGTTCTTTGCAATTTGCTCCAAGGTGAGGCCGTTGCGGCTCCATCCCTCAATGATGTCTAGCTTAGGCAGCACATGCGAGTCATATTTGCTCTTCCCCATGCGCTCACCTCGTTTTATGTATAATCTAAATGGAGGGACAAACTATGAATGAAAAGGGAATCGCCGTCCGAAAGTTCGAAAACGATAATTTATGGCATGTCTATCAACCAACACCCGCTTCAGCGTCTGGCTTTCGCATTTCAAAGACGGGCTATGCAACGGAAGAAGAAGCCACCAAAGCTGCAGAACAAGAAGACTTTTCGTAGACTATCCAACACGTGGGCATCCAAACGGGTGTCCCACCCATTTAAAAAGTTTGCCGCCATCCGAAGACAGCGGCGCAATGATACAGCTTCTCGGGGGTAAAAGGAGGCGACCATGATATTTGGTCACCACAGAGAGCCCGAGGAAGGAGTCACCTCGGATGTTTGTGCTCTCTATGCTAGGCAAATTACTTCTCCAGCGGCCGGTGCCACATTCGCTCGTTACTCATCTTGTCGACGGTCGCCTTTTCGCCAACATTGACCTGGCATGATGCGAACATGCATGAGACACCCACCCCGGTGTCTCTGCCCCATATGCATTTGTAGCCTTGTGTACAAGCTTCTTGCATTCGACTAATCCTCCGAGGTTGCAGTGAAATCCACGTAAAATTCCTTGTTCAGTTCAAATTGTTTGAACGCATCTGGATTTTTAATTGTCATGCGAATTTCAGCGCCCGGAGTGTAGTCCCCGAATATGCGATTCTCTTCAGTGGCATTCCCTTCGCGACCATCCTGGCTGGTAAAGACCCCATAGAGAGACACCGACTTTGCTTCTTCACCATCAATAGTTGCTGGTTGAACGTCTGCGACAAAAAACTTTGCTCTGACTCGATCCATTTTAATCATCCTCCCTAGATACGAAAAAGCCCACCAACTGGTGAGCCTCCGTGGACATCGCCTTGATTTGGACATTCCTGTCCTTGCACCCATTATAGGACATGATTCACTGTCAATCCTACGCATATTCTCCAGCAATTCTACACCGATTCTCCGCGAGATTCAGATTTCATCCTTTACAAATCGGATACATCGCCACGCCTCAGCCAGTTGCATGATAGCCTCTTCCTTTTGCGTGTAAAAATAGGTAATGCCTACCAGCCAGCCTTCGTTGCGCAGTTCCTGATGCACCGATGGGTCACTGGGCAACAAGCCACCAGTTCCAGGCGCTTCCTTCACCATGTAGCATCGTCGCATTATCTCGGCCTGGTACTCTGGCAAACAACGAACGCTATGCTCGATACTGTGACAATATTCACGGCGCCTGTCATCTGGGTCCATCGGCCTGTCGATTGGCGCTGATGGATTGACACCCTGCGCATGGATGTACTTCGGGTCCATGGCGTTTTCATATCCGCGCTTCGCCGGTGCCGGTTCCACGTGCGGTATCATCTGCATCTCAAGCAGCCGCTTACGTTTTCGGTAGAGTTCGAAGACTAGGCGCACAGCGCGCCGGGTTTCTGTCTCATCGACGCGCCGATTGCAAAGCTCCTGCTGTCCGTCCAGCAATGCATCACCCCCTATAAAAGCGCCATTTGCCGAATGTGCTCATCTACAGCAGCCAGATAATCCAATGGGATTCCGCTCTTGCTTCCGATTGTTAAACATTCCCGGGACAGGTCGTCGAATGGGATGGATTTCTTACCACCGTTCTCAGCTGCGTCCCATGCTCTCTCGATGAGCTCGCCTGGCACATAGAACACGGTGTTGCGTTTGGCAAACTCGATGACGGCGAATGTTATCGCACCGCTCAGGCGACGGGCTCTCAAGTGGTTAATCTGGTGCAGATGGACATTATCCATCGGGAACCGATTCAATTGTTTGGTTGACTTCGCCTCAAACTGAAGCGAATGGCCTTGATACGTTCCCTCATAATCCACGGTCGACGGTGATTCCAAGTACGCCGACAATATGCGGGTGCCTTTCGTCTTGACGATTTTGACTGGCGTCGGCCGTTTGTTTACAACAGCCTGTCCACGCTCGTAATAGATCTGATTGCTATGGTTGATGAGCAGTTCCAGCGACATGCCACGGTTGCCTTGACTGAGTCTGGTCACGATTCATCAGCCTCCTCATATAGAGAACACGCGTGAAAACCTGCTTTGTGGTCCGTTCCTGGTCCATGCGTAATGCCGCGGACTTCACATTTTCGGTAACGGATATCATACGGTCTGTTCAGGCTACCCATGCGCCTGAAATACTTACAATCTCCACATGCTGCACCACCTGGACCAGGACCGTGTTTCTGGACCATAGGATTCGAGAACCGCTCATCTTCGAACTGTTCAGCGTCAAAGAGTGTCTCACTCATTTCGCTATCACCTCCCGATGCCTGCTGAAGAAGTCGTCAATCCAACCGGTACCCGTCTCATCAATCATCGGGTCACGTAGCTTGTTTAGCAGTGTACAGGATTCTTCCAATGCCCGATGCAGTTTCAGTTGTTCCGTCGTGTCAACTATCATCAAACCTTCATTATCCAGCATCCGCGTCTTGGCCGCTGTGATGATGGCAGAGCCGCGCTGACGTGGCGTTAAGTCACTCATCTCTGAACCGCCTTCTTCTCAAACTCAGCCCACTGGCGGTCAACATACCGCTGGATATGGCCGTCAATATCGCCATCACCGAGCCGTTCCAAGAGGTCTCGCTTTGCCCATGCAACGGAGGCTTGCACAATAGTGAATGCCACTCGCAGCAAGTCGGCGCGGTCTAAAACATCCGTGTTGATGACACCGGGCAGCGGTACCTCCTCAGCCGGAATGCGTAAGGTGACATAGCCATCCTCGACCACGTTATCCACAGTTTCAATAGACTTGTCCACAGGCTGTTCTCCTCTCGTTTCTGTCATTTGCACATGCACCGCTTTTGGTTGTTTGCAGATTATCAATTCCTCCATGGCTGCTTCTTCAAGCACAGGGTCTTTGATGCCCCATTCGCGCAGGCTCTTATACAGCGTTGGAGGCGTTGTGCCCTGCGCCTTTGCTATCTCCGTCCGCTTCATGCCTGACAGACGCTTCTCTAGGTATTGCTCTTTCGTCAGATTCAGGCTGACACGTGGCTTTTTGACTTTGTCCTGTTGTTTGGCTTTTTCGCGCCGCGGCTTCTCGGTCGGCTTGTCATGATGCACCGGCAAGCCTTGGTTTTTCTCGCCTGCACCGAACATTTTTGGTATCATATAGCCTTTCGAGTCCAGGAACTCACCCAACTGATTTAGTGACTCCTCGTTGATGTCCGGCAGCCCCAGCAGTTCCCCGGCCACACTCAACGCGGGCCGTTCTGACAGCCACTTCAGTACATCTTTGAAAGACATATCCTGTTCCGCTGCATATTCCTGAATCATTGATTCAAAGGCAATGCGGCCATCACCAAAGTATTGCATTTTCAAAGCAATCACCTCTTCCTCAGTCGAAGTAGTTCAAAGCACGTTGCGTAGCGTCTTTTAGCTTCCTGAAATCTGCCGATTCACCGCCTGCATCCGGATGCATCTGTTTTGCCAGCGTCCTATATCTGTCTCGAACATCTGCAGCAGCTGCTGGAATCTCTGTGAATCCGAGATAGCGAAAGAAGCTTGGTATTTCCACAACAGGCGGCAATTATTTCATCAGTTCGTAGCTCTCTGCGCTACCGTATTGTTTAGGCACTGTTTTCACGACCTAGCAATTCTTCATGAGATTCCGTACCTTCGCAGCTACTGCATAAGTCTTCCTCAACCCACCAACATCCTTCCGGACATCCCTGAAGGTCAGTGCAACCACACACTCGACATTTGCGCTCACCCGTTTGTTCAGCCTCCTGAATCATGCCGGCCAGCGAACCAGCATCTTCTAAATCATCACTTTCGCAGACGGGACATTTCACAATCGCCTGGTCCTCCATATGCTCGTCGACGCCGAAGAATGTACCGCACAACTGGCACTCATACACAAACAGTGCTAGGTTCACTTGAATCCCTCCTCGTCATCCCATTCGTATCGATAACCATCCAAGGCATAGAGTTTTTTCACTTTGCCGTTGCATCGGTCTATAACCGTCTGATAGCTCATCCAGTTCTTTCGTGCAGCCTCTCGGGCGCTGGAGTATACCTCGACCGTTTCGCCCTTTGCATCAATCTTGGCGACAGGACGACGTCGGCTCTTTGCACCAGTCATGCGCCCTAATTCACGTTGGTCGATATACGCCAGATTCGACAGGCAGTTATCTTGTCGATTCCTGTTCTTGTGATAAAGCACTTGTCCAGGCTTCGGGTCCGACAAGAAGGTCCGTTGCATCAGCTTGTGAACGCGCTCCTCTTTTCGACCGCCGTCAGGTGTCTTGAGGCGTACAATCGGGACACGTCTGGAGTTGACGACTTGGGTCATCAAGACACGCTTTGTCTTATAGATGCGTCGAACGTTTGCGAACTGGTCAATCTCATAAAGCGGATAACCAGGAATCCGGACGAAATATCCAACTTCCTCTGGTGCCTGGGTAGGTGTTTTCATTCCGCTTAATCCTCCCTCATATGTCCAGCGTTAGCTGCTGCTGCGGTCTCAGTCCAGCCTGTCGAACCCGTTCATCTAATTCCTGGCGCGTTCTGAACGGCGCACCACCTCCGCCTTGAAAATGCAAATGAACGTGATTTAGTTGCCAGTAGAATTCACCACATTGCCTATTCACGACGTAATACAATTTCCCCTCATACTCCCATTCCTCAATCGCATGTTCGTAGTCCAGCGCAGCCCATTTTGCCCAACTTGGAAGCTTCCTCTTACCGCTCATCCCGACTTCACCAACGTTCGTACCAGCAGCCACACAAGCCCCCACAGCGGGACGCTGAACATCAACGCTGTTGGTAGCCCGACCGTCCAAAATCTCCGGCTCATACTCAACCACCGACTTTCGATATCTGCCGTCCCTGTTCGTCGATGAGTGGAATGAGCTTCATATTCGGATTCTGGAGCCCGAAGTTCTCGATTTCTATCACAGCTGCATCTGACAGATTTCCGCGACGTTGGAGCGTTGTGAGGTCCTGAATCATGTGCAAAACACTGTATTTTCCAACTCGCATAGTTATCACCTCACCCATCCGGGAAGAGTTTGTAAAAGTTGCCGTAACGGTCATCTTTCTCTGGAGGCTTGTCACGGCTTCGCCTGCCAGGACCGGCCCGGGAACGCTGCTTCTCAGAACCTGTAGCAGCGACCTGTTTCTCAGCCGTCAAGGTATCCCAAAGGTCGTACACCACACCGCGAAAGTAAGTAAATCGGCTAATCTTGTCGTATTTATGCCTCGGTTCATACCGCTCGAACCCCTGCTGAACAGCGGTCTTGATGATGTCCATCGTGATGCCATCTGCAAGCATTTCTTTGAATGCCCTGTAGTCGTCGCCGATCAACTTGTAATTATGATCTCCCATGTGCTGCCGAAGCACGTTTTCTATTTCTCGTTCTTGTTCAGCCATGGGGGATATAGGGGGTATAGTAGAAGTAGCGGCAGTACTATATTTTTTAGTACTATTTTTAGAGACGCCGTTTTCCCCAGCGTGGCGCGATTCTTCGAGTGTTAAGGTTGTGCGATCACGCAACGGTTGCGTTGTGCTATCAGACAACGGTTGTTCATTTGCACAAGGTTGTGTATTCACGCAACGGTTGTCCTTTTGCACAACCTTAGATGAGTGGACATAGAGCTTGTCCACGACGGCAGCTGCTAACGCCTCTATATCGATGACAGCCGTGTCCCAAGCTCCGATATCGGTGTTCATGCCATACTTCTTGTAGCGACCGTTGGACGGGTCTGGAGTCTCGTATAGAACACTTGCCTTCACGAGAAGCTTCATTTGCTTTGAAACATATGTGCGTTCTGAGTTGACAGCCTTAGCAAACTCGGCAAGTGTAATACGGTCCTCTTTGTACTTCACTTTCGCGTCCCGCGTCCATCCATAGGTGCGCCTCCAGACGAACAAAACAAGACCTTTGGCGACTCCGTTCAATTTCGCCATGCTGAGCGCCTCGAGAAGCAGGTGCGCAATCGGAACGATACCGTCCTCTATGTCTGCTTTCAGCCGTTGGTAATCACCCTTTGGCACCTATGTCTCACTCCTCGTCATCTAATAGCAGTTCGTCCAATTCAAACAGGATTTTATCGACGTCATTACAAATTTCAGTTCCCGTGTATCGGATTACCGTGTAACCCATCTTGATAAGGTCCCTGTCACGTTTCTTGTCTCTAGCAGCCTGTTTCTTGGTCTTCTCGTGAAAGTCGTGCCCGTCACATTCAATGACCAACTGCTTTTTCAAAGTGCTCAAGAGAAAATCCACTCGATATGAACCGATCGGAACTTGGGTTCTGACTAATACTGGTCGGATAATCATCCAATCCCTCAAATGCAGATAAAGAATGGCTTCAATAGGCGACTCCGTCTCCTGTTCTAGCAGCCTTCTGGTAAGCCCCTCATAATGACGTCTATATGCAATCCAAGCATCCCAGTGCTCTTCGAGTGATTGAGGCTTTTTGAACTTATCCATGGTTCACACTCCAAGCGTCGTAAGTTCATTCGATGTAACCATTCCGGCCTCAACTAGCAGCCGATGAATATAAGCAAATCCGGCAGGTGTGACCATCGTCTGTGTCTTGTTCTCGATGTGCTGCGTGTGAGTGACGGTGTACTCTCTGACAGCGAAATAACCACGGTCCAGATAGGTCTGATACGGTTGGTTGTATCGACTGCCGTGAGACATGAGCACCTTCTTTTCGCGTAGGAACCGGAACAACTTATTTGGACCCACACCCAGCGTTTTGGCGACCGTTCCGATGGCCTGCGCATTCTCAGCCTGCATCGCCACATCATAGAGCGCTACCTTTGGAGCTTGCTCCTCCAGGACGCGCTGCATGGCTTCGTTACGTTCCGACTCCTCAGCCAGCGCACGAAGCGCTTCTGGATAACTGCGAGGTAAGTTGTACTGGTCTGCAAGGTTGCGCTGGCTCAATTCGCTTCTCATCCGGTCAAATTCAGCGATGTAGCGTTCCTTGAAGTCCATTGCACGCTGTCCTGTGTAACCCATCACCAGGAGCGTGAATCCTTGTTCGGTCATGACGACTTTGGGCATTTCTCGACGCTGTTGATTGATATAGGAGGACTCGGCGAAATTGCCGAGTCGAAATGATTCACT